>JBBACY010000016.1:0-68263 GCA_041656735.1 Bacteroidales bacterium | reverse complement strand
AATTATAAACTTCTCGCATCGCAAAATTCAGCAAGGAGACATTCAGGAATTTGAAAGATTATTCCGTAAAATGTACACCAACCTTTGCCATTACGCTATGAAGTTTCTAAAAGATATGGACTCAGCCGAAGAAATCGTTCAAGACCTATTTTACCATTACTGGAAAAACCGAGAACAGATTAAAATAAAAACCTCATTAAAGGCATATCTATACCAAGCAACAAAAAACAAGTGCCTTAAAGTTATTGAGCACAACGCCGTTCGGCAAAAGCACGCCGAGAGCATTCTGCTAAATTCGGCTGAACAGGGTGATGAATCACAAACTATTGAAGTTGATGAGCTTACCGAAATTATCGACAAAACGCTTAATCAACTACCCGAAAGGAGTCGCAAAATATTTACTATGAGTCGTTTTGATGGGCTAAAATATAACGAAATAGCAAAAAAACTCTCAATATCGGTTAAAACTGTTGAGGCACATATGGGCACAGCCCTAAAATTATTTAGAGTAAACCTAAAGGACTACTAACTTAAAGGGTTTTATGCTAAAACCAACAACTAATGGAGCTTAACTTAAACATACCTGAACACCGCAACAGCCTCGCAAAATATGTGGCGGGCGAAATGACTCTATCAGAAACTGAAGAGTTTGAAACACTTGTGGACACTAATCCCAACAATAAAAAGCTAGTAAACGATACGAAAAACGATTGGAATATAATTGGAGCAAACCATATAAAACTTCCCAACGCCAACAAGGCGTGGAACAACTTAAAAACAAGAATTGAGCTAGAAACCCCCTTAGCCCAAGCCACTAACTTTAAAAGAAAGGGCAAAGTGAATTTTGTTCGTTGGGCTGTAGCTGCAATGGCAGTAATTGTAATCGCTTCGGCTTACTTTACGGTTAGCACAATACGCCAAAATATTGTGGTTAATAGCACTTCGGCTTTAACAACCCTAGTGCATACCCTGCCCGATGGTAGCTCTGTTTTTCTCGAAGCCAATAGCCAAATCTCATACACAAAACGTTTTGCCAAAAAAAATCGTAACATTACGCTAAAAGGACAAGCCTTTTTCGATATTGCTAAAAACCCTGAAATTCCTTTTAACATTGAAACGCTAAATACAAGTATTAAGGTTTTGGGAACATCATTCTCTGTAAAATCGACCAACAGTAACGATTTTGAGCTCGTGGTACAAACAGGCTCGGTTAATATTACACAAAAAAACAACCGAACCGAGAGTATAACTGCTACGCCTGGCGACAGAGTAACCCTAGAAAACAACCATCTTACTAAATACAAAGAAAACGCTACTCCCCTTAAAACCCTTCTAAACAAGCGATTGCAGTTTAAGGATGAATCATTAGCGAACATTATACAGGCAATTAATAAAACGTACAATACCAATATAGTACTTGGCTCATCAGCCATAGGCTCCCGAAAACTTACCGTAACATTTATGAACAATTCGGTACAATCAATGGTTGAGGTAATATGTAAAACCCTTCATCTCAATGCGGAGTACAAGGAAAGTTCCATTACTCTTTGGAAGCCTTAACAGGGGCTCAAAACCCTAAATTTTATGTCAAAAAGCTACAGTATTAAGTTACTATCCTTGCTACTTATTTTCATTAGTTTAATGAAAATAGAGGTATTGGGGCAACAAGCTAACGACAGCATTTTTAATCAAAGGGTTACCCTTCCAACAAATCGTAACAGTATTTACCACACCCTAAACCAGCTATCGGATAGCATTGGTTTGCTCTTTGCCTACGAAAGTAAACTGGTGGAAAGCGATAAAATAATAAAACCTAAAATTAGCCATATTACCCTGCGCAACGCCCTTAACCAAATACTAAACGACACAACCCTATCCTATAAAGTGATTGACAACCACATTTTAATTTACAAAAATAAAGAAGAAACCAACGGGTTAAATACAAAGCAAGCAAACAACACGCAGGGCTATAAAATCCTGAGAGGATACGTGCTCGACTCACAAACGCAACAACCCCTATCCTATGTTACCATTGGTTTACCCGAAATTGCTATGGGCACCACAACCAATCTTGATGGTGCTTTTATTCTTAAAATACCAAAGGCAACCCAAGCCACCAACCTGCTAATTTCACATATAGGATATAAAACAAAAAAAATACCCATAACCCTTTTTGCACAAAGTGCTATCAGCATATTTCTGGAAACCGACATCATATCAATACAGGAGGTAATAATTCGAAATATTGACCCAAAACAGCTTATTACCGATGCCCTTCAAAAAATTCAGGATAATTACAGCCGAGTTCCTGTTTACTATACTTCGTTTTATCGCGAGGGTGTAGTTAAAAATAAAAAGTACCAAAACTACTCCGAGGCCATTTTTAAAATATACAAATCGCCAATCCAAAAACAGTTTGAGTCAGACCAGGTAAGGCTAATAAAGTCAAGAAAAACTCAGAACCTTGAACCTACCGATACGCTTAGCATCAAGCTAAAAGGGGGCATTCACAGCTCGCTTGCTCTGGATATAGTGAAAAATATTCCCTCTTTCCTCGACGAAAGTTACTGGAACAAATACACCTTTAAGCGAAGCGATATGGTTTCAATAGACGGGATAACAGCATTCGCCATTAGCTTTAATCTAAAGGAAGGGGTAACAGACCCGCTGCTCGAGGGAGTAATTTATATTGATGTAAACTCACTGGCAATACTTGGTGCCGATTTAAATATAAGCCCTGCAAACATTACCCAAGTAACCGATATGTTCGTACATAAGCGCAATCGACAGTTTAAGTTTAAACCCGTTAGTATAAGCTATTCGGTTAGGTACACCAGCATAAACGGCACACATTACCTTTCGCACGTAAGGGGCGATTTACGCTTTAAGTACCGATTTAGACGTAACCTTTTCAACAGCTCATTCCACCTTTTCTTCGAATTATTAAATACCCAAATAGATACCAGTGATGTTGCCCGCTTTAATCGTAAGGACACAGAGCCAATACAAAAGGTATTCCTCGATAACTCATATCAATACGACCAAACTTTCTGGGACGACCAAAATATTATTCCGCCAGAAAAAAGTATTTATGAGGGGTTAAAAGACATTAAAACTAAAATTGAGGAAATTGAAAGTGAGTAGATAGCCTATTCGTGCATTATGTTTTGATAGATAAAAAAGCACTAAGCAACTCGATGCTAAAAATCATATTTTACTACTATGTTTTCGGTGTAATTAGTTTCCTGTTTATCACCAAACAAGCTATATTTGCAATCTATTTAGATTAATTCCATTTTGTTAACTATTCTTTAACAAACGGGAACAATTTTAGAACTATGGTGTTTTAAAATCAGAATTAAACAAAGTAACTGTAAAACCATAATTAACGTACTAATAATGGCCAACGATCAGGATAAAATACTCGATGAGGTAACGAACTCGGATTATAAATACGGCTTTTTTACCGATATCGAAACCGAAACAATTCCTAAAGGGCTTAACGAAGATGTTGTAAGGCTTATTTCACAAAAAAAGGGTGAACCTGAGTGGATGCTCGACATCCGACTAAAGGCATTTAGGCACTGGCAGCAAATGGAAATGCCACAATGGGCGCACCTAAAAATACCTGAGATAGATTATCAGGATATAATATACTACGCTGCCCCCAAGCAAAAACCAAAACTCGATAGCCTAGACGAGGTAGACCCCGAGCTACTCGACACCTTCAGCAGGCTGGGAATACCCCTTGAGGAACAAAAAATGCTCACAGGCGTGGCCGTTGATGCTGTAATGGATAGCATTTCGGTTAAAACCACATTTCGCGAAGCCTTGGCCGAGAAGGGTATCATATTTTGCTCAATGAGTGAGGCCATTCGCGAACATCCCGATTTGATAAAAAAATACTTAACATCGGTGGTGCCCGCTACCGATAATTTTTTTGCCGCACTTAACACCGCCGTTTTTAGCGATGGAAGCTTCTGCTACATTCCGAAAGGCGTGAGAAGCCCTATGGAACTCAGCACCTATTTCAGGATAAATGCAGCCAATACCGGCCAGTTTGAGCGCACGCTTATTGTGGCCGAGGACGATAGCTACGTTTCGTACCTCGAAGGTTGTACCGCTCCACAGCGCGACGAAAACCAGCTGCATGCTGCAGTGGTTGAAATTGTAGCAATGGACAATGCCGAGGTAAAATACTCTACCGTACAAAACTGGTACCCAGGAAACAAGGAGGGGAAAGGTGGAATTTACAACTTTGTTACAAAACGAGGAATTTGCAAGGGCAAAAACAGTAAAATATCGTGGACACAGGTTGAAACCGGTTCCGCCATCACATGGAAATACCCTAGCTGCATACTTTTGGGCGATAACTCCTACGGCGAATTTTATTCGGTTGCCGTAACCAATAATCACCAGCAGGCCGATACAGGCTCAAAAATGATTCATATTGGTAAAAATAGCAGAAGCCGAATCGTATCAAAAGGTATATCGGCTGGCGTAAGCAATAACAGCTACCGCGGTTTGGTTAAGGTGGTTAAAAATGCTGAAAACGCTCGCAATTTCTCGCAATGCGACTCACTACTGCTCGGCGATAAATGCGGTGCACACACATTTCCGTACATTGAGGTAGATAACCCCACGGCAATTGTTGAGCACGAAGCCACCACATCGAAAATTGGCGAAGATCAAATTTTCTACTGTAACCAGCGTGGCATTTCAACCGAGGACGCCGTTGCGCTCATTATTAACGGCTACGCCAAGGAGGTGTTAAATAAGTTACCCATGGAGTTTGCTGTTGAAGCACAAAAACTGCTGCAAATAAGTTTGGAAGGCAGCGTTGGATAAGGAATTAAACTCATAATATTATATAGATATAAAAGTTACAAATCATGTTAACAATAAAAAACCTACACGCCAGCATAAACGGCAAAGAGATACTAAAAGGGGTAAACCTTAGCATAAAACCAGGCGAAGTACACGCCATTATGGGTCCCAATGGGTCGGGTAAAAGTACCCTAGGCGCCGTATTAGCTGGTCGCGAACTTTTTGAGGTTACCCAAGGCGAAATTACCTTTAATGGTAAAGATATTTTCGAGCTATCGCCCGAGGAGCGCTCGCGCGAAGGGCTATTCCTTAGCTTTCAGTACCCCATTGAAATACCAGGCGTAAGTATGGTAAACTTTATGAAAACTGCGCTAAACGAGCACCGCAAGCACAAAGGTCTTGCCCCCGTTACAGCGTCAGATTTTCTGAAACTTATGCGCGAGCGCAAGGAGCTGGTTGAAATAGACTCAGCCCTTACCAACCGTGCGGTAAACGAAGGGTTTTCTGGTGGAGAGAAGAAAAAGAATGAGATATTCCAAATGGCTATGCTTGAGCCCAAATTGGCAATTCTTGACGAAACCGACTCGGGGCTCGACATTGACGCCCTTCGCATTGTAGCCAATGGTGTAAATAAATTAAAAAAACCAGATAACTCAACCATAGTTATAACTCACTACCAAAGGCTATTAGATTATATTGTGCCAGACTTTGTACATATTCTCTACAATGGAAGAATTGTTAAAACTGGAGGGAAAGAGCTTGCCCTTGACCTAGAAGAAAAGGGTTACGACTGGATTAAAAATGAGTTGGAAGAATAAACGCAAGGCACAAAGCCGATAAGAACTTTTTTTATGCCTTAACGCTTTAGCGTTTAACAAACTAAATAACATGAACGCACTAAACATAAATCCTAAGGAAAATTTTATCAACCTTTATTTTGATAATCTCGACCTTATTACCGAAAACTCGACCGATATTCTGAACAAGGCAAGGCAGTCGGCTCTGGAGAGTTTTAAAATTTTGGGCTTCCCAAACTCTAAAAGCGAAAAGTACAAGTACACTAAGGTTGAAAAGTTATTCCTCAACGAGTACGAAAAGTACTTCACTCCAAAAAGTATCACCTTTAATATTGATGATATCTTCCGTTGCGATATACCTGCGCTCGACACTCACCTAGCGCTTACACTTAATGGGTTTTATTTGAGTAACCCCGATTTGCTAGTCGAAATTGAGAAAGGCGTTATTATAGGAAGTCTTTCCGAAGCCGCAAAAAAATATCCAAACGTTGTGAGCAAATACTACAACACCCTTGCCGATAACGATGAGGATGGTTTGGTTGCTCTTAATACAGCTTTTGCTCAGGATGGTGTGTTTATATACATACCTAAAGGGTTAGTGCTCGAAAAGCCCATACAAATTATCAACCTAATGATGGGCGATGAGAACCAGCTAATGCATTACCGGAACCTTATTATTGCAGATGAAAACGCACAGGCCGATATCGTAATTTGCGACCATACCCTGTCGCCATCGGAATACTTATCGAATGTTGTTACCGAAGTTTTTACCAACAGGGGTGCCAACTTAGATGTGGTTTCAATGCAGAATCAGCACAACGATTCTACCCAATTCACACATCTCTTCGGAAAGCAAGAGCGCGACTCGGTGCTAAGCACTAATACCGTTTCGCTGCACGGAGGTATTATTCGCAATAATATTCACATAGTTTTAAACGACGAGAATTGCGAGAATCATACTTACGGCCTTGCCCTTGCCGACCGCAATCAGCATATCGATATGTATTCGTTTATTGACCATGCCAAGCCTAACTGCAATAGTAATGAGTTATATAAGGCCTTACTCGACGATCAGGCAACTGGCTCTTTTAACGGGCGAATACTGGTTAGGCGTGATGCACAAAAAACGCAGGCATTCCAAAGCAACAATAACCTGCTGCTAACTGCCGATGCTAAAATGTACACAAAACCTCAGCTCGAAATTTATGCCGATGATGTGAAGTGTACCCACGGCGCTACCATTGGCCAGCTTGATATGGATGCCAAATTCTATATGCAATCGCGTGGTATTGGCGAGCGCGAAGCAAAACTTCTGCTCATGTTTGGCTTTGCCCACGATGTGATTGGCCATATAAAAATTGCACCTCTGCGCGAACGCATTGATGAGTTGGTAAACAAACGCCTTAGGGGCGACCTCTCGCGCTGCAATAATTGCCCAATGAACTGTTGTTAAAAGAAGTACTATGTCATTCAATGTTAGTAAAATACGAGCCGATTTCCCCATTCTAACTCAAGAGGTACACGGCAAGCCATTGGTTTATTTTGATAATGGAGCCACCACCCAAAAGCCAAAGTGCGTGCTCGATACCATTGCGTATTTCCACAACAAAATAAACTCAAATATACACCGAGGGGTGCATAAGCTAAGCGTTGATTCTACCCAAGCCTACGAGCAAGCACGCGAAACAGTTAGGCAGTTTATAAACGCAAAAAGCACCAACGAAATTATTTTTACATCGGGCGCAACAGCCAGTATAAACCTTGTGGCATTCTCATTTGGTGAGGCTTTTATTTTCGAGGGCGATGAGGTAATCGTCTCGGAAATGGAGCACCATTCCAATATTGTTCCTTGGCAGCTACTGTGCGAAAGAAAAAAAGCGAAGCTTAAGGTTCTCCCTTTTGACGACAATGGAGATTTGATACTCGAAAAGCTGGACGAACTAATTACCAAACGAACAAAAATTATTGCCGTTAACCATGTTTCCAACTCGCTAGGTACGGTAAACCCCATAAAACAAATTATTGCCAAGGCACATGCTCACGGGGTTAAAGTGCTTGTTGATGGTGCGCAAGGCGCTAAGCACGGCATTCTAGATGTGCAGGATTTGGATGCTGATTTTTACGCAATATCGGGTCACAAAATTTATGGTCCAACGGGAATTGGCGTACTTTACGGAAAGCAGGAGTTGCTCGAACAAATACCGCCCTGGCAAGGTGGTGGCGATATGATTGCCACCGTTACATTTAAAAAAACAACCTTCAATGAGTTGCCCTTTAAATTCGAGGCAGGCACCGCCAACTACGTTGGTGCAGCAGCGTTGGCAACTGCCATAAAGTACTACCAATCGGTAGGCATTGAGGCGGCAGTTGAATATGAAAATGAGTTACTCGAATACGCAACTCAACACCTGCTAGCCATTGAGGGAGTTCGAATTATAGGAACAGCAAAAGAGAAGACTTCCATAATTTCATTCCTCGTAGGCAATATCCATCCGTACGATGTGGGTATGATACTAGATAAAATGGGCATTGCCGTACGCACAGGTACACATTGTACCGAGCCAGTTATGGCACATTTTGGTATTGATGGCACGGTTCGGGCATCGCTGGCATTTTACAATACTACGCAAGAAATTGATATGCTGGTTGAAGGGGTGAAAAGAGTTAAGCAGATGTTTGGGTAAATAAACTCTATCTTCCCGCCATAAAGAGACATTTTGGTATAGCCCAATGGCAACTCCCGCTGCCGCACGAACCTTTAGCTCGGCCAAGCCAATTCTCTAGTGCGAATTAAACAGTAAATTTATTCGCTTGGTTACCACACGACAGGAGTCGTGCGATAGCGAAGAAAAACACATATCCAAATTAAAATAGCTGAATCACTAGGATTGCCACAAAATAATCCCAAATAAAATAGCCCAAGGTTTCAGCTTGGGCTATTATATTTAAGTTTAAAACTTTAAAAGATAACGCTAATATCCTACTCGTTTTTCTTCAAAACCTGGTCAATCATACCGTAAGCCTTAGCCTCAGTAGATGTCATCCAGTAATCACGATCAGAATCCTTTTCAACCTTATTAAACGTTTTGCCCGTATGCTGGGAAACAATCTGGTAAAGTTCCTTGCGCAGTGCCAGTATCTGACGGGTAGTAATCTCAATATCCGATGCTTGTCCCTCGGCACCACCCATTGGCTGATGTATCATAACCCTAGAATGAGTTAGGGCTGAGCGCTTTCCTGCGGCACCAGCGCACAGTAAAACAGCTCCCATTGAAGCGGCTATACCTGTGCAAATGGTTGCAATATCAGAACCTATATACTGCATCGTGTCGTATATTCCTAAACCAGCATAAACCGAACCACCCGGGGTGTTAAGGTATATCTGAATGTCCTTACTGGGGTCGTTCGATTCGAGAAACAAAAGTTGCGCTTGAATTATATTGGCCACATCATCGGTAATGGGTACACCCAAAAATATTATGCGGTCCATCATTAGGCGAGAAAAAACGTCCATTTGAGCAATATTAAGCTGACGCTCTTCAATAATTGTGGGGTTAATATAACTATTATGCATCGATTGGTAACGATGCATTGAAAGGCTACTAATGCCCTTATGCTTTACAGCGTATTTTTGAAATTCACTCGGTTTTTTAATCATGGTTTTACTATTTTATAGTTACTACGTTTCAAATTGAGGATAAATATATTAATCTTTTTCGAAAAACTAGGTCAATGTTGTTTAGTTAAAGTTAGAAAATTCGCCGTCAGGCTTCGTCTTCGCTCAGTCTGACTCCATATTAAGGTAATGAGGGGCTTGGGTTAACGAAAAGCCATAATTCGAAGCGACCCTACGTCAGACTGAGCGGAGACGAAGTCAAACACTCAGCCCTCTAAAAACCAAGAAATATGGGTGCATTCCGAACAAACATAGCATGTAGCACTCCGGTTAGCCCAATCGAAATCGAAAAAGGAGGCCACAGCCGTATTTAGCTGAGCCCGTCTGCTCGAAAAACGATTATTATTACATATTGGGCATCTCAATTCATGCCCTTTTATATCAACAGTTTGATATTCTGCTTTTTTGTTAGCACTCATAATTTACTGCTTATTAATTGCTCGAATATTCCCATTTGCAACCCACAAAGCACTTTTAATGACTTGGTTGCTATCATCTTGTATAAAGTCAACTTGTGCCTATTTGTTTTTATTATCGCTCTCTATCCAATTATGAATAACAGTTCTTAGCGCTTCAATTTTAATAAAACAAACTACTAAATGCACAATAAACAGAGCCAGTAGCAGAAAGATTGCACTGTTGAAGGTTGTCAGTTTATACCAAGCAAAAATATAAAACCCAAGACCATAAATTAAAAAATTGTATTCAAGAGGTAAAAAACGAAACCCAAAACGTAAGTGAGAAGTCATTTTTACTTCATCTGATTTGAATTCAATTCTAAAATAACAGAACATAGGTAAGAACACTTTTAATGACTGCTCCTTGAGTTCATATTTATAATTAAAGAGTTTTAATCTGTCAATAATTTTGTCGGGGCTGAATGTCGATGTGTTCATAAATCTTCTTTATTTTAAATGGTCGTTAAAGTTGCTTGAAATTCCATTCGCATTTCACACTATATATAAATAGGTCATCTACTTCGATATAAGCTATCAGAAAACATTATGGTTACAACACAGTAAAACCCAAGCTAATTAAAAAAAGCGGGAGAAAATCACCCGCTTTGTATTATTTAAGCCTCTGGGCTCACCATCTTTTTAAACTCTTCGGAGTCAACCTCTTTCTCGTCCAGCTTAATGGTCTCCTTAATCCAGTCCATTACCTTACCCTCAATAACCTGCTCGGCCATTTTTCTGCGCTCCTCGGGTTTTTCAACAAGTTCTTTTGCGTACTTATCGAGAAACTCATCGGGAAGCTGTCCCATACCATACTGTATCATCTGGTTCATAATATGCCCCTTAGCCACACGCTGAAGTTCTTCTTCTCCAACTTTAAACTCCTGCTCAACGGCAATTTTATCGCGAATAAGCTGCCATTTTAGGTCGTTTTCAAAGCTTGGGTAATCTTTTTCTACCTGCTCTTGAGTAAATTTGCCCTCATTAATAGCGGTTAACCATCGAACTAGAAACTCCTTGGGAAGCTCGATGTTAAACTTGGTAATTAGCTTGTCGCGTACGTCGATATAAAGTTTACGCTCGCTATCGCCTTTAAGGTTCTGCTTAATATCCTCATCAAGTTTCTGGTGAAACTCTTCCTCAGAGTTAACAACGCCTTCGCCGTAAAGCTTATCGAATAGTTCCTGATCTACCTCAGCTTTAGCATATTGCTGCACTTGGGTAATGGTTGCCTGAAATAGTGGTTCAATCCCTTCAAGTTCTTCTTTTGATATTTTAAGAAGCGCTGCCCTATCGGTTTCGTTAGGGAATGCTTTGGTAACATCAACCACCATTACATCGCCAACCTTAGCGCCAATAAATTTCTTTTTTTCGTCCTCATCGGCCACAAGCATAACCGAAACCATACCATCCTCAGCCGAAATACCATCTTCCTTTGGCGATTCATCAGCATTAAGTTCGGTAAGGGTAGCCTTAAGAAGGCTCTCGCCATCGGCTTTCTCGGCATCCTGATAGCTTCCGTAGCGGCCTGAAATGTTCTCAATATAGCCCTGGCGCATCTCATCACTAACCTTTATGCTATAGTAAGGTGCCTTATCGCGTTTAGAGAGTTTTACCTCAAACTCTGGAGCTATACCCAAATCGAACAGAAACTCGAAATCACCCTGCTCGTCCCAGTCGATATGTTGTTGCTTGTCTGATGGTAGTGGCTCGCCTAAAATATTAATTTTTTGCTCAGTAATATAACCCGAAATACTCTCGGAAACCAGCTTATTTACCTCTTCAAGCACTGCCGATTTCTTGTACATTTTATTTATCATTGAGGCAGGTGCTTTTCCTGGTCTAAAGCCCTTAATTACCGCTTTTGTGCGAATATCTTTAAGTGCCTTCTCAACGTTTTGTTCATAATCGTTTTTCTCTACCTTTACGGTTAGCACTGCATTTAGCGCATCGGAGTTTTCGTGAGTTACGTTCATGTGAATATCTTTTGTAAGAAGTTTAATTTTGTTTTATTCTACTGATTATCAAAAAGTAAGTACTCTCAGCTTATTTTCTTTGAGCGCACAAAGGTAGAAATATTTGTAATAATATGCAAACACGCATTTCAGCTTATTCTCAATGTTTTAAAGTTTGAAGAAGCAGCTAATTATCCCATAAATTTTGATAAAAAAGGCTACCAGCCCTCTTCAACCGGACTAAAGGTATCGGCATTCTCGTCGCGCTCGAGCTCGGCGCCGGTACGCATTTTTAGGTATGGAATTATGGGGGGATCAAGATTGACGATATAGTTCAGATCGAACATCATAAAATGATGCTCAACACCAACGTACTCATCGGTTTCGAGACCTGAGTAAAAGCGCCAGCCGCTATCGTCCTCGTCTTCGCGAGCCTCGCGGTACATATAGCCAACCTTGTGCCCATCAACGGTTATCATATCCGAAGCGTAGCAGTACCCCTTATTCTCAAGGATGGGCTTTATGTCCTCGGGTTTTAAGATATATCGAAATTTTTCCATACTTATTCTATTTTAAATGCCTGCTGTACAGGCTGTTGCTTGTTAAGCAAAAGTGAAATCAACAACTTTACATTGCCACAAAGTTACAAAAAAACATAGGAACAATTTGTTAACTGAAACTAACTTAACCCGCATTATTCTTCAGATTTGTAAAAGATGAATACAAATGCGGTACCCCCGACATAGGCGAGCCCAATTTTGAGTAACAAAAATTGGCTGTAAGGCTTAATCGTTATCGGGGATAGCAATTATTCAGATGAATAATTGAGGGTAACTTATTCCCCCTGTTTTGCCAAATGGTTAGCCATTAAAAAAACATCAACTATCTTTGTGGCACAAAATATAAAAACTTTCAGAATGAGCGATAAGAAAACCCGAACAGAACTATACGAGCTAGGCGAATTTAGGCTAATTGACAAGATAACCGAACCAATAATAATAAAAAATAGCTCAACGGCTAAAGGGGTTGGCGACGATGCCGCAGTACTCAATACCAATGGCAAACAGCTGGTTGTTACCACCGATTTACTGCTTGAGGGTATTCACTTCGACCTTACTTACCACCCACTTAAACACCTTGGCTACAAGGCTGTTGTGGTAAACCTTAGCGATGTGTACGCAATGAATGCGCACCCTAAGCAAATTACGGTATCCATTGGCGTATCGAAACGCTTTTCGCTCGAAGATATTGAGGAACTTTACAGCGGAATTTACTTGGCCTGCGAACGTTTTGGGGTTGACGTAGTAGGTGGCGACACATCATCATCGCTAACAGGGGTGGTTATTAGCATTACGGCCATTGGCGAAGCCGAACCCGACAAGATTTGCTACCGTAGTGGAGCAAAGGAGAACGACCTGATTTGTGTAACGGGCGACCTTGGCTCTGCCTATATGGGATTACAACTACTAAAACGCGAAAAAAGGGTACTTCAGGGCAAAACGGAAATGAAACCTCAACTTGCAGGTTACGACTATATTCTTGAGCGGTTTTTAAAACCCGAACCACGCAAAACATTAATTGACTTACTTGATAAAGCGGGTATTGTTCCCTCCTCAATGATTGATATTTCCGATGGCCTATCGAGCGAACTTCTACATATTTGCAAAAACTCTAAAGTAGGGTGCAGGGTATATATTGATAAAATTCCCATTGACCAGGTTACACATAAAATGGCTAATGAAATGAACCTTGACCCTATTATAGCTGCCCTAAATGGTGGCGAAGATTACGAATTACTATTTACTGTACCTATTGAAATGCACGATACTATTAAGGAAATGGGAGGTATTAGCATTATAGGGCACGTAGTGGAACAAACCAATGGTGCAATGCTTGTTCCTCCTCAAGGCGAGGATATTCCTATTAGCGCCCAAGGGTGGAATGCTATGACCAAGGAAGATGCTGACGAGTAAGGTAAAAACGAATTGAATAAGCACGAAAAAAGCGGATAGAAACTCTACCCGCTTTTTTATACTTATTGATTGAACTATGCTTTAGCTAATTCAGCGTATTGCTTATCGCTAAGCAAGTTGGCAAGCTGCGAAACATCAGCAACCTTAAGACGAATCATCCAACCGTCTCCGTAAGGATCTTTGTTTACAAGTTCAGGGTTATCGGCAAGTTTTTCGTTTACGGCAATTACCTTACCAGCAACGGGTAAAAATAGGTCCGAAACAGTTTTTACTGCTTCAACTGTACCAAAAACTTCCTCGAATTCAAGGTCTTCGCCTTCGGTTTCAATTTCAACAAAAACTACATCGCCAAGTTGGCTTTGAGCAAAATCGGTAATACCAATAACCGCTTCGTCACCTTCCACCTTAACCCACTCGTGATCTTTAGTGTACTTTAAATCTGCAGGAATGTTCATAATAAAATTATTTAAGTTTTAAAAATAAGGATTCAATCTTTGCCACAAAAGTACATTTTTTTTATTAAACAAAATATTAACCAACTTAATAATATACTGTTTTACAACTTCTCACTACTGAATCATAGTAAATCGAATGCTAAAACCAAAGCTAGTGTTTGCAGTTGGGAACGAAAGGCTGGCTACCGGTGTATTAACCACCCTATCGAAAAATACTCTGATAGTTACCTGATCGCTAACCACATACTCGGCCGAAGTTTTTATTGTTAACACTTTTTGCCCTGTTGAAGGGGTATTGGTTTCCTCAACCAATTTACGCAGTATGGTTTGGTTGTCTCGAAAGCTAAAATCAACATTTAACCTAAGGTCACTTTTTAACGTTTTCTGATCTCCTAAAGCATTCGAGAGTACAAGAGGCAGGTTTTCGAACCTGTAACCACTTCCCACAATTATTTCCCAGCTAGACATTTCGCTTAGCTGGTTATTGGCAAAACTCATTGACAACGAACGGGTATTTCGCACCTCGAGCCTATTGGTAAGACTGTTTAACCAGGTTGCATCAAAACTTATTAGAGGGTTAAGCTGCTCGTTTATCGACACGTTTGTTATTTCAAATTCGGGTACAAAATTGTTGTTAATATCGCGTACATAGCTAAACCCATCCTGCTCGGGCTTAAAATCTAAATATGATGAGTACGACCCAACCGTAAAGGTTGAACGGTAGCTATGACGAAGTGTGAAAGTTCGCATCCATTTGCTAAAAGGCTTCATTTTGGCAAGCCCATCGTAGGTAATTTGCCAGTTAGGCATTGGTATTAGCGGAAATGATGTGAACTTTGCTTCGGACACGGGCGTTCCGGTGTAAGCGCTTAAAAACGAATAAATAAGCACCTCTTGACTAAGCGATCCATATCCGTCAGGAAAATCATTATCGTCCACAATATTTGGATTATAAATTCCGCCATCAGCCCTATTGCCTGCCAACTCCTTGGCAATACTAAGTCGCCTTTGGCTAAACTCCTTAAACGTTTTGCTTATATAATCATTCTTTGAAGACGATTTCTCGAAGGCTGACTTTAGTGTTAGTATGCTTATGCTAAAATTTCCTGTTGTCATTGCATTATATGCGCCAAATTGTCCCTGAGAATCGGCAAGGTAAAACTCATTCTTGTTTGATGCCAAATTTCGTGTTCCCGAAATTTCAACCCTTAGTCCGGCTAATGGCTCAATAGTGCTTCTGAGTGTAAGGTTTTGGTTCTGTGTTAGCATATAGGCGGCATTAAGCGTTGAATCAGAACTAAGCCACTGATTTCGAACTGCCTTCCAAGCAAAATCGGGATCCTGCCAACCTGCTACAAACGGAAACCCAGGGGCCATAACCCCATTAAGAGATTGCATACCCATATACTGAGTTGACGGCTTATAGCCAGGCATCAACGTTCCAGAGGTTACTGAATATGATCCCGAAAGATTTTTTACCCCCATAAGCATTCGCACGCTTCCTTGAAATAAGAGCAACGCAATATTCTCACGCTCAGGCACCTTACCCTCAACCACAACCCTAACATTACTGTGATCTTGGTCATTTTTAATAGATAACTTTCTGTCGGAGCGAATATTAATTTCAACAGGAATTTCTGTCCCATCTTCGGCAAACGCCTTAACGGTAACATCTTCGGTTTTTAGTCCGTGTTCAACCGACCGGAAGCTGCCAGCCCTAAGCCTAACCCCCTCTTTTTGGAAAGTAACCGTTTTAAAAGTTTGCTTTTTGGGTGTCCCTTTGGCTATCTGGTCAAACTTCTGGTTAATGGCTTTAAGGTGCTTGTTTTTATTGTATAAGGTGGTAAAATTTAGCTGCGAATTTAGCTGTATGGTACTCGCATTCTGAATTATATTGCCTGGGTCAAACTGGCTCGAGTCGGGCAAAAGTGGGCCAGCCTGCCAGTTATAACTACCCGTATATCGAGTTGAGGCACTAACCCAGCTAAACAACGGGATTTTATTTATGGGAATATTATAGCTTAAATTAAACTGATGGTTGTAGTTCGTGTTGCGTCCAAAGTTTTTTAGGTTAGTCCACACCGAATCCTGCCAATGCTCATAAGCCCTAGGGTCACGATTACGGTCAACCATTCCCATTGGCTCATCAATTCGGGCCTGGTTATTCGCGTTAAAGTCAAACTTTATGGCCTGCGTAATGTCCCAGTTAAGCGAGTACACCCTATCCCAATGAAAATCTTTCGAGTAGGTTGGAATCAACTTTATTTCGGGTGCATTAATATTCCGTAGCTGCTGCTCAAAATAGGTTCTGTTAAGTTCTGTTCTAAACGAGAACTGGTTGGGCATATAGTTAAAGTTAAAATCCTTAATAATGCGGAGGTAAGGATTCGATAACCACTTCACATTTCGAAAGGGCACCACATTTTTAGGCCTTGTATTAAAAGCATATGTAAGTCCTCCCCTAGTATTACGCTGAATACGCTCCTCTGTATTTATATTCCGAGACAGCTGCTCGTTAAACGAGTAGCTTACGGCAAAATTCGAAATGCTGTAAACTTTTGGTGCGCCATCGGTTTTATTAATACGGACATTGGTAAGGTTCACACTTTTACGCTGGGTATAGTCCTGCGATATATGCTTTATTGAGTCGCGCTCTTGCTTATTGGCTGCATTATTAAGGGCTGTTTTAAGAAGGATGTCAGGGTCTAACGGGTTGTACTCGGGGTTGGCGAACGATTCGGAGTACCCTATAAACAGCGGAATATTTACACCCGATTCTTTTGGGAAGAAACGGCCCATCTGGATAGTTGAATTCACATCGTACTGGTAAAAATCTTCCTTGCTACGCTGGTTCACCTTCTTTTCAATGGAGCCAAAACCAGGTTTTATGGTTGTACCTGCAACGGTAACCATTGCCAAGTCGGCTAGCTTTGCAGCCATTCGGGCATTTGCTGCCCAACCTCCCTTGGTTTCGGCCTGTGTTAAGCGCAGCTCGTTAACCCAAACAATACCCGATTTTGCATAACCATCGTCGCCAAGATTCTCGGATCGTTCGGGATTTCTTATACCAATCATAATAACCCTTACGTTGCTAAGGCTCGGATTACCAGTTACTCTTAAGGTTTTGTTACCATCGGGTACTGAGAATATTGTTGTATAAGTAATTGGCGATCCCTCTTTTCGCATCTCCTCGTTACGAAGCATTTTTGCCGTTTGAAACAGCTCTAGGTCGATATTAAGCTGATTTTCAACAGGCCACACCCTCTCTCTATCTGAGTTGCTGTTTTTTAAATAGCTTCCGTATGGTGTTAGCACAAGAGGTATCTCGTACTCATAGTAGTTATTGCTATAATCCGTACCCAGCCTTATAAATACTTTTAGGTCCTCGTCTTGCAATGGGAACTCTGCAATTTGCTCTGCGTGAATATCCATCATCATCCGCCGGTACTGCCTTATATCGAGGTTAACATTTTTAAATACCGCCCGAGCATCGCCATCGGCCAGGTTCACCACCTTAAGCTCCATCGATTGCTCATTCAACTCAATAATTGTAGGCTGACTAGGGTCTGTAACCCGGTCAACGCCAGGTGGCAGAACATAATTTACCGGAGTGCGGGTATAGTTCTCCTCAATACTCACCGACGAAACATCGAAGGAGCTCGAAGGCAGGTCGGTTGTTGGCATCCCCTCCTGACCCTGAATTAAGGCTCTGGAATATCGCCTCCACTCTCCACGAACCAACTCAAGGGTGGCAAAACGCAAAATGGTAGTATCAACAAAACCCTTCATAAACATTCGCATAAAACGCACGGACTTAAAGTCTTGAATATTACCAACTACCCTCTCGTAATCATCTATTGGCACTTTAAACTGGTACCAGCTTACCTCCGATTTTTCGCCATTCTCCAGTGAAGCATTGTAGGTTACTTTGTCGGTAATAAAATTTTGACCAACCTCAAAATCCTGAGGCCTTAACGAAACCCTATACTGGTAGTAAGTTTCGTTCTCGTTAAGGGTATAATCATTGTTAATATCCTCGCCGTTTGGCTGAATTTGGCCCGATGTGGGAAAATCATCCCTTTCACCAAAGGCATTTGGTTCGCCTGTGGCAACCGAGTTACCCTCTGTATTATTATACAATTTATACCTTTCAAGAATACTCGCTTCCTGAGAGTCGTAATAGTTAGATCTGAAATATCTAAAGTTATCGTTAGACGGGTCGTTCTTTAACTTCTCAAAAGCCTCGGGTGATAGTACGCTCTCCATTTGTGCCAAGTAGCTACTAAAGAAAGATCTCTCGTCCTCATCCCTTAGCCCATCTAAACCAACATCCTGAAATCGTCGGGTTTTCGGGTCGTTATCGAAAGCATTTACTAGCGACTGTACTGAGGGCACCCTGCCCCAAGCGGTGGTATCAACATTTACTGCATTGGCTGAGGTTGGTAACCCATTCTCAAACATTCTTCGTCCATCGCGCAGTACGTCCTCCGAAATTTCGCCTAGGTTAATATATAAATCACCTCCACTACTAAGGGTATCATATACAAATGGATCCATTAACCAAAACTCAACGTACTCAATATTACTCTCCTCAAAGTCTGTTGAGGGTAAAGCGCGCATCATACCTGCCCATTTGCTATTAGGATTAACAAAAAAACCTTGACTATTTACACCCTGCGTTGTATAGTTGTATGGACCACGTTCGCTTGGATAGAACGCTAGGTTTAGCACCGGTATATTTGTGGCTTTTGCATGGGGTGTTTGCCTATTTGGAAATATTTCTTTTTCAAAAATTTCACGAACAAAGTGGCTGCTTTGGGTATTGGCATCACGGCGCAAGTGACTAGGTGTTAACGAGTTATTTCGAAGAAATAGAGGGTCAATGGAATACCATGCCAACAGAGCCCTATTGTAACCGTTTGCTAAATCGTTAATCAGGTTTCCTTCAGGAAAAAGGTCGGGCTGATGTTGGGGTGTGCTTGCAAGGGTCCACGCGTACCACGAACGCAAATCGATGGATGTTTTGGTCCCCTCAAAATCATCGATATACACTGTACCCCCCTTGCCTATAGCGCGTGAGTAGCCCGGTAAAAAGTGGGCAAACTCTGCATCAATAGTTATAGTCGACTTCTCTTTGGTTTCAATAAAAGGTAAAAAGTCAACGGCTTTGGTTAAAAACCCCGATTCGGTTTGGTACGATGTGTTAAACCCATAAATGGTATTACTTATGGCTTCGCTGCCATAGTTTACCTTCTTGGAGAAAGGGCGCTCGGTTAGGTTTAGCACCGTTGCGCCGACATTAAATTTATCGGAAAATCGATAGTCGAAATGTGAACCCACCAGCGTTTTAGTTTGAAAACTAAACAGATCTTGGCTCTCAAGCGATATTTGAATGGGCGTTCCTGATTCGAGCAACCCTGGGTTTATAATTTTAACTGTACCCATTATATAGTCAACCGTAAAGTCGGTACCCTCAGTAAGTTTCATGCCGCCAGCAGTAACCACAACGGACCCTCTGGGAACATTCATCGCATTTAAGGGTATTTCGGAGCTCGACGATGACTGGTACGTACCGCTTAGTCGGTACTTGTTTTTTTCGGCAATCTGCCTTGCCTTGGTTAGGGTTGAATCGTATAGCTCTTGGTAAACAAACTTTTCAGCAATATCGGGGTCGCCTATAAGTCTCGCCAAATCCGAACCAAAGGGCTCTAGTATGGGGAAAATAATTCGCCCATTAGCTGAGTTAATAGTAATACCCTCAATAAAATCGAACATCCCATCGGCGCCAGGGTCGAGGTTACTATTTAGCTTGTCGAGACCTAAAACCGAGAGTAATGGCTCATTAGCCCTATTGCCCTCGGGCAGGTAGTTAACCGACGTGCCTGTTAAATCGTTTTGATATAGAATATTGAAATTAAACTCCTTGCGATCGACCTGATATGCCCCAATGGCATAAATATTTTTCATCATTAAATCCCAGGTTGCAAAGCGTGGCGATAGGTTAGTTCCCTTTAGTAGTTTAAGGATTAACGCATCGGGAGCCGAAATACCCTCTGTTGAGAATTCACCAACCTTATAGGTTTTACCCCCGTAGGTGTACTCAAAGGCTACCGCTAAAATTTCGTCGTTATTAAGTGATGTATTTAACGAAATATAGCCCAACTGTGCATTTAGGGTGTACTCGGCTTGTGTAAGTTTTCGGGCATTTTCAATTTTTTCGTAGTCTACGCCTCCTTTAAAATTGGGGATTTGCGAAAGGGTTGAGTTTACTTCGGCTATGCTTCTAATTCCCAAAAACTCGCCAGTTAACCTCCGGTACATACTATTAATTGAATTTCGCGGCTGATTTCCACCCTCTTCCTGCATGAAGAAATGGCTGGCATAAATATTTGGCTGATTTTCTCCCAGGTCGTGAAAAGAAATAACATCGCGCGAATCGTCGAAATTACCCCGCTTATTGGTTACCCAAACCTCGGCACGGGTAATATTTATTCCGCTGTTAACTACTGGTAGGTTTTGCAGCGACCGATTGTAGGTATCGCGAAAATAGTGCGATAAGAAAAAGTGCTTATTAGCCTCGTATTCGTCAACTTGTATATCAAACTCTTTTGATTGGGCTCCGCCCCTCACCTCCATTACCTGCGTTTCGCTATTTTGCTTTGAAAAAATGCTGGTTACGGTTAGCCTTCCGAACTTTAGCTGGGTTTTTAACCCGAATAAGCTTGAGCTACCTGTAATAAGTGTTCCTGGGAGTGGTAACGAAACGTTACCAGCTTCAATTTTCTGTATTATTTCATCTTCAAATCCAGTGTATTCGAGCTTTACATTGTTCTCAAAATCGAACGTAGCCTCGGTATCGTAGTTTATCTCCATACGTAACTTTTCGCCAACCGTTCCGCTAACATTCATCTGAATTTTCGATTGAAAATCGAATGTATAGTTCTTTTTGTAATTTTCAGCAATTGTTGGATTTTCAGTGCTAGAGCCTGTTATACCAAATAGTAGTTCAGCATTTCCTTGAGGTATTATTTCAATAACATTGCTGCCAAAAATACGGTCGAACGTTTCACCCCCCACTTCAAGTCTGGGTAAAATTCCAGACCCCCTGCTGCTGGTTTCGCCATGGCGGCGCTGTTGCCAGTAACTACGCATCGATTGTTCAAACTGAAACTCTCGGTACTCCTTCTCGCTCATTACCTTTGGAGAGCGTACATTAACGTTGCCTACCTTATAGTACACTGTATACTGCTTATTTACAGCATCGTACTGAACCTCAATTTTTAAGTTTTGAGGATCGGCCATAAACAATGGTGAGTCGGTCCCTTCACCCATCTCATTTTCGGGTATAGGGTATGGAAGTTTTATTGTATCAGGCGGGGAAGATTGAATAGCCATAATCTGCCCAATAACCTCGGTTCCAAAAACCTTGGTTTGTCTGAGCAAACAGTTTTGTCCAATATGTAAAGCCAGGATAATTAATATAACCCGCCCAACAGCATTTTGTGCAATATACTTCAAAGTAAATAGAAGTTACTTGTTTACAAACCCTTTAATGCGTCCTTAATTAAACTCTCAACCGAATAGCTTGGGTTTTTCTTTAATAGCTGATCTATATTTTTTTCGGCTACACTTTTGGTGAAACCAAGCATAACTAATGCAGATAACGCTTCTTGCCTCAGAGTATTGTTTATGGGTGTGAAAATATCTTGATCACCTAAAGATTTCCCCAGCTTATCTTTTAGGTCAACAACTATACGCTGTGCTGTTTTAATCCCAATACCTTTAATGCGCTTAAGGGTATTCACATCACCTTGCATAATTGCCTGGGCTATTTCTTCGGAAGATAACGATGAAAGTATTACACGTGCTGTATTTGGCCCAACCCCCGAAACGCTAATTAGCTGTCTGAAAAGTTCGCGCTCCGATTTAGTTATAAAACCGAAGAGCAAATGTGCATCGTCGCGAATAACCTGATGAATGAAAAGCAAACCATTCTCCAAACCTTCGAGCTTAGCATATGTATTAAGCGAAATATTAACTACATACCCTATACCTCCAGCATCAATAACGGCGTATGCCGGGTTTGTTTCAACAATTACCCCTTTAATATACTCAAACATACTGCAGAATACTTTAAGTGTACTATTCAGACTTTGAAATGGGGAGCGGATCCTTTGTTAGCTCCTCATAGTTAAGCCTATTCTTGTAAATATCAATGGCTAGCATTAACGCATTACGCATCGAGTTTTCAGATGCTACACCCTGTCCAGCAATCTCAAAAGCGGTACCGTGTGCTGGCGATGTTCTAACAATGGACAAGCCAGCAGTAAAGTTAACCCCACTGTCAAAAGACAATGATTTAAATGGCGCTAAACCCTGATCGTGATACATAGCCAATATGGCATCGAATTTAGCAAAATTCTCGGAACCAAAGAAACCATCGGCAGGGTATGGACCAACTGCAATAATATTTTTCTCGTTAGCCTTCTCAATTGCTGGAATAATTATCTCCTGCTCCTCGGTACCCAATACCCCTGCATCACCTGCATGCGGATTTAAACCAAGCACGGCTATTCGTGGCTTTCTAATGCCAAAATCCTTTATCAACGATTGGTTAAGTAACTTCAACTTCTCAAGTATTAACTCTATACTAAGGGTTTTGGATACATCCGACAATGGAATATGCCCTGTAACAACACCAACACGCATTATGTCACTTACTAAAAGCATAAGCACATCCTTTGCTTCAAATGCACTCGACAAAAACTCAGTATGACCCGGGAAACCAAATTTTGAGGTTTGAACATTCTGCTTATTAATTGGCGCCGTAACCAGCACATCCGCTTTACCTGCCTTAATATCAGCAACGGCTGCTTCAAGAGCCTGAATTGACCCCTCACCACCCGCTTCGGTATTTTTTCCTAACTCCACTCGCACATTATCGTCCATCACGTTAATAATATTCGATTTTTTCGAATTAATTTCTGTGATATCCTTAATTTGATTGAAATTAAAATGTTCAAAATTTATTGCCTTGCGATGATATGCCGCTACCTTAGGTGAGCCGTATATTACGGGTACACAAAAATCGTTTATGCGGTTATCCGACAGACTTTTTATTATTACTTCGTACCCAATTCCATTAATATCTCCTTGAGTTATTGCTACAACAACCTTATTATCAATCATATATCTGTTTTTTAACGACAGTCAGTCGTAATTATCTATATTTAAAGACATTGCTTTAATTAGGCAAAGATAGTAATTTGGGTTTAAGTACAGCAGGGTTAAAAAGATTGTTTAGTACCTTTGCAGTAAATTTTAATCTGTATAATGAACACCAATTATCTTTTAAAAAAAGCCTTGAATGGCGACAATCTTAGCATAGTGGAGGGCAAGGAGCTGTTCGATAAGGCCACCCTTCCCGAGCTAATGGCTGTTGCCCATAATCTTCGAAAGCAAAGGGTTACTGGCAACAAGGTAACCTGGCAAATCGATAGAAATGTAAATATCTCAAATATATGTATTGCTGGGTGCAAGTTTTGCAACTTTCACTGCGGAATAAATGACTCAAGGGCATACATTACGACCCTGCCCGAATACAAGGCTAAGATTGACGAGATGCTTACCCTGGGCAGTGAGCAGCTTTTACTGCAAGGAGGGCTGCATCCCAAGCTAGGGCTCGACTTTTACGTTAGCCTGTTTAGCGATATAAAAAAAGAGTACCCAAAAGTAAAACTCCACGCTCTCGGCCCACCCGAAATTGCACATATTGCTCGTCTCGAGAACCTAACCTACCGTGAAGTTATTTCACAACTTGTTGCCGCTGGCTTAGACAGTATTCCGGGAGGGGGAGCCGAAATTCTAGTGGATAGGGTTCGTAAACAGCTATCTCCCGCAAAACCCGACTCGCAAGCGTGGTTCGATGTTATGCACGAGGCGCACAAGCTCGGTTTACTTACCTCCGCTACCATGATGTTTGGCCATATTGAAACCATTGAAGAGAGAATGGAACATCTAGTAAAAATCAGAGATCTACAAAACAAAAAACCAAAGGATGCCATAGGCTTCTCGGCATTTATTTGCTGGCCATACCAAAGCAAGGGAACGAAACTTGAGCAAATGGGCGTAAGTAGCAACGTAACACCCAACGAGTACATTCGGATGGTTGCCCTTAGCCGCATTATGCTTCCCAATATCAATCACATTCAAGCATCATGGCTTACCGTGGGTATAGAAACGGGGCAATTATGCCTACATGCTGGTGCCGATGATTTAGGCTCAATTATGATTGAAGAAAACGTGGTCTCGTCGGCAGGTGCAACAAACTCAATCAATGCCCTCGCAATGCAAAAAGCTATTACCGATGCAGGTTTTGAACCGCAACTTCGAAACCAAGCGTACGAACAAATATCAAACCCACACATTCACTTAACAGCTAGCAAACAGTTTTAAGCAAAGTTGATTTTTAATAAATTCCTTAACTTTATTACTAAAAAACACAACCAATATGACCATTAACCAAGTTCAGGACCAAATAGTTGAAGAGTTTTCCATATTTGACGACTGGATGGACAGGTATCAGCAGCTAATTGACCTGGGAAACGATTTAGCCCCTATTGACGAAAAAAAACGAGCCGAACAGTACCTAATTAAAGGCTGCCAAAGCAAGGTATGGCTTGATGCAGACTTGATTGACAACAAGCTCATATTTACTGCCGATAGTGATGCTATTATTACTAAAGGCATTGTAGCTTTGCTTATTAGGGTGCTAAACAACCAAAAACCGCAAGACATTATTGATGCCGAACTTTACTTTATCGATAAAATTGGATTAAAAGAAAACCTATCGCCTACTCGCTCAAATGGATTGCTCTCTATGATTAAGCAGATGAAACTTTACGCCCTTGCATACCAAACCAAACAAAATGGGTAGGGTAAACATTTACCCTGTATGCTTGTTTTATTCTAAATAAACTTTCTTTCAAACCTTTATATATGACACAGCAGCCTGATATACTAGCTATTGAAGCTAACATAGTAAAAGTTATTAAGGATATTTACGATCCTGAAATACCTGTAAACATATACGACCTTGGCCTAATTTACGAGGTTGATGTTAGCGACAGCGGAAAAACCACTATAACAATGACCCTTACCGCACCAAATTGCCCCATGGCCGACCAGATGCTACAAGAGGTTAACGACCGTGTTGGAGAGGTTGATGGTGTAACCGAGGTTGTGGTTAATCTAACCTTTGATCCCCCTTGGGAAAAGGAGATGATGAGCGAGGAGGCTATGCTCGAACTGGGCTTTTTATAAACTACCCATTAGCTAGCCAAAGCAACGCTTGCTATTCATATAAAATTATCATGAATAGTAACAGCATAGCCCCGTATATAGGTTGTAAAAACAATGATTGCTTACTAAAAAGGTTCTGAGGGGTTTAGCCTTTAAACCCGGCCTCGAAAAAGCGTACATCTTAATACAAAATTCAGTTTTAAATGCTCATAAAAATTTGCTTCCATAAATATTATGGTTGTGTGCATTTCTTATATACTTTTGTACCCAAATATATTACTAGCTACTAGCACTTAACCGATATGACGTTTAATAAAATCTTCAAATTAACCAAAACATACTCTATCGTTGTTTTTGGTCTGTTTTTGTATTCTCTCGGCTGGACGGCCTTTATACTTCCCCATCAAATTACAGGTGGTGGAATATCAGGAGTTGGAGCACTAATTTACTATGCCACAGGGTTTCCTGTGGGCTACACCTTCTTTCTAGTAAATATTGTACTTATAATTCTTGCCATTAGAATTTTAGGGGCTAGTTTTGGATTAAAAACCATTATTGCCGTAATTGCTGCGTCAATACTCCTATCCGTAATGCAGCCACTTATTACAGCGCCCGTTGTTGAGGATAAATTTCTATCCGCTATCATTGCGGGTATTTTGTCAGGGCTAGGTTTAGGAATTATCTTTACACAAGGCGGTAGTACGGGAGGAACCGATATTATTGCCATGATAGTAAATAAGTATCGGAACATTAGCCCGGGCAAAGTCATCATGCTATGCGATGTGTTTATAATAGGTGCATCCTTCCTTGTGCTCACCGACCTTGTGCCTGTAAAACGAATTGAGACCATAGTTTACGGGTATGTATCGGTAGCAATTACAGGCTACGTAATTGATGCTGTTCTCTCTGGAAGTAGGCAATCTGTACAAATGTTCATCTTCTCAAAAAAATTCGATCTAATTGCGCAAGAAATCACCGAGAAAATAAATCGAGGAGTTACAGTTGTTGACGGGATTGGTTGGTATACCAAAGAAAGTCAGAAGGTTGTAATAACCCTTGTGCGCAAACACGAGGTAAGCGAAATTTACAAAATAATTAACGAGATAGACCAGGATGCATTTGTTTCGGTTGCCAACGTTATGGGGGTATACGGTCATGGGTTCGAGGCGATGCGCTCGTAAATATTACGACGCAACTACTTCTCATAAATATTGCAAAAAAACTTACTTGATGTAGGACATCTAGTGCTTATTCTGTTAATTTGCCTAAGTTATTCATCTCATACTTTAGTCTAAAAAATGAAAAAAGTTATTGCCGCATCACTTCTCGGTATTTTTGTACTAGCATTGGTCCTATATTTTTTCATCCAAGCACCGAACAAAATTGATCAGGAAAGCACTTCAACTCAACAAGAGGAACAAAAATTAGCACCTATACTAGAATACGGCATTCCAGTCGATTCATTCAACATAGCAAATTATTCAGTAGAACGAAACCAAACCCTGGGTAATATATTTATTCAGCATGAAGTTAGCGCACCCCACTTTCGCTCCCTTATTGAGTGCGCAAAAGGAGTTTTTGATATCCGCTCTATCAAGGCAGGAAACCCTTACAAAGTATTCACCACCAAAGACTCAACCGCTACTATAAAATACCTTGTTTACGAGCACTCGCAAGTTGACTTTATTGTGTTTGAATTTGCTGATTCATTAAGGATTTCGACCGGTCAGCATAACATTATTCCCGTTACACGTATTAGCGAAGCCGAAATTACAACCTCGCTTTGGGAAGCAATGCAAAATTTTAATCTAAACCCAGTGCTGGCACTGGATCTTTCGGATGTTTTTGCCTGGACTGTCGATTTTTTCGGGCTTTTTAAAGACGACAAATTCAAAGCCATTTACGAAGACCTACACGTTGATAATAAATCAATTGGCATAGGTACTATACACGCTGCCTGGTTTGAGCATAGGGGTAAAAAATACTACGCTTTTCGATACATGCAAGATTCGGTTTGGAGTTACTGGGACGAAGAGGGAAATAGCCTGCGAAAGGCTTTCCTAAAGGCACCCTTACGTTTCTCACGTATTAGTTCAAAATTCTCATACAACAGGCTACATCCAATACTAAAAATTTATCGCCCCCACACCGGTGTCGATTACGCTGCGCCCGAAGGAACTCCTGTGGTTGCCCTAGGCGAGGGTGTTATTACTGACAAAGGCTATAATAATTCGGCTGGAAACTTTGTTAAAATAAAACACAATAGCGTATATAGTACTGGCTACAATCACTTTTCACGCTTTGGTAAGGGAATCGTAAAGGGAACTCGCGTAGCGCAAGGACAGGTTATTGGCTACGTTGGTAAAACGGGGTACGCTACTGGGCCTCATCTCGATTTACGTTTCTGGAAAAATGGAAAACCAATAGACCCTTTAAAAGTTGAAGCACCTCCCGTTGAACCTATTAAAGAAGCGAATAAGGAGGACTATTTAAAGCGAATTGCTCCCCTAAAGGTAAAACTCGACAGTCTTTCGTTAAGGCCTGTGTTCCCATCAAAAAACACCCTTACCACATTTTAAAAGAATACGCTCGTGATATAGACCAACCGGCTTAAGGAATAATGCCCGTTACTACTTTTTCAACTATCTGAGGAAAATATCTGTACTCTAGGTCGTGAATTTTTTCGGCCAAATCTTCTGCTGTATCGTTTTTATCAACCGTGCATTTAGCCTGAAATATTATATGCCCCTCATCGTAACGCTCATTAACATAATGAATGGTAATGCCCGATTCAAACTCTTTGGCTGCAATAACCGACCTATGCACATGCATACCATACATACCCTTACCCCCATATTTTGGGAGTAAAGCCGGATGAATATTCACAATACGTTGCGGAAACATACTTATTAAGCTATCGGGGATACGCTTAAGAAATCCGGCCAGAACGATAAAATCAATGGAGCGAGATTTAAGTTCATCACCAACCGCTCCGCTCCGAAGTTGATCCAAAGTGAAAACCCACTGGTCAATTTTGAGTTTTTTCGCCCTTTCGAGCACAAAAGCGTTTGGGTTTTCGGATAGGATTAAATCAATTTTAACACTCTTTGAGCCTAAAAAGTGGTTATATAGATTTTCGGCGTTAGAACCAGACCCCGATGCGAAAACGGCTAAGTTTCTCATTTTGTGCATATTGCATTCTCGTTGGTGTAAAAAGATTAAAAAAGTAGTTTTAAAAGCATCAAAAATAGAAACAAAAAATATACTTTTGCCCTGAAATTGTATTAAGCTTTTTATATTAACTTAATATGTATTTCTTTGCACTTTGAATAATCTTAATTATTAATTAAACATTTAATGCTATGTCTGATATTGCTACAAGAGTTAAGGCCATTATCGTTGACAAGTTGGGAGTTGATGAAAACGAAGTTACTACAGAGGCCAGCTTCACAAACGATCTAGGTGCTGATTCACTTGACACCGTTGAATTGATTATGGAATTCGAAAAAGAATTCAACCTTTCTATTCCCGATGAAGAGGCTGAAAAAATTGGTTCAGTTGGTGATGCAGTTACCTACATTGAGAAGAATTCTAAGTAAGACCTAATTTAACCTGACAATTATTTATTTTTAAATTTTTTTTGAGCTATGGAGTTAAAACGTGTTGTTGTAACAGGACTTGGAACGCTTAATCCTATTGGGAATAATATTAGCGAGTTTTGGAATAACCTAGAAAATGGTGTTAGCGGTTGTGAAATGATTACCAGCTTTGACACCTCCAAGTTCAAAACTAAATTTGCTTGTCAGGTAAAGAACTTTGATCCCCTACAGCATTTCGACCGAAAGGAACTGCGAAAGTACGACCCTTACTGTCAGTATGCAATGGTTGCTGCCCACGAAGCAGTATTGGATTCGGGGCTTGATCTAGAGAAGATCGACCACGATTCTGCAGGTGTTATTTGGGCATCGGGCATTGGGGGTATTCAAACATTTATGGAAGAAATGAGGAGCTACTTCGCGGGTGATGGAACTCCGCGATTTAGCCCTTTCTTTATTCCTAGAATGATTTCCGATATTGCATCGGGATACATTAGCATTCGCTATGGCTTTAGGGGGCCTAACTACGCCACCGTTTCTGCCTGCGCTTCATCAAACCACGCATTAGTTGATGCGCTTAACCTAATTCGTTTAGGTAAAGCAACTATAATGATTACTGGTGGTTCGGAGGCAGCTATAAACGAAGCTGGTATGGGTGGGTTTAACTCTATGCAAGCCATCTCAACAAATAACGACAATTACAAAACTGCCTCTAGGCCATTCGATGGTACTCGCGACGGATTTGTAATGGGCGAAGGTGCAGGTGCGCTTATACTCGAAGAGTACGAACACGCTAAAGCACGCGGAGCAAAAATTTATGCTGAACTTGCCGGAGGTGGAATGACAGCCGACGCTTATCACTTTACAGCACCACACCCCGAAGGGCTTGGCGCAATTAATGTGATGAAAAGCACGCTTAATGATGCCAATATTAAGATCGAGGATGTTGATTACGTTAATATGCACGGAACCGCCACTCCACTTGGCGATATTGCTGAAAACAAAGCGCTTAAAGCAGTATTTGGAGAACACGCTTATAAACTAAACGTAAGCTCTACCAAATCAATGCACGGGCACCTGCTTGGAGCCACTGGCGCCGTTGAAGGAATAGCTTGTATATTCGCCATCAACAAGGGCATTGTTCCTCCAACTATCAATCACACAACACCAGATCCAGAGATTGACCCAAAAATAAATCTTACGCTTAACAAAGCGCAAAAACGCACAGTTAACGTAGCCTTAAGCAATACTTTTGGCTTTGGTGGACATAACTCAAGTGTTGTATTTAAAAAAATTGCGGATTAAGGGAAAAGTGACTCGTTTCATACTTAGGTTAAAACTTAACAGGGAAAGCAGTGCCGATAAACAACTTTGGTTACTGCTTTCAACTGATTTTGCACTAAAACCTGGTAACTTAGACCTGTACAAAGCAGCACTTATACACAAATCTGCTACTACTGAACTTTCTGCTGGCAAAAAGGTCAATAACGAACGACTGGAATATTTAGGCGATTCGATAATCGATTCAATTATTGCCGACTACCTATTCACCAAATTCCCTGGCGAGAACGAAGGCTTCCTAACTAAAATGCGCTCACGCATAGTAAGTAGGCAAAGCCTTAATGAAATTGCGCTATCCATTGGAATGGACAAGTTGGTTATAACACAAACCAATAACCCGCTAGCCCAAAAACATATTTTTGGCGATGCGCTTGAAGCTTTTGTTGGCGCAATTTATCTAGACAAGGGTTACAACAAAACCCGCGCATGGGTTATCTCCTTTTTAATCTCGAAGCACGTTGACATTCCCGAACTCCTGTCGACAGAGAATGACTACAAAAGTCGAATAATTGAACTTTCGCAAAAGCATAAGTTTTGTATCCAGTTTAGCAGCGTTGAACGGTCAACCCCAAAAGGTGAAAACCCGCTTTTTGAGGCAAAACTATTTCTTAACGATAAGATAATGGGTACCGGATTCGGCACATCAAAAAAAGAGGCCGAACAGAATGCATCAATGGTTGCCCTCGAACGAATTGATATTATTCAACTTCCAAACCACCAGCTCAAGTCCGCAGAAATGAGTTGCGAGAATTAAGTACTACCCGACCCTAGCAAACGGTATAATTCTATCAACCCTATTAGCATGAAGAAGAAACAGATAAAACTCGAAGTACCCGACGAACAATCAGTTTTTCTTGCTATTGCATGTACGCTTACCATTCATAAGTTTGCGTGGGAGTTAAACAAAGCACTTGGAATTTCGCTTGGCGAAACAAGTGGCGTTACCATTAACGAGAGCTGTTTCCCGATGCTTAAAGATGAGAGTAGCCTTCCAAATAAATCAATCTTTATTATAAAAAACCGAATTGAAGCCGAAACCCTAATACAGAAACTTGAGAATATCGATTTTATTCTGAAATTTCAGGGCGATTTTAACAACGAGAACGTAAAAGAGGTGGTGAATAAGGTAAGGGGTATTCCGTCGGTTATAGCGGCCATAAAAATAGACCCATCAAAGATTAAAGGTGTAAAGCTAATTCAGAACACTTAGCTATTTCTATAAAAAAACAATGCAGGCGGGAACCACCCCGCCTGCATTAACCCTAAAACCTTAAACCTATGAAAAAACATCCTATTTATCCCTTAAATAAGGGTAGAATGAATTAACACTGCAAAGATATGCATAACTTTAGCTAACACAAGCAAATGTGTGTTAAATACTGTTAACCCTAGGTTAAAAGCTTTAACAAAGTAATTACATTTGTTGGTATGAGACGAAGCACTATTTGGATACTTGCAAGCCTAATACTATTGGCAACAATTGGGCTGGTTATGGTTCAGTCGAAATGGGTTGAAATTGCCATTGAAATTAAGGATGAGCAGTTTTGGCAAACCGCACAGCTAGCCCTTGATAAAATTTCAACCCAGGTTGAAAAGCAGGAAACCATTATACAAGTTATTGACGAGGTTAGCCCCTACGCCACGTCGGGAACAAAATCGTCGCCAAGGCTTACGTACCACTACAGCACCATAAACCGTACCCGAAGTGGGCTCAGATCGCTTGAAAAGAACCAGCAAGTATTTACCATTAGGCAGCTCGACACACTTCGTATTCCATCGGTTGCCAGCATAAGCACAACCGATTCGCTTCAAATAATTAGGATTGATAAAGACTTGTGGGATATAAAACCCATAAGGCAAACAGTAAAAACCAACGAGTTTGCCTTTAATATATCCCTGGACGAAAAGTTTCTCAATAAAACCGTTTTTATTGAAAATACTGTCGACAAGATGATTCGTATTGAAATGCCCATTGAGGAACGGATCCCCCAGGAAGTGTTAGACACAATTGTGAGAAACGAATTTAAGAAACTGGGCATAACGGCTACCTACGAGTACAAGCTGGCCTCGGAAAACGACAGTATAGTATATGCATCCAATAACTTCAATAGGACATCTCATAAACAACTTAAGACCAATATATTTCCTGACGATTTTTTTTCAAAAAAATACTTCCTATCGGTCTACTTCCCAAAGCAAAAATCACACGTTTTAAACTCCATAGGTTTAATGACATTCACAACGTTTCTGCTAACGGTCATTATTATAATGAGTTTCACAGTAACCATTATCATTATTTTTAAACAAAAAAGGCTGTCGGAAATTAAGAGTGATTTTGTTAGCAATATGACCCACGAACTTAAAACCCCAATCTCAACCATATCGTTAGCTGCGCAAATGCTTAAAGACGAAACGATACCCGAGGAGAGTAAGCGAACAACCCATTTAGGTAGCGTAATATCCGACGAAAGCAAGCGCTTGGGGCAACAGGTTGAAAAGGTGCTGCAAATGGCGATATTTGAAAAAACAAAGCTTAAACTCAAACTTAAACAAATTAACGTTCACGACATCATACTTAAAGCTGGACGATCATTCGAAATTCAGCTAAGCAATATTGAGGGAGAACTATTCACCGAACTTAACTCTAACATGCCCTTCATTATGGCCGATGAGGTACATATTACCAACGTAATAAATAACCTGCTCGACAACGCCGTGAAGTATCGAAATGGGAAACCCGAAATATTTGTGCAAACTAAAGACGCTGCCAAAGGCATTGTTTTTGAAGTTAAAGATAATGGCATTGGCATAAGCCGCGAAAACCAGCGCCGAATATTCGATCAGTTTTACAGAGTGCCAACGGGTAATATACATAACGTAAAGGGCTTCGGACTTGGCCTTAGCTACGTTAGAAAAATAATTGAAGAGCACGGCGGGAAAATATGGGTTGAAAGCAGCCTAACAAAAGGAACTACATTTACCTGCTTTCTTCCGTTTAGCGGACCAAACAATTAAAAACATTTAAACTAATGATACCGACCATGGAAAAGCCAAAAACAAGAGTTTTACTTGCCGAAGACGATGAAAATTTAGGGTTACTACTAAAAGAGTATCTAAATGCCAAAGGTTACGAAACAGACCTTTTTAAAGATGGTGATAAGGCCTACAAAGGGTTTAATACGAACCATTACGATATTTGCATACTAGACGTGATGATGCCCATAAAAGATGGCTTTACCCTTGCCAAAGAGATTAGAACCATTAACAACAATATGCCCATACTGTTTCTTACGGCTAAATCGATGAAAGAAGATGTTTTGGAAGGATTTACCTTAGGAGCCGACGATTATATGACTAAACCTTTCAGCATCGAAGAGCTACTTTTTCGAATTGAAGCCATTCTTAGGCGTACTCGTAATGAAAACGCAGCAGATGGACAGGAGGTTTTTCAGATTGGCGCTTTTGAGTTTGACGTAACCAAGCAAATGCTAAAATTGGGTGAGGATGCGAGACGACTAACCACAAAGGAGTCAGAATTACTAAGATATCTATGCCTTAACAAGAATGCGGTACTCGACAGAAATTTTGCCCTTAAAACAATATGGATAGACGATAGCTATTTTAATGCGCGCAGTATGGACGTTTACATAACCAAACTACGAAAATACCTGAGCAGCGACCCAGAAGTTGAGATTATAAATGTAAGGGGTAAGGGGTTTAAATTAATATCAAACACTTAAATGCTTGTTTTGCTGATTAGGTTGCTAATCATTTAACTTTTAAGGTCATAACGGTAAATAAAACTCATAGTTTGCTGGCGAAGTGCAAAAACATCGCCAGCCATTACTAGCAGTCCTGTTACTAATTGTACCAACCTAACATTTTAGAATCGTACACGTATCAACGAAATGCGTATAAAACAGCCAGCATAAAATGAAAGAATTAATTGCAGTATTCATTGGTAGCGGACTTGGCGGACTTACAAGGTTCGGACTTGGCAAATGGGTTAATAGTTTGCACAACTTTCATTTTCCCTACGGAACTTTTGTAGTTAACGTAGTTGCTTGTTTCGCTTTAGGTTTCATAATTGGGCTTGCTGAGCACAAACAAATTCTTTCGCCAACTGCACGGTTATTTTTAGCTGTAGGTTTTTGTGGCGGGTTTAGTACCTTCTCAACTTTTAGTAGCGAAACCTTGACCCTCTTTCAGCAAGGCCATAATATAACCTTAATACTCTATGTCCTTGGCAGCATAGTGCTTTGTGTTACAGCAACTTTTGGTGGGCTTTTAATTGCTGGAAGAATATAAGTAAGCCCTCAACCTACAACGTAGGTTTTAGGAAACAAATTAAATATTTTGAAAATAGCAAAATGCTTGAACTATGGCCTGATGTTCACATTTCTCCAATTTACGCAGCTTTTTATTTCCCGTATTCCATCAATCACTCATAAAAAAACACGATTCTATTTTATATAAAATCGGTTGAAAAAAGTCAATCATTGATTAAAATTTAGCGGTACGGATACAAGAAAAACAATACAGCATTCAAAACCAGGTTGGGTTAAATCTCGTTATACAACCATCGCCATTTTCAATTAACACGACATACTAAAAGCCTCGAGGTACTTACAAAAAAAATGTAAATGCTGACTGGTGAGCCTATTGGATAGTTTTTTTCTTTAACCGAACCCTATCTCCAAGGATAAGAATGCTGTTACAGTATAGCGCTTGACTTACCCCCACTAAGCCTATTTGATAGCACAAAAACCCAGTTAAATATAGGGCCAGAAACAACGTTTTACTTTGCGTTGCAAACTTATTGGATTAATTAATATCGAAAACCACAACTAAATTGGTTCTTTTTCGTTAAATTTGCTATTAGCTATTGTGCTTTCGGCATTGCCGTTTCAATTTTTTATGTTAACATTGGGAGTTAAACTGGTTTTTCAAAATATTAAGTATGAAAAAGTTAGTAATTGAGCCCACAAACGAAACACCCAAAGTTATTTTGGATAGGGAGAAAAATGTTTTTGAATTTTCGGGCAATTCGTTACCCGAAGACGTTTCGAACTTTTATAGCCCAATTCTTTCATGGTTTACTGAGTATGCTAAAACACCAAATGAAGAAACAAAAGTTGAGTTTAACTTTGAGTACTACAACACCTCATCATCAAAAATGATTCTTAAACTTCTGGAAATGTGTAGAGATATTCACAGGAGCGGGTATGACATAGAGGTCCAGTGGCACTTTCTTGAAGATGATGAGGATATGATTGAAGCAGGTGAAGATTACTCTGAAAATATTAAGGTACCTTTTAAGTTTATTTCTCATAGCAGATAATTTACCCGTAAATTAAGTAATTACAATACACAAATGGCACTTCAAAACATTCGCCTTACAACCCTAAAGTTATTTGGGCACTTCCCAAAAACGCAAGAGTTCGAAAAAAAGCAAAACGACCTTCGTATCGAGTACGATGAGTTCATCAATTTCTCGAAATCTGAGGAATATAAAACTTTTTTAGAACTCCAAAACTTTGCCAAATCAGAAGAGCCCGAGAAAACAAGGCAAGAACTTGGCGCCTTGAAGTTTCAAGGCTCCGAAGAACAAAAACTTGAGCTTGAGCTAAAATTGCTTAGTAAGAAAAAGGCAATTCGCAACTACGTTCGGGTAAAATCATCCGAAAAGGTTGAACTGTACAAAAGGGTTGACTTATCGGGGAAACCCCAGAAATATGAAGAACTAAAGCAATTCGTTCAATCTGTTGGCTATAAAAGTCAACGAAAAGAACATAAAAAGAATAACTCGGAAGAGTACCAAAAGGAAATTGAGTTTAACTCTTTTAAAAAGGACGATGAGCTAAAGCAGTACTTAAAACTTAAAGGTTGGAAACCGCTACAAGATTTTTTAAGGCTTGAGAACTCCGAAGAAATTAGCAGGTACTACGAGTTGGGAAAGTTATTGTCGACTAAAGAGTTTGCTGAGAAAAAAGAGTACTTACTCTCAAAAAACAAGTTCGAGCAAACTGATGCCTACCAAAAAATTAAGGAATACGAAAAGCTAAGGAAATCAGAAAAAATTACTTGGTTCACCAGCCTTAATAACACTCATAAGTTTGATGAGATAAAAAAATGGAAAGCTACTTTCTCAGATGACTTTTCGAGTAATAAGCTTGACACAAATAAATGGATAACCCAGTATTTTTGGGGTAAAACCCTTTTAGAAAACGGCTACTCGTTGGCAGGCGACAAGCACACATATACCAACGGAAACAATATTGATGTAAGCAATAACTCGCTTAAAATTGTTACCCGTAAAGAAAAAGCCGAAGGCTTAGCCTGGGATAAACGCTTTGGCTTTATTCCGCAAACTTTTGATTACACCTCGGGAATAATTAACACAGGGCAATCGTTTAGGCAGCTATACGGCAAATTTGAAGCCAAGGTTAAATTTACCATGGCTCCCAACGTATTTCACGCTTTCTGGCTCGTTGGTGATACAATGCTTCCGCATATTGATGTTATTAGACAAAGCGGAGGTAACAAGCCTAACGTTCAGGGCTCAATGTTTTGGCAAAACGGGCAAAAAAAACCCAATAGTTTTAAAGCATCGCTTAACGGGTTTAACTTTAGTGATGGTTTTTATATTTTAAGTATAGAGTGGACTCCCAACAAGTTGGAATGGAAAATTAATGGGGTAACGTACGCTCAAACCACTTCTAATATACCACAAAATCCAGCCTATTTAGTTTTCTCTTCTGGAGTTAAAGGGGATAGAGCAGATGGTATGCTGCCTGCAAATCTAGAGATTGGCTGGGTTCGTTGTTGGGAAATGGTTACTGAATAGAGTTTAGGTTTTCCTAAATCAAAAAACGGGCTTTGAACTAAATGTTCAAAGCCCGTTTTTGTGTGGTAAAAAGTTTAATCCATTTTAAGGACTGCTAAAAAAGCTTCCTGAGGAACCTCAACGTTGCCAACTTGCCTCATCCTCTTCTTACCTTTCTTTTGCTTTTCAAGAAGTTTGCGTTTTCGCGAAATATCGCCTCCATAGCATTTTGCAGTAACATCCTTACGTAACGCCTTAACGGTTTCGCGGGCAATTACCTTTGTACCTATTGCCGCCTGAATAGCAATATCAAACTGCTGACGAGGTATAAGCTCCTTTAACTTTTCGCACATCCTACGACCAAATGGGTAAGCATAATCATGATGAATAAGCGTTGACAGGGCATCAACCATTTCACCATTAAGAAGCGTATCGAGCCTAACAAGTTTTGCAACCTGATATCCATACATTTGATAGTCGAGCGATGCGTAGCCTCTGGATATTGACTTAAGCTTGTCGTAAAAGTCGAAAACAATTTCTGAAAGAGGCATTACAAAAGACAACTCGATTCGGTTTGTAGTTAAAAACACCTGGCTTTTCAGCTCTGCCCGCTTATCAACACAAAGTTTCATAACTACCCCAAGCGAATCACTATTGGTTATAATTTGAGCCTTAATTGTTGGTTCCTCTATACGGTCGATATAGTTTGGAGCAGGTAAACCGCTAGGGTTGTGTATTTCTATTAATTCGTCTTTGGTAGTATACACTTTATAGGATACGTTGGGTACTGTGGTTATAACGTCGATATCAAACTCACGGTACAAACGCTCCTGAACAATTTCCATATGTAATAGGCCTAGAAAGCCACAACGAAAACCAAACCCTAATGCCAATGAGCTTTCGGGCTCGTAGGTGAGAGATGCATCATTTAGTTTAAGCTTATCAAGTGAGGCTCTAAGATCCTCATAATCATCAGACTCGACAGGGTATAAACCTGCGAAAACCATAGGTTTAACATCTTCAAAACCTGCAATACCCTTGGCGCAAGGGCGATCAACGTGTGTAATTGTATCACCAACCTTTACCTCGGCAGAGTTTTTAATACCCGATATTATGTATCCAACATCGCCAGCACTAACAGCTTTCCTTGGCTCCATTTTTATACGTAAAATCCCTACCTCATCGGCATTGTACTGCTGGTTCGTATTAAAAAACTTAACCCTCTCGCCAGTACGTATGGTCCCGTTAATCACCTTAAAGTAGGCTATAATTCCACGAAAAGAGTTAAAAACTGAGTCGAATATAAGTGCTTGCAAAGGGGCTTCGGGGTCGCCCTTTGGGGCAGGAATTTTTTCAACAATTGTTTCGAGAACCAATTCGACTCCCATACCAGTTTTTGCGCTGGTAGAAATAATATCGTCTCGCTTGCAGCCAATAAGTTCAACTATCTGGTCCTTTACCTCTTCGACCATTGCTGAATCCATATCAATTTTATTAACCACGGGTATTATCTCCAGGTCGTTTTCTATGGCTAAATACAGATTAGATATGGTTTGAGCCTGAATACCCTGTGTTGCATCAACAATAAGCAACGCACCCTCGCAAGCGGCTATGGCACGTGAAACCTCATATGAAAAATCGACGTGGCCAGGGGTATCAATTAAGTTTAGCACATATTTTTCACCATTAAGTACGTAGTCCATTTGAATGGCGTGGCTCTTTATGGTAATTCCTTTCTCCTTCTCTAGCTCCATACTATCGAGAACCTGTGCGTGTTTCTCCTTTTCGGTAAGGGTGTTAGTAGCCTCAAGAAGCCTATCGGCTAGAGTACTCTTTCCGTGATCAATATGCGCAATTATGCAAAAGTTCCTGATGTTATTCATTTTCTGTTCTATTTGAAGCGCAAAGATATTTAAAATTAAGAATTTTTGGAAGAAGGTTGTAAAACGGAGCAGTATAAAAAAAGGGGCAATGCGCCCCTCCTTATGACCCTTGTATGGCTATAGCTTCCTTTTCACTTCAACCTCTTGGAATGATTCAATTATATCGCCCACCTTTATATCGTTAAAGTTGTTGATGTTTAATCCGCACTCAAATCCGTGAGCAACCTCTCGAGCATCATCTTTGAAACGTTTTAACGAGCCTAAATCGCCGGTGTAAACAACAATTCCATCACGTATTAATCGGCATTTTGCGTTACGCAAAACTTTACCTTCGCGAACTATACAACCTGCAATGGTACCCACTTTAGTTATTTTGAATGATTCTAGAACCTCTGCAGTTCCGAGAATTTCCTCTTTAATTTCAGGGGCAAGCATTCCTTCCATTGCAGCCTTAACCTCGTTAATGGCATCGTAAATAATTGAATACTTTCTTACGTCAATCTCTTCTTTCTCGGCTAGCCTACGCGCACTCAATGATGGGCGCACCTGGAAACCTATAACGATGGCGTTAGAGGCAGCAGCCAGTAGGATATCGGATTCAGAAATCTGACCAACAGCCTTATGTATAACATTAACTTGTATTTGCTCGGTTGATAAATCTATTAGAGAGTCGGATAGCGCTTCGATTGAACCGTCAACGTCTCCCTTAAGCACAATATTTAGCTCCTGGAAGTTACCTATGGCAATACGGCGTCCAATTTCATCTAAAGTAATATGCTTTTGCGACCTAATTCCTTGCATACGCTGCAATTGCTCACGTCTGTTTGCAATATCTTTAGCTTCCTTGTCGGTATCCATTAGGTTAAAATAGTCACCTGCCAGTGGGGCTCCGTTAAGACCGATAACCTGCACTGGGGTTGATGGTCCAACCTCATCAATACGCTTTCCTCGCTCGTTAAACATTGCCTTTACGCGACCAAAATATGTTCCTGCAATCATAATATCGCCCTGTCGCAGCGTTCCTGCCTCTACCAAAACAGTTGCTGTATATCCTCGTCCCTTATCGAGCGACGATTCAATAATAGTACCAACGGCTTTTTTAGATGGATTCGCCTTTAAATCAAGAAGTTCGGCTTCGAGTAAAACCTTATCGAGCAGCTTGTCGATATTTAATCCTGTTTTAGCTGAAATATCCTGACTTTGGTATTTTCCACCCCACTCCTCAACCTGGTAGTTCATATTAGCCAGAGACTCCTTTATCTTTTCTGGGTTTGCATTGGGCTTATCAACCTTATTAATTGCAAAAACAATTGGTACGCCAGCTGCGCTTGCGTGGTTAATAGCCTCTATGGTTTGAGGCATCACATTATCATCGGCAGCTACTACAATAATAGCCACATCGGTAATTTTTGCTCCCCTTGCACGCATTGCAGTAAATGCCTCGTGACCAGGAGTATCTAGGAATGTAATCTGCTTGCCTTCACGTAGTTCTACAGAGTAGGCTCCAATATGCTGTGTAATTCCACCGGCCTCTCCTGTAATAACATTGGCGCTACGAATAAAGTCAAGTAGTGAGGTTTTACCGTGGTCAACGTGGCCCATAACTGTAATAATTGGAGCCCGAGGTTTTAAGTCTTCCGGCTTATCCTCCTCAACACCAATTGCTTCTTGTAGGTCAATGCTAACAAACTCAACCTTGTAACCAAACTCATCGGCAACAAGCGCCATTGTTTCAGCATCTAGGCGTTGGTTTATTGAAACCATAAGCCCTAGGTTCATACAAACCTCAATTACCTTGGTGGGCGAAACATCAATCATGTTTGCCAACTCGTTTGCCGAAACAAACTCGGTAACCTGAAGAGTCTGCTTATCTTTAATTTCGCGCTCAATTTCTTCTTGCTGGCGTACGCTCATAAGGTCACGTTTCTCTCTACGGTACTTTGCACCTTTGGATCGTCCTCCCTTGCTGGTTAGGCGAGCCAGAGTTTCCTTAATCTGCTTTTGTACATCCTCTTCACTAACCTCCTGATGTAATACTTTTTTCTTCTTTTTCTTAAGGGTTGAAGCACCACCTGAAGCTGTTGTTAATTTAGGTGCAGTTCCTGTTTTCTTATCACCAGATGCTACAGTAACCTTGGGTACGTCCTTTCTGATACGCTTACGGCGTTTCTTTTTCGCCTTAGCATTATCGGAAGCAGCTGCAGCTGCAGGAGTTTTTTTCTTTGGCTCCATACTGGCAAGGTCAATTTTGCCAACAACGGTAGGCCCTGCAAGTTTCTCAACCTCCGAACGATAAAACTCCGGAGCTTCTTTGGGAGCAGCAACCGGGGTCTCTCCCTCGGTTTTTAAAGTTGGTTGGGTTTTCTTGCTATCTATGGGTTGTGCTTCTTTTTTATCGGGTGTTGCAGCTTTTTGCTTCTGTACTTTTGGTTTAGCCTCTGGAGGTGTTTGTGCAGGCTTATCCTTTTTAATAGGCTTTCGTTTTCCGATTTCGCTAACATCAACCTTACCTACAACTTTAGGCTGCTCAAGCTGCTGTGTTTTGGTTTTTATATGCTCAATTTTGGGCTCTTCCTTTTTCTTTGGCTGCTCAGGCGCCTTCTCAACTTCCTTCTGGGGTTCGACTGGTTTTGTTGGTTCTGGAGTTTTAGCTTTCTCCTCTTTTTCTAAATCAATCTTCCCTTTAACCTTAAGTTTAATTTGAGGTTTCTCGGTTTGATAAATTTCTTTTTCTGGAGCAATGTTTTTTATAACAACTTCGTCGTCAACTGGCTCAATGTCTTCTTCGCTAGGGGTATTGGCTTCTATATCGTCAATAGAAACTGATTCCTTTTTATCGCGTAGATTACTGAGGCTCACTTTTTGTGATTCTTTCTTCAGGTTCATCTCAGCACCATACTCTTTTGCAAGGAGTTGGTATAGGCTGGCGTCTACCTTAGTGTTGGGGTTACTTTCAATTTTGTGCCCCTTTTTGCCTAGGAATTCCACTAACGTAGAAATACCAACGTTAAAATCCCTTGCCAACTTACTTAATCTTATTGTTTTTTCGACGTTTGTCATATTATGTTAATCCAGGTTTTGAAAATTGTTGCAAATCTAAGCTAAAGCCAATACTATTCAAATTCCGATTTAAAAATACTCAGAATTTCTTTAACTGTTTCCTCTTCTAAGTCGGTCCTTTTAATCAGCTCATCGTATGGTATTTCAAGAACGCTTTTGGCTGTATCGCAGCCAATGCCTTTAAGTACATCGATAATCCAACTGTCAATTTCGTCAACAAATTCGTCGAGGTTAACATCCTCTTCGTCTTGAACGTCGGTTTCACGGAACACATCGATTTCATAGCCAGTAAGTTGGCCTGCCAGTTTAATATTAAAACCACCCTTACCAATTGCCAGCGAAACTTCTTCGGGCTGCAAAAACACTTCGGCCCGTTTGTTTCTTTCGTCAATTTTTATTGAGATGATTTTAGCCGGGCTAAGTGCTCGGGTTATATATAGCTGAATATTATTGGTAAAGTTAATAACATCAATATTTTCGTTACGCAGTTCGCGCACAATACCGTGTATTCTACTTCCCTTCATACCAACACATGCACCAACGGGGTCTACACGCTCATCGTACGACTCGACAGCAACTTTAGCCCGCTCGCCGGGTATGCGTACAATATTTTTTATGGTTATTAAACCATCGAAAATTTCGGGTACCTCAAGTTCGAAAAGGCGTTCGAGAAAAGCAGGCGATGTTCGAGATAGTACAATGATTGGGGTATTATTTCGCATTTCAACCCTTACCACAACTGCACGGATGGTATCGCCCTTGCGGAAAAAATCGGAAGGGATTTGTTCCATCTTGGGCATAATGAGTTCATTGCCCTCATCGTCGAGAATAAGAATCTCCTTTTTCCAAACCTGGTAAACTTCACCGGTAATAATTTCGCCAATCCGATCTTTATACTTTAGGTACAGATTGTTTTTTTCGAGCTCAAGTATACGAGCGGTAAGGTTTTGCCTAAGCGCTAAAATTGCTCGGCGACCAAAATCGGCAAGTTTCACCTCATCGGTAACCTCTTCGCCCACCTCATAGTCATCGTCAATTTTTTTGGCATCGGCTAGTGATATCTGCCTATTTGAATCCTCTATCTCACCGTCAGCAACTACCTCACGGTTTCTCCATATTTCAAAGTCCCCTTTGTCAATATTGATGATGATATCATAGTTATCGTCGGAGCCGTACATTTTTATAATCATACTACGAAAAACGTCTTCTAGAACGCTCATCATAGTTGGTCTATCGATGCTTTTAAGCTCTTTAAACTCCGCGAAAGTATCGGTTAAATTAATAGTACTCATCTGCTTTTTAGTATTTTAAATATCTTATCGAAACGAAATTACCACTAGGGCGCTTTTTACATCGGTGTAAGGTAGGGATACCTCTTCTACAAATTTTTGTTTTCGCTTTTTCCCTTCTGCCTTAACCATACTCTCAACCTCAAGGGTAAAATTACTATCGGTAACATTTACCAAAAGGCCTCTAACTTTCTGTCCATCAACTTTAATCACGTCGAGGCTATGCCCTAAGTTCTTTTTATACTGCCTTGGCAATCTTAACGATTCGGAAAGGCCTGCCGAAGAAACCTCAAGTTCGAAGTCTTGTACCTCACGGTCAAAGCTTTGCTCAATGGCCTTACTTACCTCAACACAGCGCTCAATGGTTATCCCTTGATCCCCATCAAGCTGAACTTTTATTTGGTTCGCCGCCGAAACTGAAACGTCAACAAGGAACTCTGTTTCAGAGTTAAGTTGCTGCAATACAATGTCTTCTATTTCAATATTTGTAATCATCTGTCAGTTTATTATACCAAAACAGGGGACTAAAGCCCCCTGCTACGTCTGCGGTATGACAGGGCAAAATTATAAAAAAATCTTATCAACACAAAACATTTCGCTGAATTCTAATACAATGCGCATATTTTTGGTTATAAGTTTGGGGATTCTTCTCTACCCTAGAGAAAATACAGATAGTTATTTGGCACAATTAGTTAGCCAAATACTACCTTATTTGAACTTTCAGCGAAATACCACCGAAGCTCAAATTTATGTTGTTGCTTGTTATGTCGGTTATGGGAAGTTGCAAAAAGGGTTCAACGCTAACCAACGAACCTTGGGTTAATGGAAAACTATACCCAACCATGAGGTTAAAGAGTCCGAACAGATTGACTTTACTAAAAGCATTGTATGAATCTTCGGCCTTAAACTGCTTGAAATGAGCCTCAGTTTGAGTGATGCCTGTTTGGGGATTGTAAAATTCAGTTGTATAAGGATAGCTTACCGTTTCGGAAAACTTTTGGTCGAGAAAAACAAGGGATGAGGCTCCTGTGGTGATATAAAAATGCGATTTCGGCGTTTTGCGAATGGTGAACACAACATTGAGGGGAATTTCTATGGACAGTATCTCCATACGATTATCAGTCGAAGTTGCGCTTTCGAGATTATTCTGGTCTAATGATGTGAACAACGATTCGCCCATATAATCGCTACCACTATAGCCAATAGGCTGAAAACTATAATCTTGCCTACAAACGGCAATTCCTGTTTGAAGGGATATGTTTTGAGCTAGTTTTTGCTTTGCGTAAAACCCTACCGAAACACCAGGTGCGTCGGATATAAGATGCTCAACTTTGGCAATCATACCCGAGATACCTGCATACAGGCTGAGTTTCTTGTCTGCCGCTGGTGTTTTGCCAGTTTCAAATTCAACTGGCTGTCCTGCTATTAAAATATCGTATTCTTTTAAACTTACTATACTAACTGTGTCTACCTGTGTTTTCGAATTGATGTGCTGAATATGGGTGCTATCCTGCTGGATACTATCGGCAACCAAATTTTTATGTTGACGGCTTGTAACACTAGCCACTGCAACGGGCTCCGAAATGGATTTAATGACCTCACGCTGCGGCTTACTGGTTTTCGTGATTGCGAGGTCGGTATCTTCCTTATCCTGTGCTAAAACTGGCTTACTTAACCTTGGATTGATTTTATCATTAGGTGTTTGCGGTTTACCTTCGGTTAATGTAGGCTGTGTTTCGCCGAGAACTTCAACTGTATTATTACTTTGGTTTTGTCTTGATACAAAAAAATACGTTACCCCTACTCCAACCGATAGCAACAAGGCTACCGATGCCACCCTTGCCATAGCTAACCACAGTGCCCTCGATTTATTTTGAGCAACATGCTTTTGCTGGTATGCACTCCACCCTGCATCAACCAAATGGCTGGCATCATAGTCAGTAAAGACTTCTTTTACTTTAGTTACAAATTCTTCGCTAAAGGGTTTCATGGCAAAAAGGTTGAACGTTTAGCTGTTGTTTGTATAATTCTTTCAACATCTGCTTGGCTCGTGATAAGTTGGAGCGCGATGTTGAGGTTGTAATTTTCATCATTTCGGCAATTTCTCCATGCGAGTAACCCTCAACTTCATATAGATTAAATGTGTAGCGATAGGTTGCGGGTAGCTGGGCAAATAGCTGAAGAATATCGTCGGCATTAATCTCCGCAATCACATTAGGCGCTGCCCCTTCCTCCTCAATGTCAGCATCAAGGTGAACGGTTTTAGTATTCCTTAGGTTCCGTCTATAGTAATCGATGGATGTATTAACCATAATTTTTGCAAGCCACGCCTTAAAAGGCTTTGATGGGTTGTACTTTTTCAAATTAGTAAACACTTTCAGAAATCCATCATTAACCAACTCCATAGCATCGTCGGGATTTGCCATATACCTTATGCCAATTGACATGGCATAAGAGAAGTACCGCCTGTATAGTATCTCCTGAAACTTTTGCTTACCCTCAATGCACCCGCTAACTATTACGGCATCGGATAGGTTTAAGTCGTTTTCTCTAGAGGTAACCATTGACTGACATTAGATTGAGGCCATAAATATAACCCAATTTACGCCAGTTTAGAAACGTTTGAATGGAAAACTCCCCCTCTTCCCTGCAACATCAAAAATTGTTTCGACAACACCAACCCAAATATTATTCCGAATAAACATACACTGCGATACTACTTGGGGTTAACTACTTGCCCTATAAACATTAACGTATTAGAGGTACGCTCACGAATAGCAAATACGAATGGCTTATCCACAATAAATCTTCGGGGCATTGGCGCGCCATCATTTGATATTCCTACGGTTGTAACTGCTGCGGCCTCAGTTCCCTCCTCATTTACTTCAACAAAAGTATTCTGCTTCACAAAATCGACATAAAGTTGAGAATCAGACATTTCGGACAGATTGGCTTTAAGTTCATCAAATGCATCAACCATACCCATGCTAATAAGGTAGTCGTTTAGCATTTGCTCATACGAAAATTTAAACTTTGGCAGATAAACCATTGTTTCAGAAAACGCTGAATACGCATCGATAGACGAAATTATGTTATTCCACAACTCACCCGAGAGCTCGGCATAAAGGTCGGGGAGCGTTTCGTTGGGCATAACTATTACCATGGTGAAATTTGTTCGTCCGTAGGGTAGCTCAAGCGCACTCCAATGCTCTCCGTATGCAACTCTTGCATCTACCTCACCCATCATGGTTGGCACCTCAACCGAGGTTCTATTGGCAAGGTAAAAGGGCATAAACTGGGTACTGCTCTTCTCGAACATATTGCTCCAGCTGCCCTTAAAGTAAAGCGCGTTAAGAAGAAACATAGCTACATCGGGAGAAATGTCATCTATAACCTTAGTTATTAGCCCGTTGGTATTATCGCTTGCCCATTTATTAATAGTTGAAACCGCAGTGGGCGATGAAAAGTCGATTTGTTTTACGTGCGCACTAAACTCTCTTTCTAACGTGCTTATAAATGGGGCTTTTACGTTTAGCCCACTTCGATAAAAAACCGAATTGGCAAGAGAAAGTTTTACCTTAGGATCGGCCTTTAGCAATTGGCTCACTAAACTATTATACGCCTCGTTTATCTCTGCAATGCTTAACTCGCTGGGATAATCTAGTGTGCTTTTTAGCTGGTCGTACGTATCGCCACCGCAGCCATTAAGCAGCATAGTTAAGGCTGTGCTAGCGCTAAGGGGCGAGAGCATTAGGTTACGATTATCATCGAGGGCAACCCTGCTAAATAGGTTGATACCGAACCCATTGCTATGCTCTATTACCTGAATTGATTTGGCGGTTAGCTCAATAGGTTTAGGAACTAAAACTGGATTGTGGTTGTTTTTATTACACCCCACAAAACCCATAATTGTTACAATTTGAAGAAATACTAGTGCTCGTTTCATATTGATTAAATTTAAGTGTTGCTTACTGTTAGATACTATTTGTAGTTGAAATATTTCTTTTTGTATTCGTCTAATTATATTCAGGAATGCTGCCTCACTCAATAAAGGTAAGCTCTACAATTTTTCCGACCATGCAGTAGCTCCCCAAATCATTCCTTTCTTGAAATTGAATGCAAACTGATTTGTTTTCTATTAATTCAATGTCAAAGTCATCTAAATTTATGGGCTCAAGCATTGTTGAGTCTCGGAGTTGGATAATCCAACCACAACCATCAAGCCCTGTGAGATTTTTCAGTATGCCATGATAGGAATTTTCACAATCTATAACGGCCAAATTATATTCAACACTTCCTACATTTTTCTCTCTCCACATCTTCAAATTTTTGCCATTAAAATCGTAATAATACTCTCCGCTTAAAACATAAGAAGGACCATAAATTGCAGGTATCGGAAAAAACAATGTATCAATGAAGTTTATTGTTGCATTATTTTTTTCTACTTTACCTGCTCCATGCCCAAAGGGTAGGGTGGTAAAACACTCATAATATCCATTTGAAATACTTAAGGATATTGCCCCTGAAAGGTTCTCAGAGTTTATCGTTTTAAAAGTGCCGCTAAAAGATAAACTGCCAGTTAAATTTAGAGATACAAGTAATTCTTCCGTATCATCTTTACAACTGATAGTACCGATTGAAATTAAGAAAATCAAGGAAAATAGATGTCGTCGCACAGTCATTTTTTTATTGATGAATTTACCATTACTGAGATTGCGCCTCTTTCAAATTAAACACAACGGGTACCCGTGGCGGTATAAGCAAGGGGAGCGTTCGTGGCTCATCGTCCCCATCCGCCGCTAAACCCCGCCCAGTGTGTGTTAATTTGGCACGAAATTCACATCCCCCACATTTTTTGTACCGCATGTTAGACCCTGGCATTACTTACGAATTAGCTCATAGATGCTATTTTTTATCAATATTAAATTTTTGTCAGAAGTTAAAACTATACCGTCTGAATAATTACTTGTTAGGTTAGTTGTAAGACTACTTTCTATCCAGTTTATTCCTCCATCATCAGTAAATCCGATTACATCATTTGATTGATAAACATCAGAGGGACAATAACTTTTATTTAAAATCACTAAGTACATGACAAAAAACTAAAAATTCCTATATCATCCTGAAACAAAGCGTTTAGCAAAGATGAAGCGATGTATGTTAATCCATGTTTGAATAAACTTTTAGCCATTTTTCCATGCTTTTTAATCGGAATTGGCTTAATGTAGGTGTGCAAATATATTCCAACCAAATACGCCCAGGTAAAAGCAACAATTACCAGCGCGAAGAGTTTTTCGATTCTTTCAATATCCGTCAAGTGAGTATCTTCAACATTAAAGCCGCTTGTTTTCAAAGCCCTAAAAGCCGTTTCAATCTGCCACCGTTCCTTGTAAATCTCAAGGGCATCTTCAGGATTATTGTACGAGATAATAACCTGCAGTTCAGGCCTCCCCTCCTTGTTCTTAACCTTTGAGGCTGAGAGGTAGCACAGCTGGTTGTTCAGGTACAGGATCCGGCGGTTCACCCGACAGCCATTGAAAGGCAAGTCGGCAAACAACCAGCTTGCCTTGACCCGCTTGCCGTTGTGTGGTTGCAGCACCCAAAAGTTCTCGCGAATGCGAATGTGGTAACGGATGCTGTTGTCGTTTAGGTATTTAATCCATTTTTCGCCCACAAACTCCCGGTCAGCCGTCAGGCAGTCCAACGCTTGGATGCCAAAAAGTCGAATGAACCGCTCGAGTAGCGCTATTCGCTCTGCGGTGTTAGAGTTGCCAAACTTAGGCAGCATGCTGAACATTAGAGGGAATGCAACCCCGTGGTAAACAACTGCAATGACCAACACGTTGATATTCTGCTGCCCAAACTTCCAGTTCGTCCTGTCCATGGCCAAACGGAAAGGCGGCTTATGAGGTAATAGCCTGAATATCAGCCTTGCAATTAAATCCGTGTCGAGCATGTAGCCAGCCATAAACCGCTGTATTCTCCGAAGGGAGGAGCTGGTGCTGGCGTTGCTATCAAAAGCGGTTGCTAGCTTCTCAAACCCAACGGTTTGAACCTTACAAAGCGCGCTAATAACTAAAACAAAGAACTTAACTCGGGCCAGATTCCAACCTGTCTGCTCATGGAAAATGGAAATAAATTCACTACTTTTATCCTCAACTCTGGGTATCATACTTCTTACAATTAGGGTGTGGTAATCCGTTGTAAGATACTGATATTCAGAGTTTTATCCAAATATTTTTGTGGTTATTTTACTGATTTTTAGATATTTATATTTTTGTCATGTACTAAATTAAAATCATTAGAATTTCATTAGAATTTTTAAAATCTATTAGTCTGGCGCTTCTATCATAAATATTTATCCAGTTCTTTCCCCCGTCTGAAGATTTAATAGTTTTTGAACTACCTGTAACTATAATATTTTCACTATTTGTTATTCCAAAATCCCTTATACTAGATATTCCTGTTTGAATTTTCTTTTCTAAATTACCTTCAAGGTCTGTTATTAGAATCTCTTCGTTTTTTCCAGAGATATAAATATTCTCTTCATCAACTTTGAAACTAAATGTTACTAGGTCAAATCCGAAATCTGGTGAATCACTAATAACTTGCCAGGTTTTAGCTTTATCTGAGGATTTAAGCAAAAGGGGACTGAAATCGGTGTCTGTAGTTATGCTATATATATTATTATATTTATCCTTTTGTATATGATACATTACACCTGTTAGATCATTGTAAAACAACTCACCCCAATTTTCGCCACCATCAGTAGTTTTTAGAAGATTTCCATTTGACCCGTATAACGTAATAAAGCCAATACTATCATTAAGGAAAAACATACTTCTAGGTACTTCTCGAGGAATAAGCTCCATATTATCCCATGTGTTGCCTCCATCTATTGTCTTGAAAATATCGGCACATCCGCCTACATTATTACTTCCCAGTATGTAACCAGTCATACCATCAACAGACTGTATCTCGATTAAATTACCATTGTACTCAATCGTTTCTAAAAGGTTTATTTCAAATCCGTTTGGAGCGGTAATTTCAAATGAAAATTCACAATCTTGCATTGGTTCAATATTTTCAGAATTCTGGCACGAGAGTGCTAATATCATGACAATAAAAAATAGAGTGTTTTTAATCATAGCTTTTGGGTTTTTGTTGTATTCATTTCACTTTAATATAGCTGTATTTGCCTGTGCCTAACTTGTCTGTAAACATAATTAACACGGATACGTGTTTATCTGAATATAATAGCTAAACCAAACGAGAGTCGATTGATGTCCTCTTTATGCTCCCACTCATCAAACTGACCATTATCATACTCTCTTCTTGCAACCGATCTAGTTTTCTGGAAACGGTATGCTGCGGTAAACAACAAATCGCTGTTTTCGCTTAGCGGTACTTTAACGCCTATTTCGGGGTGGACCATAAATCCCCCATAATGCCGAAGCTTAGCATCGTAAATGTTGTAGGGTAACCAGTTCAGGTAAAGTTGGTCATACTGCCTAGCTTTAAAACTACCAAAAGAGTACCCTCCCTTAATTGCCACAAAGGGTGATATTTTATCATCCCATAGGGTGTATCGTAATTCAGCGAAAAGCGGAAAAAGGTTATGGTCGAAAACTTCAAATCCAACCCCTGCACCTGCTGCCCAATGTTTGTTGAGCATATAGCCACTAGTGAGGGCAAGCGAGGGGGCAATGGCTAAAACATTACGGGTATAAGGGGGCGGCGGAGGAGCAATCAATGAAGGGTAAAGTTCATATCCTGGATAGTAATATGACCCTCTGTCAACCTGCTGAGCACTCCCAAACAGAAAGCTAACCTGCATTGCGCTATAAAACCCTTTCTCCTTCCTATTTTTGAAATGAGAGTGAATATCATTGTTTTTCAGATTTAGATTGTCCTCTTTTCCTGATTGAGCAAAAGTGCTAGCCGTAAGCACTAGCAATAGAATGATAAGATAATTTTTCTTCATAATAGCCATTTATGGGATGGGGTTAATGTTTTCTAAATTACTAATGTCGTATAGGAATAGACCTTGAGCGTTTGCCACTGCAAGAACATCATCTGCTTTTGAATAGCAGGTTCCTGATATATCAGGATAGTTTTTCACAAGCGTAAGCTCGTTTTCAGAAGGTAAATACACCGACAGCTTATTACCGATTGTAATCACACTGTTTCCTTTCAATAATATTGATGTTGCATCAGTTGGTATTTTATAATCAATGTATTTTTCAATAACGGTATAGGTTGGGTCGCTATTCTTAAATGCGCCCCAAACGGATTGACCAGACAGAACGAAAAAAGCCTGCATTGTTGGTACGTAGGTGATATCTAACGGCCTAGAATCTGGAAAATATAGATGGTAGCTAAGAGGATAACTTTCATTATAGATTATACAATCGCAATAACCCGTGCTACTATGCCCTGCACCCAAAATAAAAATCATACTATCCTCAAAAAACATCCGCACCGGAAAAGCATTGCTGTAGTAGTATGGAGGAGCATATTTCCCCATGGGTGCCGACCATAAATCTTCCTCTATTACATTAAAAGTGCCTGAAAGAAAAGTGCAAATGGACCAACTATTATAGCTACCGTAGGTATATATTTGATTCGTACCTACTTTAATAATTCCAACGTGCGGTTTATCATTTTCGGGATGACTACTAAACCAGGTATCGGGTAACACTTTTGTTGTCAGATTACCGTATTGCTTGTCGAACTCGGTAAAGTCTAGGTTCGGATTCTCATCGGTTACTATGCCCGTAAGTACATGCGTCTGTGTTCCTACAATAATTCCCTTTCCCTCCACATAGGGTACATTCCAGAACTCCTTGTAACTTGTGAACTGGTTAAAATGGCTTTCCTGTCGATGTAATACACTTATTTGTAGCGGGTTGCTGACATCGAGAACTATCATATCTAAAAAATTGTTGCAGAAAAGGTGATTATCAACAAGCTCTAAATCTTTGATATACTTACACTCAATAAAACACAGGGAACTTACACTTCCCGCATTCTTTGTGTAAACGTGAATACCTTTGAGCATATCGCCCACAAAATAATAATTGTCATTGAACACAATTTTGAACGGTGCTACCTGTGGCAAACCAGCTGTTACCGTTATATTCCCAATTTCGCTCATATCGAGATAAACCGGATACTCTTTTGATTGTGAAATTACTCTTGAGTATCGGTGTATATCTTCGATATTATCCTCGCATCCAAACAGAAGGAGACCCAGTAACAGATAAAAAAGACGTTTCATAATGGTATTTATTTAAACTTATAATAATCGACTCGTTCTAAACCAAACCCATAGCATAGTTTGTTCGTAAAATCTATCGTCAGTTCTTCCCCTGATAGTTTGTAAAAATGACTGCTCGGTACTACAAGAATATATCGTGAACCACTGTATCCTATTTTAATTGAGTCATTAAGCAACTCATAGTCGTAATGGTCATAGGTCATATTGATATCTGATTTATAAAACGACTCTCTATCCACAAAATGTAGCGTATCGCTTTTATCAGCAGAAATCCAAGTGCCAATAATTATTCCGCTTGCTGGATTTTTGGGGTCTTTATCACAACTTAATAAAAAGACTGAGGCTATTACCAGAAATATTAAAATACTTAGTTTCATATCGCTGAGTTGCTTGTTGAATTTAGATGTTTATTTTATTGTTAGTTGTTCTTTTTGAATTGAGTAACATTACAAATTTTGCAAGTAGAAACCAACTGTTCTCCATTGATACTAACAGGATTATCGTGGATCGGCAACTTGCCCTATAAACATTAACGTGTTGGTGGTGCGCTCACGAATGGCAAAAACGAAGGGTTTATCTACCCTGAAAACTATTTGTTGAGGAAAGGATGTTTCAAAAACCCCAATAGTTGTAACGGCTGCCGCCTCGGTTCCCTCCTCGTTCACATCAACAAAGGTATTTTGCTTAACAAAACTTACATAAATTGAGGCATCGGAAATACCCGAAAGATTTGCTTTCGATGACTCAAAAGCATCAATCATGCCCATACTTTTTAGCTGGTCGTTAAGCACCTTCTCATATGAGAACTTAAACTTTGGCATATATACTTCAGCTGTACCAAACTCGGGGTATCCATCGAGCGATGAGGTTATGGATTCCCATGTTTCATTTGTAAATCCGTTATAGAAGCTGGCTAGAGTTTCGTCGGGAACAATTAGCACCATTGTAAAGTTGGTTTGTCCATAGGGTAGCTCAATGGCCTTATAATTATCGCCATAGACCATTTTGGCACCTACTTCACCCTGCATAGTTTTAACATTTGCATTTGCTCCATTGTCAAAGTAAAACGGGCTATCATGGGTTAGCGATTTATCAAACTGGTTGCTCCAATTGCCCTTAAAGTAAAGAGCGTTCATTAAAAACATTACCGCATCGCTGGATATTTCATTCAAAACCTTTGGAATTTTACCAAAGGTATTGCTACTTGCCCAGCCATTGATTGTAGTAAGTGCCGATGGTGAACTAAAATCAAGCCCCTGGGTATGAGACTTAAACTCTTTGTCCATCGCGGTAAGAAAAGGAGTTTTAACCTCAAATCCATTACGATAAAAAATGGCATTAGCTAAGGCTATTTTCACTTTAGGGTCGGCAGAAAGTAGCTGGCCAACCAAACTTTTGTAGGCTTCGTTCACCTCCGCCATGGTCAAATCATCAGGATAATCTAACGTTGCTTTAAGTTGTTTATAGGTGTCGCCTTCGCATCCATTTAGCAACATGGTTAGCGCAGTGCTTGCGCTAAGAGGCGAAAGCATAAGATTTTCGTTTCCTTTCTCAGCCGTTTTGGTAAATAGGTCAATGCCAAATGCATTACTGTTTGCAATTACTCGGGCAGATTTTGCTGTTAGGGTAATTTCTTTAGGGGTAAAATTTGGGCTTATATTATCCTTTTTACAGCTAAGCAGAACGAGGCACACTAGCAAAGGGGCAAATAGAATTATTTTTTTCATCGTTTTAGTAGATTAAATTTTAACACATCTCACATTTACTTTGATTACGTTAGAAAGTGATAAAACGCTGTATCAACTAAAAAAATATATTTTCTCTAACCTAAGTAAAAAATGTACTTAAAAAAGTTAATATTCTAAAAATCAGTAAAAATTCTTCAAAAAAAACTAATATCATACGATTGTTATTAAAAAAATTGTAATATTGCAGTGTAAAAATACGCTATGAATTTGTACCTACTAAATACAGCCGCTAAGAATACCCTTAATAATATGGATATGTTCATGTTAAAGGGTAAACGTATGCACTTATGCAGGCTTATTGTAATTAGTAGCGATTAACGATACATAACTCAAAACTAGATACTAAGGCCTGCAGAATTCTGCAGGCCTTTTTTTTAATAATAACCCTTCAATAAAAAACGATGAAAGTTTTAAAATTTGGCGGTACATCAGTGGGTTCAGCAGAGCGCATACAAAACTTAACGCGCATAATTCCCACTACTACACCTTGCGTTGTAGTTTTATCGGCTATGGCCGGAGTTACTAACAACCTAGAGAAGTGCATTAGCTATGCTAAGGAAACTAAGTTGAATGACGCAAGAAAAATGCTCCTATCGGTTAAGCAAATGCACCTCGAAACCTGTAACAATCTGTTCTCCACATCAAAATATAAAATGAAGGGTAAGGAATATGTAAAACAGATATTTGGAGATATGTATACAAAACTCGATGGGTTTACCCCAAAGCTTGCAAAGGCGATTTTGGCAATGGGCGAAACGTTATCGACCCAATTTTTACACCTCTATTTTTCTGAGCAAGGGGTTGACACGGCATTAATTCCAGCGCTACATTTTATGAGGGTTGATAAAGACGGAGAACCTGATTACCTATACATAACCGAAAATTTAAACCGAATATTAGACTCGTGCACGGGCATAAACGTGATTATAACCCAGGGGTTTATTTGCAAAGACACAAAGGGTGAGATTGATAACCTAAAGCGTGGAGGTAGTGACTTTTCGGCAGCCATTATAGGGAATGCTATACATGCCAGCGAGGTTCAAATATGGACTGATATTGATGGGTTTCATAATAACGACCCTCGGTTTGTTGAAAATACGCTACCCATTCGGGACCTTTCGTTTGATGAGGCTGCCGAGCTAGCCTACTTTGGCGCAAAAATATTACACCCCTCAACCATCCACCCCTGTAGGGAGAAGGATATTCCGGTAATTCTTAAAAATATGCTAGACCCTTGCGATACTGGCACAACCATTACCTCAACACATAGGCACGGCGGAATTAAAGCGATTGCTGCCAAAGACGGAATTACGGCAATACGCATTAAGTCGTTGAGAATGCTGATGGCATACGGGTTTCTGAAAAAAGTATTCGACGTATTTAACGAGCATAAAACGGCAGTTGACCTAATTACAACCTCCGAGGTTGCCGTTACCCTTACCATTGATAACACCGATAACCTGACAAGTATTATCAAGGCGCTTGGTGAATTCTCGAGTGTTGAAATTGTTCAAAACCAAACAATTATTTGCGTTGTAGGCGATTTTTTGGCAGAAAACCCCGGGATGGCCTCAAAAGTATTCAACTCGCTAAACAATACTCCCATCAGCTTAATATCATACGGTGGAAGTTTGCACAACATCACGTTGCTCGTAAATAAAGACAGTAAAATTCAAGCTCTTAGAGCCTTACAAAGTATTGTTTCAATTCCTGAACCAGCTAATCATTAACCAATGGAAACACCAACATACAGATACAACCTAGACCTACTGAGCCAAACGCTCGATGTGGCAATCGAAGAATCATCGCGTTATGGCTATAATTTACACTACGCCATAAAAGCCAACTCAAACTCCAAAATTTTAGAACACATTGCTAAAAGGAAACTTGGTGCCGACTGCGTAAGTGGAAATGAGATTAAAGCCGCCCTCGATGCAGGCTTTTTAGCAAATACAATTGTTTTTGCTGGGGTTGGTAAAACCAATGATGAAATTGGACTTGCAATTGATGCGCGCATAAAGTGTATTCACATCGAATCGTTTGAAGAGCTGCTGGTTGTTAACCAGGTTGCTGCAAACAAAAGGCATATAATGCCAGTTGCGTTTAGGCTAAACCCAAACCTCGATGCCGGAACTCACAAGTATATTACCACAGGGGTTAGTCAAAATAAATTTGGCCTTAGCACGAACGAGCTTACCGAGGCCATTCGAATTTTGCCAAGCCTGCCGGCTGTGGAACTAATTGGGTTTCACTTCCATATAGGCTCTCAAATACTCAACATTAGCAAATTTGCTGATTTGGCTACATACGCAACCAAAATTTATGCCGACTATAAACACCTTCATCCATACTACCTTAACCTGGGTGGAGGGTTAGGCATTGATTATGAGAACCCTATTTTGAATCCCATTCCCAATTTCGCCGAATATTTCGAGGCATTTGCAAATAACCTGTCGGTTGAAAACCACATTGAGGTGCATTTCGAGCCTGGCCGCTCAATAGTGGGGCAATGCGGCGAACTAATTACCCGCGTGCTATATATTAAAGAAGGCGATGAACGCTCATTTGCTGTGGTTGATGCAGGGATGAATAACCTTATACGGCCTGCGCTTTACCAAGCAAAACATAGCATTTACTGCGAGAGAAGCGACAACAATTATACCGAGGTTTACGATGTTGTAGGCCCTATTTGTGAGAGTAGCGATACTTTTGGTAGCGCCATTCCGCTTCCAAAGCTAATGCGTGGCGACCTATTAGCCATTCGTTCCGCTGGCGCCTATGGCGAATCGATGAGCTCGCGCTATAATCTACGCAGCATAACACCATCCCTGTTTACGCTCAAGCAAGAACAGCCTGTAATGTAAATAATGGTACTTCTAAATTCACTCTATGAAATTGACTTAATAGTCTCATTTTATGCATAAAATTAAGGGGCAACCATTTGGTTACCCCTTAATTTTATATTAGAAGGTTAATCGTGCGTGAATAAACAAGGCTATTTTATAAGAAAAGTGGGGCGTAAAACATACTGCGTGTTAGGCTATATTTTTATTCCAGTAACTGAAAATTAACAGGGATTGTAATCGTTGATTCAACTGCTTTTCCATCACTAAGCGCTGGCATCCATTTGTCAATCAACCTAACAACTCTTTGTGCCTCGTTGTCAAGGTCTTTATGTACCCCTTTAACTAATTTTACATTTTTGGTGTTTCCCAATGAGTCAATAACAACACCAACATATACTTTCCCTTTGATTTTTTTTTCAAAAGCATTTACTGGATAATTAATGTTTTCTGCTAAAAACTCTAATAAACTATAGTCTCCGTATATATATCCTGCTTTCCTATTTTGTATCTTATGTTCACTCCCTGTTACAGTTTTGAAAATTGTTTCTACGTCAGAAAACAACAGCGCTTTAGGAAATACCGTAGTATCCAACTCGAATTTTTCAGTACGTGCAAGTTTTATATTATTTTCGTCTGGGATTTTATGTATTATTTCGCTTGAAGTTGTTCCATAATAATTGCCTTGGGCATTATAAATCTCTGCACCTTTAAATTCCCCTTTTACAAAATGTTCGCAATTCATTAATTTATTATCAGAGATTCTAATTAGTTTCCATTCTCCATGTTTTAAACTATCTCTAAACTGACCTACAAGTGTTTTCAAACTTCTTATGTCGAACATACCAACTCGAATAGAATCATTTGTCCAGGTTCCTGTCCCATTTTTTATAAGTTGATTTCCTTCTCTATTATAGTATTCATTCACTATAAAATATTCGTTTACTGCAAAGCTGTTAATATCCCTGCCTTTAAATAAAACAACCTGCTTTAACTGTCCGTTGTTATAATAATATTCCCATTCCCCGATTCTTCGACCCTTTTCATATTGACCTTTATTTCTGACTTTCCCATTATCATAATAGAAGGTGAAATTTCCATTTCCTACCCCATTTAGATAATTCCCTTCCATAAGTAGGTCGCCCGATAAGGAATAGTCATAAACTTTCCCGTTTAATTTAAAATTATTTAAATCATACTCAGATTCACGGTAATAAGTTGCTTTGTCTTCGTTCGTGATTTCCCAATCTGAATTGTAAAAGAGTTTTATTCTTTCTTGGCTCTTAAGGCATGTAGTAAAGAATAATAAACAAAGGAATAAAATTAACTTTCTGTCCATAGGTAACTGTTTATCAAAATGTTGGTCAAATAACTAGTAAGGCGCCCCGCTAGTGCGGAAGCTACCGAGTATAAAAAACTCCTTAGCCGTTACACTCATAACTGGTATGGGCGACTTGTTTAGCATATGCTGTGCCGAGGTACCCAAAACATAGTCCACAAGCGAATCGTTCTGCTCAGTCATAATCGACACTAAATCGGCATCAACACCCATTGCATAGCTAATGGTGCTGTCTACCGTATTTATTCCCGAAATAAATTTCGATGTGTACTTAATACCCTGGTCGGCCAAATATTCACATACCTGCTTGCTGTATGCCATAATCTTACTCTCAATGTCCTCGCTTGTAGTGCTTGTAACGCCCAAAACATGAACCTCGGCACCAAAAGCAGATGCTATTAAGGCTGTAATTGGAAGTTTTTGTCGTGTATCGGCTGATGAATCAATGGGTAGAATGATGTTCTTAATCTCTCGGGGTACAACTCCATGGCGAACAGTAATTACCGGAATTTTGGCTGCTGATATAATTTTAAAGGCATTGCTCCCAATAAAAACCTCCTCAAAACCCGAAGTCCCGTGAGTAGAAGTTACAATTACAGAGTTAGTAAATGCCTCGGCCTGGTTTACAATCTCGCGGTAAATTTTTCCTTTCTTTACAATGTACTCTAGGCAATCGGCATCATAAAGCATCGAGCCAAAATCTCCCTTTAATGTCTCAAAACTTTGCAATGCTTTCTTTTTTTCCTCTGCAAAACCTACCCTGTTCACCTCCGAGGTTGATTTTTGCACATAAACCATTTGGATTTTGCTTTCAAACTTATTTGCCAAAAGAACTGCCATCCTAAGTCCATTTAAAGATTCTTCAGAAAAATCAATGGGAACGATTATATTTTTCATTTTGTATAGATTTTTATATTTGCGCAATAAACAAATTTAATAATAAACCCCATTAGTTGAGGTGAAAAAACAACTATTTTTTATCTGCCTGCAAAAAGAAAGCACAACCCTTTGCTTATAACACCTCAAAACTCGTACTTTGCAAAAAAAACTCCTTCTATGGATAACTATAAAAGTAAAAATATTTTTAATATAGTTGGATACCAACGCAAACGTACTCTTGAAGTTATGGTGGGTAGAATTGCTCTTGGCGAAGAAAATCCCATTCGAGTTCAAACCATGACCACCACTAACACTAACGACATCGAGAGTAGTGTTGAACAATGCATTAAAGCCATTGAATCGGGTGCCGAATATGTTCGGCTAACAACGCAGGGCGTGAGAGAAGCCCAAAGCTTGGGCGTTATTAAAGATGAGTTAGTAAAAAAAGGCTACAACACGCCACTTATTGCAGATATTCACTTTAACCCTGCGGCTGCGATGGAAGCGGCAAAATACGCCGAAAAAATAAGAATTAACCCGGGTAATTTCTCGGATAAATCGCGGACATCAAGCATTACATTTACCGATGCCGAATACGAAAATGATTTACACCGTGCCGAAATACGCTTTATTGAGCTACTCGAAATATGTAAGCAAAACAATACAGCCATTCGCATTGGAGTAAACCACGGCTCCCTATCGCAACGAATAATGAACCGTTATGGCGATACCCCAATAGGTATGGCACGCTCGGCCATGGAATTTGTACGCATATGCCACAAGCATAATTATCATAAGGTGGTGGTTAGCATGAAATCGAGCAATACGCGTACCATGGTTTTGGCTACCCGTCATTTGGTAAGCATGATGCACAACGAAGGGTTGCTATACCCGTTACACTTAGGAGTTACCGAAGCTGGCGAGGGCGAAGACGGTCGGATTAAATCGGCCGTTGGCATTGCATCTCTTTTAATAGATGGCATTGGCGATACCATTCGGGTTTCGCTTACCGAAACACCCGAGAATGAAATTCCTGTTGCAAAGTTCTTAGTGCAAATATTTAGTCAATGGCAAAACAGTAAACCCTTTAGCGTAAATACCGTCCCCGTTAACCCGCTTAAAATTTCGAGTAAAAAGCCCAACCAAATCTTCGGTATTGGAGGCGAAAATCCTCCTGTGGTAATGGCAAATATCCAAACCCTATCGAAAAAAAACTTAACCGAATGGGGTTGGTATTATAATGAACAAAAGGAACAGTGGTTGCCTAACGAAAATGCTGCCGATTATATATACATTAATGAAATATGTCCTGAAGAAATACAAAACTCGGAAACCCTACCTTTGGTTGGGAAAAGCCCAAAATGCAAGTTTATTTTAACCGATATCGCCAGCTGTAATAACTCCAACGAATCATTTATTGAAATTGATGTGGATACAGCCTCCACTGATATTATCGAAAAGGTTAAGAAGTACCCACGAGCCGTTTTAGTACTTAAGGGGAATAGTATATACTCGTTTTACTCGCACCGAAACCTGCTATTCGCATTTATGGCAAACCAAATTGATAACCCTTGCATTGTTTCTACCAAAATTGATAGTACCAATCCCTCTGAATTTCAGCTGATGGCATCGGCAATTTTAGGCCCAATTTTTATTGATGGCCTTGCCAGCGGACTGATGCTAATTCACCCAAACCAAATTGAAAATAAGGTGGTTAGGGACACCGCTTTCGGTATTTTGCAAGCAGCAAGGGTTAGGATAAGCAAAACCGAATTTATTTCGTGCCCCGGCTGCGGACGAACACTTTACAACCTTAATGATACGCTGCTTGTAGTAAAGAAAAGGCTTGCCCACCTAAAAGGCTTAAAAATTGCAGTAATGGGCTGTATTGTGAATGGTCCTGGCGAGATGGCCGATGCCGATTATGGCTACGTTGGCTCTGGCCCTGGCAGGGTAACCCTTTACCGAAAACAAGAGGTAATAAAAAAGAATATTCCAGAGAATGGGGCTATTGACGAGCTGGTTAAACTAATAAAAGCGTATGACGACTGGGTTGAGCCTTAACCCAAAATACAACTTTAGCACTCTGTCTTTTTTAAAAAATTGTGGGAAAGAAAAAATAGGGCACAAAAAAAAGTCCTGAAAATCAGGACTTTTCTTAGTAGCGGGGGCAGGACTCGAACCTACGACCTTTGGGTTATGAGCCCAACGAGCTACCAACTGCTCCACCCCGCAATATAATATTTTCGAACTAACGTATCGTTGTTTTTAATTGCAGTGCAAAAGTAGTAAAAAAAAGCGCCATTACAAATTAAATGCCCTTTTTTTTGAATTTGCCTCACTTTTTTTCACATCCTCTAAAAACACCTCTTAAACCTAAAAAAAACAATCAGTAATAAGCATTGGAGTGTTAACCAAATTTAATACTAAATAGATCCATTTTTAACCCCATATTATAGCTAGCAACCAAAACAATACAGTAAAAAAAGCTATATTTGCAGCAATTCGAACGAAATATTATGGGTACAGAAAAATCGAAGAAAAAATACATCCACAAGCTTAAGAGCAAGTACAGGCTCAGCATATACAACGATAAATCATTTGAAGAGGTATGGTTTATGCGCCTTTCGAGGCTAAATGTTATTGCTATGGTTGGTGGTGGTGTCATTATTCTAATAACTGCGGTTACTTTGCTTATTGCATTTACGCCCGTACGAGAATTTATACCTGGCTATCCCGATGGCAACACTCGTAGGTATATAATTGAGAATGCACTAAAAACAGACAGTCTAGAGCGTGAACTTAGACAATGGAGAATTTACCTTGGAAACCTTCACACCATACTACGGGGAGAGCACCCCGATAACCTCGAAAGTTTACCCGATACGTCGGTAAAATACAGAGAAATTAGTTTCTCTCGCTCGGTTGAAGACTCGCTTTTAAGGCTACAGATTGAATCAGAAGAACTTTATAACCTCTCAATAGCCCAATCGGCAAAAGAGACCCCTAGCCAAACACGATTCCATTTTTTTCCACCCGTAAAGGGTGTACTAACCAACTCGTTTAACGTGCAACTTGGTCATTTTGGAGTTGATATTGTAGCGCCTCCAAACGAAGTAATTGTTGCCATTGCTGACGGAACAGTTACCTTCTCAAGTTGGACACTCGAAACGGGGTACGTAATTCAAATACAGCACGATAACAACCTCTTATCTGTATACAAGCATAATAGTAAGCTGCTTAAACAGGCAGGAACACACGTTAAGGCTGGCGAGGCAATATCAATTATTGGGAACTCTGGCGAGCTCACATCTGGCCCACATCTTCACTTTGAACTATGGCATAAAGGCAATCCGATTAACCCTGAGCAATACATAATTTTTTAGACAGCAAACGCACAATTTCCAACTAAAACAATGAAAAGAAACATAGCCATTCTGGGCTCAACGGGATCTATCGGAGTACAGGCTCTCGAAGTAATTGACTTGCACCCTACCCTTTTTCAGGTCGAGGTTCTGACAGCATACAACAATCATCAACTTCTTATAAAACAAGCACTTAAATACAAACCCAACGCTGTTGTAATTGGCAATAAAAGTTGCTACAACGAGGTTGCGCAAGCATTAAAAGACGAAGATATAAAGGTTTTTGCAGGTCATGAAGCCATTGCTCAGGTTGTTGAAATGGAGTCTATTGATATGGTTTTAACAGCCATGGTAGGCTACTCGGGGCTATTGCCCACAATAAATGCAATAAGAGCCAATAAGCCCATAGCTCTGGCCAACAAGGAAACACTTGTTGTTGCAGGCGAGCTAATTATGGGGATGGCTTACGAACGAAATGTGCCAATTATTCCTGTAGATTCTGAGCATTCGGCAATTTTTCAATGCCTTGTTGGCGAGAATAGCCCAATTGAAAAGGTTATACTTACCGCATCGGGTGGTCCCTTTCGTAACCTTACCGCCAAACAGCTAACTCAAGTATCGAAAAAAGATGCCCTAAACCACCCAAACTGGTGTATGGGTAATAAAATAACCATTGACTCGGCCACCCTAATGAATAAAGGGTTCGAGGTTATTGAAGCCAAATGGCTATTCAACCTAAAGCCCGAGCAAATTGAGGTAATAGTACATCCGCAATCCATAATTCACTCTATGGTTCAATTTGAAGATGGCTCAATAAAGGCCCAATTGGGCTTACCCGATATGAAGTTGCCTATCCAATACGCACTAGGCTATCCAAAACGGCTTCGTTCAAATTTCCCTCGTTTTTCATTTGCGAATTACCCAAACCTTACCTTTGAGGAACCCGCTACCAATAAATTTCCTGCATTACAATTTGCTCGTGAAGCAATGGTAAAGGGTGGAAATATGCCATGTATTCTTAACGCTTCCAACGAGATAGCTGTTGAGGCCTTCCTAAACGAAAAAATTGGTTTCCTGAAAATGGCAAGCATAGTTGAAAAATGCCTTACAAAACAATCCTTTATACCCAAGCCAACCTACGAAAATTATCTGCAAACCGATAAAGAGACCAGAGAGTTGGCAAAAACATTGGTTTAACAAACAACAATATGCGGTTTACCGCATTACCTCAATGCTAATTAAAAAACAATGGGAATATTTAATCAAATTATCCAATTTTTATTCAGTCTCTCCATACTGATAACGCTCCATGAGCTTGGTCACTTTGCGTTTGCTCGTCTTTTTAATACAAGGGTAGAGAAATTCTACCTATTCTTCGATCCGTGGTTCTCGCTTTTTAAAATAAAAAGAGGGCATACCGAATACGGCATTGGCTGGATTCCTCTGGGCGGGTACGTGAAAATTGCCGGAATGATTGACGAATCAATGGACACAGAGCAACTCAACAATCCCCCAAAACCTTGGGAGTATCGCTCTAAGCCCGCTTGGCAACGCTTCCTAATTATATCGGCAGGTGTTATGGTTAACTTTATATTGGGTGCTCTAATTTACACCTTTATTCTGTATACTTGGGGCGAACAGTACTTGCCCACACAAAATGCTATTTATGGCGTTACATGCGATCCCCTTGCAAGAGATATGGGATTTGAGGATGGTGATAAAATTATTTATGTTGATGGCGAACAGATTGAATCGTTCACGCAAATTGCGCCAACCATTGTAATAGATAATGCCCAGCAGGTTACTGTTGAGCGTAACAATAATTTGGTAGACGTAAGAATTGATAAAGCCTACATTCCTCAACTGTTAAAAACTCAGTTTTTATTTCTCCCTAGGGTTCCTATGGTTGTAAATTTTGTAAGCGAGGGTTCCGCTGCCCAGCAGGCCAACATAATGCCAAACGATAAGCTTGTAGCCATTAATAATACGAAGGCTACATTTCTTGACGAGTTTAAAGCCGTAGTGCAGCAAAACATTAACAATACAGTAACCATTACAATGGAACGCGAGGGCAGAAATATTGACCTCACGGTGAACGTACCAGAAACAGGTATAATAGGGGTAGCCACCCAAAGTCCTTTCGAAATTCTTGAACTAAGAAAGAACGAGTACTCATTTTTACAGTCGATACCTGCTGGAATAAAGAAAGGCGCTAACACCATAACCAGCTACCTAAAACAGCTAAAGCTTGTTTTCTCGCCCAAAACCAAAGCGTACGAATCGGTAGGAGGGTTTATTGCCATTGGTAGCATCTTTCCCACCTACTGGGATTGGCAATCGTTTTGGGAGCTAACCGCCCTACTATCAATTATACTTGCCATTATGAATATGCTACCTATTCCCGCACTCGACGGTGGACACATGGTATTCATAATATACGAAATGGTATCGGGACGAAAACCCAGTGATAAGTTTATGGAGTACACCCAGATACTGGGAATGCTTTTTATTTTAGCCCTATTTATATTTGCAAATGCTAACGATGTAATAAAACTTTTTCGATAACCGATGCATTTATTACCCAAACGGTTTAAATTTGTAATGGAATTTTTAAGTATCGTATTTAATAATACTCTTAACTAATTTTAAAATGATGACAGGTTCTATAATTGCAGGTGTTCCTGGAGTGTGGCAAGTAATTCTGATTATTGTTATTGTACTGCTGTTTTTTGGAGGGAAAAAAATACCCGAACTAATGCGCGGACTAGGTAAGGGCGTTGGCGAATTTAAGAAAGGGATGAACGAAAACGATGATAAATCGGACGACAACGATAACGAACCCACAAAATAGTTAAACCCCGTTTAGTACCAATAATTATGTGCAATGTTCTCTTTCTCGCATTAATCTCCTTTTGTACAATACTAACCATTGGTAGCTGTTTTGGAAAACCCTATACAGAAAACTATACTGCGAACAGATACTCAAAATGCCCTATTGTAAGTGCCCTTAAAAACCTCGAAGAGGCTAACCTGCCTCTTTTGCCATCGAAACCCGATACGCTAAATAAAACGCCCTCTGTTCCCGACTTGATTTACGAAATAAAAATTGCGTCTATCAACGATTTGTCACCTATTGATTTTGATTACAACGAGTATGTAAAAAGGTACATCACTATTTATTCTGTTGAACGTAGAGAGCAGGTATCGAAAATGCTAGGGCTGGCTGAGCTTTACTTCCCAATGTTTGATGAGATACTCGACAAGCATCAACTTCCTTTAGAACTTAAATACCTTGCCGTTTTAGAGTCGGCACTTAACCCTTTGGCCGTATCAACTAGCGGAGCGGTAGGACTTTGGCAGTTTAAAATTAATACCGGTCGTATGTTTGACCTTAAGGTAAATAGTTACATCGATGAACGGATGGATCCTATTAAATCAACAGAGGCTGCCTGCCTATACCTTAAATACCTTTACCGTATTTTTAACGATTGGAACCTGGCTTTGGCCGCATATAATGCTGGTCCAGGTGCTGTTCGAAATGCCATACTTCGCTCTGAGGGCGAAACGAACTTTTGGAAGCTAAGAGATCACTTACCCGAGGCTGCCCAAAACTATGTGCCTGCATTTATTGCTGCCACTTATATAATGCAGAACGCAAAAGAGCACAACATTGCCCCCGATACGCCCCATGCACAATATATGCAAACCGATACAATAATAGTACATAACCCCATAGCTTTTAGCTCAATTGCGCAAGCCATAGATATTCCTGAGGATTATATAAGGTTTTTAAATCCAACCTATCGCAGAGGAATAGTTCCGAAGAGCAGCGAGGGTTACGCCGTTAGGTTGCCAGTATCCAAAATTGAAGACTACATAAGAAACGAAGATAAAATAGCTCGTTCAGTACCCCAAAGTATTACTTTTCATGATATTGAAGCCAATACAGGCAGTACAGAGAATAGGGTTAAGGTCACACACAAAGTACTGGCAGGCGACTATCTACATAAAATTGCCGTACAATATAACTGCACAGTAAACGATATTCGTATTTGGAACCCAAGCGTTGAAAGTGATTTAAACATTGGCCAACCAATTATTGTTTGGGTTGACAAACAAACATATGAAATTTTGCAAAACACTAAGGCAATGCCATAATTTTGCATTTTACCTAAAATATGCTACTTTTAAACAGAAAACCAATTAATCTTACTACTATGAAAAAAACTTTTGCAATCCTTCTCTTACCCCTACTAACATTGCTTTTAGCAATTTCATGCGATAAGGGCACGGGCGGAAAAAGTACGCTACTCCCCAATATTTCTGGTGCCGCAGGCGAAGTGGTTTTAACAATGAGTAGCGGGGTAATCAACGAATCCTTTGGAGAAAATTTTAAAGGTATCTTGGAAGAAGAGTATCCAATGCTCCCACAATCAGAGCCGCTTTTTAGCTTGGCTATGGTACCAACGTCAAGTTTTTCAAGCATCTTTAAAACTCACCGTAATATTATAATAGTAAAGGTTGGTGAGGAGTTTAAAAAGGCACAAATAGTTCCTCAGCGTGATATTTGGGCTGCTCCACAGCTTGTTATAAACGTAGTTGGTCCAACGTATCCAGCAATTGAAGAGCTATTAAAAAAGGACAAGGACAAGCTAGTGCAAATGATTGAGCAAGCTGAGCGTGACCGGGTAATACAGAATGCAACAAAGTACGAAGCCGAAGGACTAAGAAATTTAATTAACAAGAATTTTGACGTTTCTATGATTTTCCCAAAAGGATATGTGCTTAGGCTCGATACTACCAACTTCGTATGGGTTTCATACGAAACACCAACCACCAGCCAAGGTGTTTTTATTTACGAGTATCCTTATACTGATCCTAATACTTTTACCGTTGAATCTCTAGTTAACAAAAGGGATGAATTTTTAAAAAAATATGTACCTGGTCCAACTGAAGGAACCTATATGATTACCGAAACAATTGTACCTCCTAAGTTTCAATCGTTAATGTTTAAAAATAGATACTTTGGCCAACTTCGTGGCCTGTGGGATGTACATAACCACCCTATGGGAGGCGCTTTTATTAGTTTAACAACTGTTGACGAAGTAAACAACAGGGTAATAACTGTTGACGGGTATGTTTTTGCTCCAAAGCTAAAAAAGAGAAACTACATGCGACAAGTTGAGGCGCTCATGCTAAACATACAGATAGCTGGAGACGTTGAGAATAAAGAATAAACAGATAATTCTAAAATCGAGTAGGAAGGTAGGGATTAATTCCCTACCTGTCCTCTCCCACCACCGTGCGTACCGTTCGGTACACGGCGGTTCTTCAATTTACACCGTAGACCAAACTGTAACGATTCGAGAAGAAGA
>JBBACY010000015.1:0-69788 GCA_041656735.1 Bacteroidales bacterium | reverse complement strand
TATATTGGAAAGTTTACCGTTTGGCAATAGAATTGAAAGCCTAACCAACAGCACCTAACACGCGGTAAAAGCAATGTGGGGGATGTGACGACTTCGGGTCAGCATAACTCGCATTTGGTGGTTTTTAGCGGCGGATGAGGACAATAAGCCACGAACTCCCCCACTGCTTCTACCGCCATCCGTTAGCAAAAATGGTTAAAGAAAACCCTGAATTCAGAACATTAATTTTTAAACGACATGAAAAAATATCAGACCAACATATTAATACTAACCCTAGTTTTGATATTTAGCATGTTGGGGTGCTGCAAGGACGATCCCGCACCCCACAAGGGAAAATCTACAGTTGTGTTTAACCCCGACAAGGAGTACGGCACCGTTACCGACATTGATGGCAACGAGTACAAAACCATTGCCATTGACACCCAAACGTGGATGGCAGAGAACCTGAGGGTAACCCGTTACAGCAACGGCGATCCCATTTCGTACTTGCCGCTTTCGGCTGGTTACGATATTATCTATTACGAGACCGAGGGTATTTACTGCGCCTACGATGACACCGCTGACCCCGACAGCCTTGCCACCTACGGGCTGCTGTATAACGGTCACGCCGTGGTGGACCAGCGCAACCTGTGCCCCGATGGCTGGCACGTGCCCAGCGATGAGGAGTGGATAACTCTGGTTACGTATTTAGACAATGGTGATAACGGTTTTGACCCCAATGGAACCGGAACTAATGCCGTGGTTGGGGGCAGGATGAAGGAGATTGGCACCCTGCACTGGAACGCGCCCAACCCCGCCGACAACAGCAGCGGCTTCACTGCACTTCCTGGGGGGTGCAGGGTTGGTGATACTTTCTACTATAAAAACAAGATGGCCTTTTTTTGGTCATCTACAGAGTACTACGTAGATAGCATTCCTCATATTGAAGGAAAGATGCTTTGGATGCGTAGCATCAGCGAACTGTTCGCAACCATTGGTCGTGGGGCTTTCCCAAAGGATACGGGACAGAGCGTACGTTGTATTTCTGATAACTAATTGTTTAACCCTAAATCTTTTTGCTATAATTAAAAGAGTATTTGGCACAGCGATGCTGCGGATCACTATAAGATTAGGGTGGATTAAGCATAAATATTAGCTACTCTAAACAAAAAGAAAGCGGTATCATTAACTCCTCTCGAAGTACTTCTAAAGGCTTTAAGTTTTGCGTTGAAAGATTCAGCAGATGCGTTGGTACTTCGATTATCAAAGAAATTTAGTATTTCAGGATAGTGCGAATAGATCGTGGCAGAGATGGTATTAAATGATTTAAAACCTGAATCAGTAACCTCATTGAACCATTTAGCTAGCTTGGTATAGGCAATTCCTTTCTCTTTTGTCGATGTAAATATCACCCGTAAACCATGAGCCAAGGCGTACGCTTTTTTTATATCAGGATAAAACTCGAACAGAAACCTTGCCCTTTCCTTCTGCTTGGGTGTCCATTTCTCTGCGGATTTGAATGGTAGGTACCGACTCCGGGCCAGCAGCTTTTTTTTAGTATCCCCATTGGCTAAAAGTGCTGGAACATACTCCTTGTGATTCAGCCTTGCATTCTCTGTGTCATTTGTAGCCTCATTGATGGCATCCCAGCGATGCTTTATTCGCATCTCCTGTAGCGCATCATACGCCAGCTTTTGTACGTGGAATCGATCAACAACCCGATGGACATTAGGAAAGGATGATTTGACAATCTTATGCATGGTTTGAGCTATATCTAGGGTAACCTCTTTTACCTGGTCTCGTTGCTTGGCGGGAATCCGTTCCAGTACTTTTATGACGCTAGCCGACAGCGTACCCTCCACCATGGCAATTAGGGAACCTTTCCCTCCTTTCCCCGCTTTATTCGTTAAGATAGTGTACAGCTCGCCATTGGAAAGGCTGGTCTCATCGAGGCTAAGATTTTGGCCCATATTCTCCGGGAAAAGAATCCATTCCTTAGCGTGCCCTTTCTGTTCCAATTCATTAAATCCGCTGAGATGATCCTTGTATTGCTTGACAAAATAGTTGCCATTTATAGAGTAAAACTTCTCTAAACTACTACTGCTTATGGGGTAAGAATCTATGTAATTCTTTAAAAAAAACAGCAAACTCCTTTGAGTAGCTGGTGCCGTTTGCTGTTAGATTCCACTTGGTGGTGTAAATTCTTGCCGGTCGTTTTATCTTTCCATTTATGCCGCCTAACCATAAGGTAGACAGCCTTATCGCGTAACGGGAAGTCTTGAATACGAACAGGCTCATCAAAACCATGGGATACTAATTCTTTATCCAAGTGTTCGGATGGTTTTAATGGCTTCTCATCTAATTGAAGCAGTTAAACGTTATCGCCTTCCTCCTTAATTTCAACTAATTCAAAGTATTGAAATAGCTCTTGGGGCAATAAATACTGTAGTAATGTTCTTAATCCCATAAAACGAAATTAGAAAATAAATTAAATCCACCCTAATTTTGCTTTGATCCCTATTCTATACTATATGCACATTTTTAAATCATTACAAAACTACAGATTTTTATCCATAACTTAGTCGAAAATTTATATGGCTAACACGCCAATCATAAAAACAACTACCTGAACCATAGCAGCAAGCAAAAAAAATAAAATGAATAGCAAACAACAATCAACCTTCTTCGATAGACTAAAACAATTTGTTGAAGACAAAGAATTAATCAAGCTAATTTTATCAAATAAGCGGGATGAGTCATCAGACTTGAAAAATGTTATTGCCACAATAGTGAATCTTAAAGCAGGGTACCGACTTAATATAGTGTACCGACATAATACCAAGGATATTACTAAGAATTATCCTTTCGAAGAAGGTCTTGAAATTATACTCGGGATGTTTACAAACAATTTTCTAAATGGCGAAATAATTGCAAATACAGAAAATATTAAATTAACAACAAACCCAAAGGGTAAAATTAAATTATCTATCAAAGAACCAATTTTACAGCCTTTAGCATCTTTTAGTCACGATAATATCAAAGATAGAATAATTGAAACTAAGCAAAACATATATTTACGAGAGTTAGGAATTACCAATGCAAATTGGGAGGTTCGTCGCCAAATGAGCGAAAATACAAGCAAATAAACAGATACATTGAACTAATTTCGCCAGAAATAAAGGAGCTTGGTAATCTTGACGAGCTACAAATTGTGGATATGGGTTCAGGAAAAGGGTATTTAACCTTCGCCTTATACGATTATCTTCATAATAACCTTAAAAAGAAAATAGAACTCACGGGTGTAGAATTTAGGGAGGATTTAGTAACACTCTGCAATGCCATTGCACAAAAAGCTGAATTTGAAGACCTAAACTTTATTACGGGGACAATTGAAAAAGCGGAAATAAATAAAATGGATATCCTAATTGCCCTACATGCTTGCGATACTGCAACGGACGAGGCTATTTTTCGGGGAATTAGTTCTGATGCTTCGCTAATTGTTTGCGCACCCTGCTGTCATAAGCAAATTAGGAAAGAATTTAATGTTACAAACGAGCTAAGCTACGTAGTTAAATATGGCATTTTAAAAGAAAGGCAAGCCGAAATTATTACCGATAGCCTTAGAGCTTTAATACTGGAAGCTTATGGTTACAAAACCAAAGTTTTCGAGTTTATTTCAACCGAACATACACCAAAGAATGTAATGATAGTTGGGCGAAAGGTAAGTTCCAATACCGCTGACAAAGAAAAAATAATGGAAACGGTTCAAGCAATAAAGAAAATATATGGTATAGAAAAACACTATCTCGAGAAGTTATTAAACATTTAACGTATCTCACCTAACTTACTGTGGAGCAAAGCACTACTACAGTACATCTATATTACTAAATATCGTCTCACCTGTAGTGGAATATACAAAGTATCGTAATGGGCCCTTCTCCTTATAAGGGTTGCCTGAGTACCCCAAAAGATTTACCTCATTGCTGGATAAACTATATACCTTGTCAATGTAAAAACTCTCTGATGTAATTACGGGTTTAACTCTTGTAATCTCGCCTTCACTCGCAATGTTAACCATTAGCATTGCCCAATCGCTCTTGCTGGTACTGGCAACCCCTTGTTGGCCATTAATGTCGTACTCCATAAAGTTAAGGTAAGCAACACACTGGTTATCTGCTCTTACCAATCCTGCAAGGTTTCCCTTCACGTTTAACTCAGCAGTCCAGTTGGTAGCGCTCAAAGAGTCAACCTGACAAATAGAAATCTTTGAATAGAAATCATCCTCATCCAATTGTTTTTCACCAAAAGCCAGATGGCCGATTTGATTAATCTCATCAAACATAAGAAGTATAGGCTTATGGGGGCTACTAACCTGACTCCTGCGTACAATTTTACCTGTAGTTCCAAACTGAACAAGGGAGTGTTTAAACACTTTACCCGCTTCATCGTCCTGAGTACAGGCAGAGATTATGGCAACAAGGCCATTTTCAAATCCTAAGACCTTAGTAGCACTTTGGTTCATTTTATTCAGCGCAGCATTGTCAGTCTCAACAACCTTAATCCAGTCAACCTTACGCCCATTATCTATCTTAGCTACGAATGCAACATTGGCCTTAGATTTAACCTGATATCCTGATACGTAAACGGGTTGTCCTTGACTATAATATACATCCTCGGTAATATAGCTATTAAGCGCAGGGTTACTATCGGGGCAATTTGGCTGTAATGAAATTTTAATGCCTTTATTACCTGTTGCAAGCGTAAATGTTCCTTTGGCGCTCGCCTCATTCTCTAGATAAGTATCAAGGTTATTGACTGTTTTATCAAAAGTTTCTTCTAAAAGAAGGGTTTGATTTTTTAAATAGTTACTCAAGTCGGGGTCATTATAAAAGCTAGTCGTGAAAAAGTTGCTAAATCGGCTAATCTTGTCAGGGTGAATAGCATTACGAAGAGTTTTTAACTCGCTTTTGGCAACGTTAAGATCCTGCGCTACTCTGTAATAGTAACGGAGTTTACGGTTTAACAGTGCAGAGCTACTATCGTTCGGGTTATTAAGAGTATTCTTGGTTGATAACATAAATTGTTGCCGCTTATCGGAATACCTAAAGAGTTCACGGATAAGTGAGTTGCTATCGAATCGTCCCAACTTGAAGAGAAACATCTCGTCAAAAGATTTTAATGCGAGTTCATCTGAAAAGCTACTCTTAGAGAGGGTTCTTAAGTTAGTATCGAAAAGCCATTGAATCCCAGCAATTTCTTCTCGAAGATTTAGAATTTCATTCCCGTAGACAGCTTTGTAATCGGCTACCCACTTGCCGTAATCCCACAGTTGAAACATATTTTGAAGAAAATCACTATTGGTAATTCCGTCGAGTCTAAAGGTTCTAATGGGTATCACTTTATATTGCTGGTTATATTGACCAATCGGGAATTTTTGAAGTAGCTCTTTGTACTCATCAAAAGCCTCTTGGGTTGCCTTAAACTCCGCATCAAGTTCACTAAGTTTGGCAAGGAGTTTTTCATCCGTTTTAAGCAAGGCGTCGTTGAAACTTTCGTACTCATTATTAATGGCATTGAAAATTTGAACGCAATTGTTGTAATGATCCTTGGATGATTTAAGAGCGTTAAACGATTCCTTCAAGGCCTCTTTTAGGTTTTTACAGAAAGTTACTCTGCTTTGTGCAAACGCAATAGTCCCATCATTGGTCAGTTCGAAACCTGCTGATTCCAAAGGGATATTAGCGTAATGCTTTTTATTTCGTCTTACCTCGTTATTGGTCAAAAAGTGTATGAATAGGTCGTAATAAATTACCGCATTATCAATATTATAGTTTACCATTTCAATCTCCCTAAAAGGGTCGAGTTCCTTAATAATCTGTTCAGACACGTAGCCCAACTGGAGGTATGTGCCAGCCATTTGAGGGTTTTGTCCTCTATACTCAAAAAGCCTTGAGTATGCTTGTTCGTGGGTTAAGCTCCCCATACTCTCAATTATCTCATCGTATGAAAACCTCTGTCCGTTTGCCTGGTACACAGCTATTAGGGCAAAGATGAAAACTACCATTTTTCGTATAATGTAGCTAGAATCTCTTTTCATTTTAAAACCTATTTAATATGGAAACCAATACTCAATTCTTATATTTCTTTAAAATATTAAAAACACACTTTCCTTTCGTTACAGGCGGTTATCTTTAGACACTGTTGGTTGCCTCTCGTTCATCTCCAATATCTTAAACTCAACCCGTCGATTAAATGCTCTATTCTCTTCGGAAGAATTTGGAACCATTGGCATTTTGGGGCCATACCCCTTAGCTACGAGCCTTTGTGTTTCCACATTATTGTCAAGGAGATAGTTCATTACCGACTGAGCCCTACGATTAGAAAGCAGCATATTATATGCTACAGTTCCAACATCATCGGTATGAGCCGAAATTTCAATAATTATGCCTGGATTAGTTACAAGAAGTTCAACCACCCTGTCGAGTTCAATAAACGACTCGGAGTTTAAATCGGCTGAATTGGTTGCAAACGTAATGTTATTGAGAATGATGGCAACATCTTCTTTTAGAGGGTCAAGTTCTACGTTAATGCTTGGGCCTTCAACCTGTTCCACATTAATCACACCTCCTTTAAAAAGATACCCCTCGGCGCTACTTATTTTGTACTCGTACTCATCGCTTTCTCTGAGGTAAACAACTCCTTTCCGTATGCGAGAAGCGCGAACGAGTTCCTCGGCTAAATCCATTCTGTAACTAACGCTAAGGGGCTCAGACACCAACATTTCATCGCCATAGAATATTTGAACATCAATGGTATTGTCACCATCTTTTAGGTAAACTATATTCTGAAAATCAATCCATTGATTTTCAGACCAGTCCAATATTGTCTTCGAAAATTGCTTCTCGCCGTTAACAATCACGTTAATCATTTCAAGTGGATATCCTGAGCGCACTTGGCACTTCACTTCGAACCCCAATTCTACACTCTCCTTACTGTCTGAGGTTATCCAAATAATTTCAGGTTTATTCTTAACTTTTTCAATCTGTTTCTCAGATTGAATGGCAAATTTTGATTTGATACCCAATGAAGAAGTATCCCAAACCTTTAATGTGTCGGACTGGGATGCCGAGGAGGCAAACTCCTTCCCATTTTGACTAAAAACAACCGATGTGACACCGTAGGGTTGCTTGGGACTGTGATATACTATTGCGCCCGTACTGATATCAAAAAGAATTATGTAGCCATCCTGTCCAGCGCTCACAATATACTTCCCATCGGGACTATACGATACTTTTTCAATGGATTCAGTATGACCAAGCATAGTATTCAAAAGCATATAGTCAAAAGTACTCCACATACTAATTCGCCCTTCATTGCCAGCTACAGCAAAAAAACTACCATTGGGACTGTATACTACAGATTTTATGGCATCGTCTTCACAAGCAAACGACTTAACAGTGTTTCCATTGGTAATATCCCATATATAAGCTTTCCCTTTTATTGTTCCTGCTACAACTGTTTTACTATTGGGGTGGATTGCAAGAGCATCAACCTGTTCATTTTCATTATTAAGAATAAAAAGCTGTTCACCCGTTTCAACGTTCCAAACCCTTACCGTTTGATCCTCGCACGACGATACAATTCTCTTCCTATCGGCACTGATGGAAAGAGCTTTTATTGACCCTTTGTGGCCAATAAAACTTCGAACAATGGTGCCCGTAGCTACTGTCCAAGCGGCAATGGTGCCATCGGGTGAACCCGTAACGAGGTATTCATTATCATCTGAAAAAACAATGGTTACCAATGCACCATATCCTGTTATCTCCTTTATCAGTGCTTTGCTTTCCATATCACGAATCAACATTCGGTTATCATCACTTATAGTGACAATATACTTCCCATCGCTACTAATGTCAAAAGCAATAACATTATGCCCCTTCTCAACCAAAGCTGTTTTAAATCCTACCTGAGCAAAAATATGGCAATTACTGAAGAGAAGCAGTAAAAAAAATAATATCCTATTCATTGTTTAACTATTTAATCTCAAAGTTTATATACGTTATGCCCTAGTTTAATTTAAAATTCCATTTATGCCAAGTCTCCTCGGCGGCTGGGCTCACATTGGTTTGAGGTGTTTGCTCTGCATTGTTTATTATAATGGATCTAACGCCAACCGTTTCGCGGAGATAATCGGAATACTCTTTATAAGAAATATCCCCCTGGGTTTCACGAAGTTTATGAAGAGCAATATAGGTAAACATACCATGCTGCACATCGCGGTATGGGTGAGCGGTTTGATTTTCGCTACTAGCCGAGAATACAACCAGATTTCCTTTAAGCATACCTGGTTTAGGCCGAACCTTTACGGCACGGGCTGAAACCAACCCAACATTTCGAGCACCCCCGCTAAAGCACGCATCAAGGAAAACGGTTACCCGTTTAGATGGATGCTCGGTTAAGGATGTATACAAGTCGGTAAGTTTAACCCCATACCTAAGGCTTGTACCTGTAACATCAACAGGTATTATGTACGGATCTTGGGTTTTCTCGTCGGGGAAACCGTGCCCAGCATAGTAGAAAAAAACTTCGGCCTCACCGTTAAGAACCTTGATAATATTTGAGAGTTTCTGAATCTCATCGTGCATTTGAATGGCACGAGCATTGGTTAAAAACAATACGTTATGCTCCGGAACCCCCAGAACTCTTATTGCATAGTCCTTGAAAAGGTTCGCATCGCGAATTGCAAAATCAACATTTGATTCTTTTTGCAACCCTACCTGAAAAGAACTATAATCCTCATTACCTATAACTAGTGCAAATCGAAATGGGCTTGTGTCATTTTTGTACGGTACAGCTAGGTTGGGGTCGGCTAGGCTCTTCTTATCTTTTTCTTCAACTTTTGCTACTGTTTCAGACATTGTAGCAGTGTTAAACGTGATAACCTCCTCGCGATTAAGGTTTTTAAATGTTATGTCGGCATTAACAATTTCTTTGGTCTCGGTATCCGAAATAAGAATTTCAAAAGCTTTCTTACGAGGCACTAGCGGGAGATCTCTCTCAAACTGCGAAAACGTAATATCACCCCAAAGCTTAAACTCAAAGTTCTTCTCCTCAAATCCTTTTGCACTAGCACAAACTTTGTAATTATGCCCAATGGGTAGTTTTAACAAAAAGCTACCCGATTCTTTTTTAATCCCATTGATGCGCCTTTTTTTATCGGATAGCACTTCTACCCAAACATCGGCCTCGAGAGGTCTGAAAATCTCACTATCGTACACAGAGAGGTCAAGTTCAATCTCATTAAAAAGTTCTACTAATTCTGGCCCAAGTTTTTTTTGCCCTCCTCGGTAATCTAAATGATAATTGGCAAAAGAATACCCTTTATCGCGAACATCGATCATATAAGTGGCATCATCGCATAGCATTACATTATATTGCCCAGTCTGGTTATCGCTCTCAAATTCGCCTAACACGTTCAAGGTAATTGGGTCTAGAACACGGAGCGAAGTTTTTAAAGGGGTCTGATTCTCTAATTGAATAATATTTCCGCTGGTAACAATGGTATTAAGGGGCATAAATTGTTCTGGAATTGGTGCTTTGTATATTACTCCAGTGGTTTCACGACGCGATTCTGTCTGCACTAAGTAGTAAATATCTTTACCAACCAAACGTGGGTTTATAATGGTAGACTCTGAGGCAATCTGGCTAATTTTCATAGGCAAAAGCCACGATCCTGGTAATATTTCACGAGCAAAATAGATGTTATACCCTTCCTTCGGGTTTTCCTGATCAACAGATGAAAAGTAAACTGTTTTACCATCTTTAGTAAAATTGGGCCCAAACTGGCAGCCCTTGTTTATAGCATCGTGCATAGGCTTTGGTGTTTGCCAAATACCATCACTACTCTTAGTTGACACAAAGAAAGTTTGACAATCGGGTGACCTCGATGGTTTTTTAAATCCTTGGTTTTCATTGCTACGAGAAAAAAACAACTTTTGCGCACCAGGAGGTACCGAAGGGTAATACTCATTGTTTTGACTATTAATTCCATTACCCATTTTTTGAGGCTCACTCCACCCATCAGCCTGCCTATTAGAGTAGTAGATGTCGTATCCTCCCTCGCCCCCGCTAATGTTAGCGTGAAAAAAGAGAGTTTTTGCATCAAAATAAAGCGAGGGGCCTCCAATGTTTTCCCCTTCAGATGCAAACTTGTTAATAGACTCAATAGCGACAGGTATAGACCATAATGCTCCATCGAAATGGCTTTCATAAAGCAGTTCTACTCCGTTTTTACGTAAGGAAACAACCATATAGTTCCCTTCGGAATTAATATCAAAACCTGTCACATTTTCCCAATCACTCACTCTTTTGGGCAAAATATTCTCGCTAGCCACTACTTGAAACCTAATAATGATACAGGCAATTATTGCAGCAACCTTTGCTATCTGTTGAACTTTAATATACATTGTTTCCACGTTTTTACTTTGTTAAACGAAGTTACAAAATAAAAATCATTATTCAACTGGTAAAAAAAATTGTATCTGACAATAATTTATAGGGGGCTGGTACGAGGAAAAGAAATACGAACCCCATTAGCTTTGGGGTTACATTAAACCATTTTTACGAACCACAACCAACATTTAAATTGGTTGAGAACCCAACCAACTTGAATACTAGGGCGTTAATAAAATATTTTGATGCTATACCTTTAAAATGGAACGAGTTTTTCTAAATATTGTATTCAACTACCGATACTAAAAACCACTTATTACCAATAAGTTTAAACTTATACTCTGAGGAGTACCCTGAATCTTCAATCCAAACTTTTTGAATGAATTCATTTGCGCTTTTTTGATAATTTACTTTATACAAGGCTGTATCAATGTCATATACTCTTTTTTTTACTAGTCCGAAATTATCTTTTGTCCAATGAATCACTTCCGTCCCGTCAAATTTTTGTCCCTTTAATGGCTGGTTAACTCTCGATTTTTGAAAAATGCTGTCGGAATGAAATTTATCGTAAAAACTATCGAAATCTTCAACTTTAGAAGAGATTTTAATTGGTTTACTTGATGTGTCTTTAGATGATTTACACGAAACAATTAGTACCTGAAAAATACAAAATAGCACTAAAGCCTTAAATATTATTTTTTTAGAATCCATTTGAGCCTGGTTAAATTTTAATAAATCCTTCAAAATATACGCTTCCGTGAACCATTTTGCATCATACTTCAATAAAACTAGGTTACCTACGGGTTGCTATACAAACATACACTTTCTAAATTGTATTTGGAACAGCTAAGAGCGATTTTTGTTTAGATTGTTATAGAAGGGTCTCCAGGTTTTCTATTGAACTAACCCGCTTACGATAAAGCCTATAAATGCCATTTTCGGAAAGAAAAGGACTACCCTCGGGCTCATTCAATTTAAAACCCTTTACTACGGTTCTCATTAAATGCACCCAATTTTTTACAGAAACTTGCTGCCCTGCTAGCTAATAGCAAAACTATGGTAACAAGTAATATTTGGGTGTAACCAAAGGGTAATGCAAAATACTTGCATCAGGCTATGGTCCAAAATTTTACCTATCTACCCTCGCGGAGGGTAGATAAGTAAAGCAGTATACCTAAAACAATATGTTTATAAGGTAAAAGAGCCAGTGTGCTGATATTCCAGCAAATAGGCCGCCTATGGTATGCGAAAGAAGAGCTTTCGCTGTAAGTTTCCTGTATCCTAAAGAATCGAGCATTGCTGTATGAGTGCTTAAAAATCCACTCCAGCACATACCCATTGCCGTAAACACTGCAATGGCGTTACCATCAATTAATCCTGCATTCTGAAATTTAGGAATTAAACCAAGCGCCGCACCAACCGCTCCGAGAGAGGTTATTGGAAAGGCGATTAGCTCAGGGCTATGAAATCCGAATAGCCATTCAAATATAAAGTTAACTTTTTGCGCAAGATGTGGAAGTAAAGCAATCCCCTCATATGCTTGCCCTGTGTATCCTTCGGAGCTAGGGCCAAAGGTAAGCATCATAACAAATGTTGAAATAATCAGTACTCCTGGAATAATGGCGAGCCCCAAATCTACCCCTGTTTTCCCTCCGTCGAGTATTGCGTTTAAACCCCTTAAAAACACGCTTCCTTCAGATTTAAACGAAATTTTTTGCTCATCTCCCCCTTCAACCTGCTCCGTTTCTAACTCAGGAAACTGTTTAATGGTAAATCTTTGCATTAATCTTGTAGAAATAATACTACCAACAACAGCGCCAACCAAGCCAACAACAGCAGCTGTTCCAAAACCCCTACCTGCCATAAAAATTATTACAACCAGCCCCATACCAAATGATGTTCCAAAGTTAGTAAGGGATATTAATTGGTACTTTTTAAAATAACGATTAAAGTTGTTTTCCTTTGCAAGGCTAATAATTGCAGGGTTATCTGACAGGAATGTTAACAGCCCGCCCAATGCCGCAACACCTGGAAGGTTATAAAGTGGTTTCATAAGCGGTTTTAACAACACTTCTAGCAAGCGAACTACTCCAAACTCGGTTAAAAGTTTGCCTAAAGCGCCCGACAGCACCGTGATGGCCATAATGTAAAAAACGGTGTCTATTAGTAGGCTGTACGAGGTTTGCATAATTGTGTTAAGCATATTTGGCAAACCCATTCTGCTCCCAATAAATGTGAATGTTCCGAAGAATAAAATTAAGAAAATGCCAGCTTCTGTTCTTCGTTTAGTCAGAAATTTTAAAGAATTATATTTCATAAACTTTTATTAAAATAAAATTATTATTTCAAAATATTCATTTGCCATCTAACCCCAATATTAAAAGTATGGTTCTGTAATTGGTCGTTATTTGTAGCCCAAGCGGCGTGTATACGCACATCCTTGCTACCTAAAGGGTAGTATTCTGCTCCTAATCCATAGAAAAAATACTCCGTCCCAGGTTCAACAAAACGGTCGTAAATAAAAAAATCGGCAGGCTTTTGCGCTTTATTCTGATCATATCCTGTTTTTACGAACAGCTTAATTTTATTATTTACGGCATACTTCACATTCCCAATAACAGAGTAATCCGACAATGGTTTGCTCTGCTGGTCAAAGAATCTGTCCATTAAATCAACTTCAATGGATAAATTATTTATACTGAATTTGTTTCCTAAAGTAATATAATTAATGAAATTATCTTTTTCGACTTCTATCCTATTTAAAGAGTAAATGGAGTTGAAACCGTTAAAATTTCCGTACCATATTAAGTTATAGGAATAGATGCTTTGGAGCGTTTGTGTTGCAAAGGGTGAATTAGTAACCTGTAACCCAATGGTGTGTTTTTCATCGGTTGTTTTATAGCTAACCGTTCCCCCAATTTGGTAGCAAATAACATTATTCCAAAAGTTCGACCAAAAATATAAATCAATTGGTGCCGCATCATACTCAAAGCCACCTATGGCAACAATTTGTTTTCCAGCGGAGAAAGAAAAATTTTTATTTATTTTATAGGAAAGATACATCCAATCTGTTGCATTAAAAAAACTTTGGTAATCAAACTTGCTATCTAAAATCATTCGTTGACGATAGTTGTAAGAAAACTTGTCGCTAATCTCTCCTTCGAGCAAAATGTTTAGGTACCGTCCATCAAAACTTGACAATGTGGACGAGTTATCCTGAGTTGGAACTATACTAGTAAAATCGAAACGAGTATCAAACTTCAATCGAGCAGTGGGGAATGTATCCTGTGATAGAAGGAATTTTGGTAAAAAAAGAAATGCAAGTACTATGGCTATTATAACTCTTCTCATATTCCTCAACTGTAATTTTTAAAATTTCGCAAATATATGTAATTATAAATGCTCAAAACTATGACATTTACTGCCCTGCTGCTATGCTATAAAACATTACAAAATACAAGGGTTTACCAACACTGTTTGTCAGTGGTTTGCCTTATTAAGTTGCACAAATTTTTCTTGTATGAGAAAAGTCATTATTTATTTGAAATTTCAAAGTTTCTAAAACCTCTATAAGATAATGCGAACACGCGGATTGGCAAATAGTCAGCGAATTAAAAACCCTCCATCTGGTTAAATAAAATTTTAATTGCTAAACAAGTTTTCTAACTTTTACCTATCCAACTGATCGTCAGAGCACAAACAAAATTACAACTACCCTCACTTTACTCCGTTTTACAAACCATTCTTGTAAATTTATAGGAGGAAACGGCTGTTTAGCAAAGCCAATATATCCTTTTACCAACCAGTTCTAAATCAATATTTGGGTAAAAAGTTAATCTGGGAATTTGTAAGAAGATGCAAAACGATTTCTGACTAGCTAACACAAGCAAAAAACAGTAATAAAAAATGGGGCAAAAGCCCCATTTTTTTCAGTATCGTTAATCGTTCTATCGATAAAAATCAGGTTTGCTAACTTTAACCAATCCTTCTATTCGTATTTATTTTAAAGAACGACACAAGGTCAATAAGTGTTTGCGATTGATTTGTAAGTTCCTCGGCGCTCGATGCAAGCTCTTCACTCATCGAGGCGTTTTGTTGAGTAATGGTATTAAGCTGGGCCAAAGCGCCGTTTACTTGGTTTGTACCATTGCTTTGCTCTATATTCGACGATGTAATTTCTTGCACTAAGCTTGCTGTGCGTGCAATTTCGGGTTTTAGCTTATCAAGCAGCTGTGCTGCCTCATTGGTTACCGACACACTCTTATCGCTTAAGGAGATAATTTCGTCGGCAGCAAGTTTACTGCGCTCGGCAAGCTTACGAACTTCGGCAGCCACCACTGCAAAACCTCTTCCGTGCTCGCCTGCACGGGCAGCTTCAACGGCAGCATTAAGAGCCAGTATGTTTGTTTGGAAAGCGATATCGTTAATTATGGTAATTTTTTGTGATATTATATTTATCGAGTCCAAACTTTGTTTTGACGACTCCCCTACTTGCTCAATTCCACGCGATGACATTTCCGCTATTTTCTCAGTTTGCTGGGCATTATCTGAACTTTGCGAAATGTTTGCAGCAATCTCCTCCATTGTCGACGAAACCTCCTCAACCGACGAAGCCTGCTCCGATGCACCCTCTGAAAGATGTTGTGAGGTTTTGCTCAGCTCCTCACTTGCTTCGGCTATTTGATTTGAGTTCGTAATTATGGTTTCAACAATTTTGGTTACGTTCTCAATCATTGCCGACAGGCTTTTCATTAACCCTCCAACCTCATCGTTACGGTTTTCTAAGTCTTTTGATACAGTTATCGTCAGGTCACCATTAGACATCTTATCGAGCAAGCCAACCGCTTGCAGCAAGGGCGTTGCAATACTGCGGGTTAGCAAAACCGCCCCAAAAATAATAAGCACTATTACGAGTATTATAATAATAATGGTGTTAATCATAATGCTGCGGCCGTGCTCTTCACTCAATTTATACGCTGTATCTGCCTCAATTTGGGTAAGGTCTGTAAACTTATCCATAGCCCCACGCATTATTTCAAATTGCTGGCTGTACCGATTAAGATAAATAATCTCAGCTTCATCTAACTCATCATTGTTAATAAGGTTGATTAATTCACCAGTAATTTTTTTAACCTCAGCATACGCTGTATGAAAATTTCTCGATATCTGTGCATTTTCGGGCCTATTGTCGAGCCCCGATGTTTTTTCAAATATACCGTACCGCTCTTCCGTCTGTACTAGGTTCTCATTTACACTATTAATAAGAGACGAGATTTGCCCAGCATTGTTATTGTCTTTTACAAGCATAAGTTGGGCTATGCTTATACTCGACTGGTAGGCATCGCGATCGGCCTGAAGCAAGTAATCGATACTTACAAGGTGAACCCCATAAATATTATTAATTTGCTGGTTAATTACCCTGGTTTGGTATAGTGCGTAAACAAACCCAAATGTGGTAACAATTAAAAAAATTACAAAAAAGACAATTAGCCGGGTACCAATCTTTAAATTATTTATTAATCCCATTTCTCTGTTCTCCTTATTAGTTAGTAGATTTAAACAATTCGGGTTTGAATAAAACTGATACGAATAACCAGTTCTGTATACCATTTGAACTTCCTGCTTTTAGAAGTTCCATCGTTTTTTGAGCTTTTAGTGCTGAGTAACCAACAGACAATGTAGAATTGGTATAAAACTTATAGGCTAAAACCGCATCAAACTCTACTCCCAACTGTTTTTTTGCAGCAACAAAATTTGCTGGGAATAAACTTAGATCTAAAATGTTATTTGTTAACCTAAAATTATGTAAGGCACCTGTTATGGATAATTTTGGAGATATTTTATAGTCGGCCTGTAGAAAAATATCATTAAGCCCGCCTCTATTGGTGTGCGTTGGGATGTTTGTGAAGTAATCCATATAGCCGTAATAACCGTGACCATCGCCAAACACTGTCGAAAAAGTGTTGTCTTTATTGTTATCATCTAGCGCATTGTCTCCAGATAGGTAATCAATACCTAGTGCAATCTTCGCATTATCGTTAATTGTTAAAGTAGGCTTTAAATGGAGAAGAAACGAGGAGATATTTACACCCGCTCTCGATTTACCATACTGGTAATAACCCATTACATCAATACTAATATTATTGGTGTTATATACTGCATAAACCCCTGACGTCCCTCGGGCATATACTCTACGATAATTTCCTACTGCCTGGTTACCATCAATTATTGTTATAAACGACATATTGAAGTTATCACTAAACTTGTTATATAGATGCAGCATTGTGAGGTATTTGTACATATCAACGGTGTAGTTCGATTCGAAATTCTTGTCCGAATCATTATTATAAGCCAAAACCAAATCGGCCTTCATTTGGTCCGCATTATTGTACTGGAGTAACGCGGCATCGTGAACTACTGGGGTGTTGCCCCAATTTTTCAGTCCCATAAGCCTGTTCTTGTCATAAGTAATTTCTTGCCGTCCAAGCTTAACAGCTAGTTTTTCTGATATGAGGTATCTAACATATGCCTCATGAATGCCAATTCCTGGATCCTCAACTCCAAATTTATTCTCACCCCATATCCGTCCGTCTTGCAACGATATGTAGGTCTGTAATTTATCATTCGAATAATCAATGTTTAACCTTGTTCGCTGAAAGGTTAAAAGGGCAGGGTTCGTTGTGTTATCCGACAATGATTTGTACCCATCGCGCAATTCAGTGCGCAGCCTGTATTCGGCATCAACTTTAAACTGCCCGTAGCTTAAGGCGCTAACCATTATAAAACACAACAGGAGTGAGCAGTTTTTCATCATAATAAAGGTGTGGTTTTTTAGACTTGGTAGGATATTCTCTGTTTGAGAATTTCTTAGTGCAATTGTTTGCATAGGTTTTGAGTTTTATAGTGGATTATACTTAAGATACATATACAAGGTTACGCAAGATAGCTTTCATATTACTTTTAAGTGATTGTTCTCACTTAAAACTTGACAATTATAAAATACGATTAGGTATTTTTAAGAAAACTGGGGGAGAAAGCATTCCATATAATAATGCTACCGCCAGCTAGTTAGTTAACATAGGAAACCCCAGAGAAATCGACAAGTTCACCCAAAAAAATACGAGCGGAATAATACTTACAACTATTCTACATACAACGAAGTTACATCAAACTCCATAGTAATATTGCAAATTTTGCGCATTACCTTTTGGGGTAATATTTCAATAACCACATTGCCCCCAATTCACCTTGCCAGCACATTTATAAAACCACATCAATTTACATAGGTAAGTTATAATAGCCTCTCGATTAACAGATGCTGTGCCTGATTTGACCATCCATTTTTTAGGCCGTTTTTTAAGCATCAAACATTTTTCAATGTGTGAATGATGTAACTATTGCCGAATATTATGTAATACTTTTGATTATCAGATACTTGACATTTGCGATGGGAGTTTAAGGATAATATTTAATTGACTGGGATACCTTTTTACAACTATAATCAATTTTCATTTTTGCTAGTATCCTCTGGTTCCACAACAGCTACGCACTCATTCATCACACAGTTAAAACTATTCTTAATGTTGTTGTTTATGTAATTTGGCTGCTCAAAATATTTAGTGTGCTCAGTAATTTGCAAGGCAGCACAATTTAGTTTCGGTTTAAGCATTTGGAAAATAGAGAAGTTTCACTTAAAGCACCCCATTAAAAATATATTATGAAAAACAAGATGGACAGACTACGTCAAATTGCAGAAAAACTACTTTATATAAAAGATAGAACAAGTCGAGTACCTTTTTTCGAACCAGATAATAACAAGCGAATTCACGAACTTAGAGTACATCAGATTGAGCTGGAACTACAAAACGAAGAGTTGATGCTGGCAAAGGATAAAGCAGAATTTGCAGAAAGGAAATACACTGAATTGTATGATTTCTCACCTTCGGGTTACCTTACACTTTCAAAAAATGGAGAGATTACCAATTTAAATATCAGCGCTGAAGTGCTATTGGGAAAAGAACGTTCGCGATTAATCGATAGTAACTTTGGCTTTTTTGTCTCGCCTAACACGAGAGCCACCTATAATAGTTTTCTTCAAGACGTATTTAAAACGCACTTAAAACAAACCTGCGAATTTACGCTGGAAACTAACGGTAATAAACCAATATACTTGCTGGCTATTGGTGTTGTATGCAATACAGACGAAAAATGCTTGCTCACCCTAACTGACATTACCCGAAATAAACAAACCGAGAACGAATTAATAAAAGCCAAATTAAACGCCGAGGAAGGCGACAGGCTAAAATCGGCATTTCTGGCAAATATGAGCCACGAGATTCGAACACCTATGAATGGCATTCTGGGTTTTGCCTCCCTCTTACAAAACATAAGTTTAACAGCCGAAAAGCAGCAGGAGTTTATTCAGATTATTCATAAAAGCGGTGCCCGTATGCTCAATATTATAAACGATATTGTTAGTATCTCAAGAATAGAATCGCAGCAAGCTGAAATTGAAATTATAAACACAAATATAAATGAGCAGGTAGAGTTCATTTATAAGTTTTTTAAGCAAGAAGCAGAACGAAAACAGCTGGATATTAAATTTACAAATGGTTTAGAAACAAGTAATGCGTTTATCCTTACAGACAGAGAAAAATTATATTCGGTGCTAACCAATTTGGTTAAAAATGCCATTAAATTTACTAACACTGGCGCCATTGAATTTGGGTACGATGCGAAGGGTGAATTCCTTGAATTTTATGTTACGGATACGGGCCAAGGCATCTCGGACGAACAGAAAGAATATATTTTTGACCGCTTCAGGCAGGTCGACGAATCATTAACACGGAATGAGGGATCGGGGTTGGGGCTGGCAATTTCCAAGTCATATGTTGAAATGCTTGGAGGTAAACTTTGGGTAGAGAGCAAACTTTGGTATGGATCAACATTTCGATTTACAATCCCCAATCGAAGTGTAATAAAAAACGAAACACCTCTTAAAACTGCGATCAAATAAAAACCCATCCCAAAGCTAAGCGTTCTCGTAATTGATAATGATGAAACATCACGAGGTTTTTTTGTTGTATAATTTGTCCTAGTGCTAAATATTTGTAATGATTAAATAAAATCCTCTTGGGGTATTATTTGAAGAAAAACAATAAAAGTGTTGTAGGAACCAGCTAGTTCAGCTTGGATAAATTAAGGTTAGAGGCAAGCTTTCGAAACAAAAAATTAGCGTAAAACATTAGGACTATCCGGAAAAACTATGTTTAATTAGAAATATAACCAGTCATAGCAGACTATCTCGATTGGATAAAAAAAGGGTAAAGCATTCTAAGTAAGTTCATTTAAATGAAAGCAACTAGTCGAAAATTTTTCTTAAATTTCGGCTAGCTGCTTTCGTTGTTATTTTTAATAATATTCAAAAACAAATAAGCGCAAAAAGTTAAGCTATATACAAGGGTAATTCCTTAAAAGGCTTTAGCCAATTGTAAAATTCAAATAAACACACTATGCAGAAAAAAGAGATGAAATGCATCGCAGTTTTAACGTCTGGCGGCGACGCACCAGGTATGAATGCTGCAATTAGGGCGGTAACACGCACTGCACTGGCAAATAATATAAAAGTATTTGGCGTCAACTACGGCTTTCAAGGGATGATAGAGAACGATTTTTCTTACTTGGATTATAAAAATATCGGCGGTATTATAGGCTTAGGCGGAACAATACTGAAAACGGCACGATGCAAAAAATTTACGACGTACGAGGGCCGAGAGATGGCATACAAAAACTTGAAAGAGAAAAACATTGATGGCGTTGTTGTTATTGGTGGCGATGGGTCTTTTAAGGGGGCGGCACAATTCTCGTCCGAATTTAATATTCCATTTATTGGCATACCAGGAACAATTGACAACGACATTACTGGCACAGAGTACACCATTGGTTTTGATACAGCCCTGAATACAGTAGTTGAAGCCGTGGACAAGATTAAAGATACCGCTACGTCTCACGGACGTATATTTTTTGTTGAATCAATGGGACGAGAGGCTGGGCTACTGGCGTTGGGAAGTGGAATTGCGTGTGGTGCGGAGGTTATACTTATTCCCGAAATTTTAGAACAGGAGGAGGAGCTGGACAGATTTATTCACAAGGACTTAGTAAATAAAAAAACTAGCGGAATTATAATGGTTGCAGAAGGTTACAAAACGGGAGGTGCAATGAAAATTGCCGAAAGGGTTAAAGCAAAACATCCCAATATTGAGGCTAGGGTAACCATTTTAGGCCATATACAACGGGGAGGCAGCCCAACTGCTCAAGATCGGATTACCGCAACGCGTATGGGAGTTGCAGCTGTTAACAGCTTACTGGCTGGTAAAAAAAACTTAATGATTGGGTTAAAAAATCGGGATATTGTTGAAGTTTCGTTTAGCTTGGTAGAAAAGGCATTCCGCCCAATAGAGAAAGAATTTATTGATATTCAGGAGGTGCTAACGCGCGATTGAAGTTTATGAAATAATATCCAGCGCAAAGCATTAAATCGAAAATTAATGGCGTTTAGTTAAGGTTGTCGGCTTTGACCCCGCTCAGCCCGACAGTGCTGAGCCTCACCCTTACCGTGAGCGTCACACTGGGCAAAGTCGAAGGGTAGTCGAAGGGAAAGTTATTATTTAATAGTAGTTTGCATCTTGTTAGCGAAACGTCATTAATTTGAGAATATTTAAAGTGTAACTTTAGTCCTTATATTGATTCGCTCCACTTCGCCAGCTCCTCATCCACAATATCGTTAAGCGAAACCTTGCGACTAATTTTACCAATAAGGTGATCAATTTCTTCGTTGCGAAGAATGTCGCGCACACCAGCTCGGGCATTGGCTATACGAAGTAAAATGCCCTTTGCCTTTAAATCCAGGTAAAGCTGGCCAATCATTTTAGCACCTGCTCGGTCAACTTGCGGAGAGGTATTCAAATCCCATACAACCGTTTTGAGCGAAGGGTTGGCGTAATCGACCTTTGAGAGGATATGGCTTTCAATGTAATCCGTATTAAAGTAATATACCGATGATTCGACCCTAAATAAAAAAAGCGGGGGGAATAGTTCATTGTCTGGGTTTCGCACAACATCAGAGTAGCGCTGGGTGCCTGGTATCCTTCCCAAAACAGCAACGTGGGGGGTCGAAACTGCCTTAATTACCAATACTAAGGTAACAATAGTGGCAATCAGAACCCCTTCAAGCACACCAAAAATAAGCACGCCAATTAGTGCGACTGAAGCAAGAACGAGCTCTGTTCTATTGGTTCTCCATAAATGAACAAACTCTTTCACATCAATTAGTCCTCTAACGGCCTCAATTACAATACACGCCAGCACCACGTTAGGCAAATTTTCTAGTAAGCCAGTAAACAGTAATAGGCAAACTCCAATAGTTAGTGAGGCAAATATCAATGCGATGGGTGTTTTTGCACCAGCCTTATCATTTACAGCTGTTTGCGACAATCCACCGCTCACAGGGTAACTCTGACCGAATGCTGTGGCCAAATTAACTATACCAAGAGCAAGCAATTCTTGCCGTGGGTTAATTTTATACCCATTTTTTTGCGCCATTGCTTTTGCCGATGAAACAGTTTCAATGTATGCCAACAAAAAACAGGCAAAGGCTAGCGTAAATATTTCATCAATATCTGCGGCATATAACGTGGGTACGTGAAACTCGGGCAACCCAGCAGGAATCAACCCTACCGTACTTAAACCAATATTACCCAGAGGAGTTAACGAAACAGCCAGAATGGAAGCAATTACCAACAGGATCGCTATGGGTCTTCCAGAGAAAAACTTCTCTCCCAAAAAAAGCAGAACAAGCACAATGGCTCCAAAACCAAGCACGTAGTAATTAAATTGTGGCCACTGCTGCACAAGTGCCACCAGCCGAGTAAAAAAGCTTTGACCTCCACCCGGGACGCCAAATAATTTTGGCAGCTGGGTTGTGGCAATGGCAAGCGCCGCCCCAGCTTTAAAACCCAACATTACGGAATCGCTAATAAAATTAATTATACCATTCAACCGTAAAAAATAGGCCAATATGCTCATCCCGGCAAATACGAGTGCTGTAAACGATGCAATGTCGGCCCACCGCTGTGGATCACCATTGGCCATACCTGAAATAGTAACCCCTATAAGCAATGATATTGCCGAAGTGGGCCCAATGGAGAGTTGCTTACTACTTCCGAGTAGGGCATAAAAAAAACCGCCCAAAAGGTAACCGTAAATACCATACTGTGGGGGCAATCCGGCAAGTGATGCGTAAGCCAGTGAAACCGGTATGGCGTATGCAGCCAGCGTTATGCCTGCAACAGCATCCTTCCCTAAAAATTTTAGTTTATAATCCCGAAGCCAGGTTAAAGCCGGGATGTGGTTTCTCCAAAACATCATTTTTGCACTTGTATATTTTTCAATTCCTATACAATCGATCTACTATCTGAGCACCTCGTATTGCATTCCTCTTTCCTCAAGTTCTTTGCATACCTTCGATAATTGGGTAGTGTCTTGCAGGTTAAAGGTAATGGTTACCTTAACGTGGCCCACCGGTACGCTTGTGGTAGAACGTTCGTGCGCAATGTCGTGAATGCTAGCCTTCATTCTATCTAAAATATTTATAATTGACTTTAACTTTCCGGCCTGATCGGGAATAAGCACTTGGATACGGGCACGCAAGCCTTCATCCATCACACCCTTATCGAGAATTTGTTCGAGAATAGACATATTAGCATTCCCCCCACTAATTATTGGGATAACCTTTCGACCTTTGGTGTTGGTTTTTTGAAAAAGCACGGCTGCCATTGCTGCCACTCCAGCAGGCTCAACTAATATTTTAGCGCGTTGCAGCAGTAGGTATGCGGTACGGGCTATCTCGGCATCGTTTACCACTACCAGCTCGTCTACCAAATTGCGAGTTATATCAAAAGAAAGGTTTCCCGGTGATTTAACAGCAATGCCGTCTGCAATGGTATTAACCGAGTTAAGGGTAACCGGCTCCCCTTTCTCCATTGATACTTTCATAGATTGAGCACCATCAGCCTCAACGCCAATAATGCGTATACGAGGATTGAGCTGCTTTAAAGCGATGGCAATACCCGCAATCAGTCCACCACCGCCAATGGGTACTACCACATCTTCCACATCACGCAGCTGTTCAAATATCTCAAGGCCAATGGTACCTTGCCCTGCAATAATGTGCGGATCGTTAAATGGATGTACAAAAATGGCACCCGATTCTTTACCAAACTCAATAGCAGCTTTAAATGCATCGTCAAAGGTATCGCCTATAAGTACCACCTCGGCGCCGTAGGCTCGCGTAGCAATTACTTTAAGCGGAGGGGCAAATACGGGCATAAATACCGTGCTTTTTACACCTAGGCACGAGGCTGCGTAGGCCACCCCCTGAGCGTGATTACCTGCAGAAGCACAAAGTACGCCCTTAGCCGCTTCGGCGGGAGTAAGACTATTTATTTTGTAATACGCACCCCTTACCTTAAAGGATCCGGTGGTCTGAAAATTTTCAAGCTTGAGGTAAACATCGGCCTCCGACATAACAGAAAAAGATTTACTACGCTCAAGCGGCGTAAACTTAACCACGTTTTTTAATACCGACTGGGCATTAATAATATCACTGAATTGTATCAAGGCTTTATTGTTTTTGGTGTTTGGCATAATTACTAAATTAAACTGCAATGTTTATAAGAAGGTTTTTTAAAAATACGAATTAAAATGGTTTGGCTTAAGTTTTATCCTCCTTAACCATCTCAAATTATCCTTTAAATATTACCGTTCTATACATTAATTTCTTTCTTAAAACACAATAGTACGCTATGTACTAATTTGTTACCCTGTAACAATTTCAAATACTAGCTAAAACCTAGGGCATTTTGAGTCATATCTTTTTGTGGTATCAAAAATAGCTAAAAATAAGCATCCTCGTACACCTCGCACTAGTTTTTAAAAACCGAAGCCAAAATATTATAAAAAGGGTACCGAATGAAAATACTGTCTCAACACTTATAACGTGCACAATTAAAACAATTTCCTCTACCAAAAAAAGGGTAAACTATCCCAAAGGTGTGAATGATGTAACATATTTACAAAATTGTGTAATAGCTAATATGCCGAAGAGATATACTTTTGATTATCAATTAATTTATATGGAGAGTGATGAAATTATGTAAAAACTCTATTGGCTTAAGCCAAGCAACACGATAAAATATGGAAATTGATAGAAAGTATAAATTCCAGATGGCTTATAAGCCTCAATTAAATTGCCATGTAATTAAATTCTGCAAGATAAAGGCATCTACAAAAGTTTGGAAAATTCAAATAGAGCTACCCTCCAAACTTAATTTGACGAAAAGCAGTGAGGGCACAGCAACCACCAAATGGACTATTTGGCAGATTTTAAATTAAAATACAACAAAGCTTAAACAAAAATTGTTATATATAGTAGTGTTTAAAACAGTAAAAATTAAAATTATGGGAAATTTACTTTACATCATCGCTGTAGTACTGATTATTGCATGGGCAATTGGATTTTTTGCTTACAGTGCCGGAGGAATTATTCATATCCTACTGGTTATCGCAGTTATTGCCGTATTAATTAGGGTTATTCAGGGAAGAAAGATTTTATAGCCTAAGATTGAAACACAAGGTTTTTTTACAACAAACACAGTTTTGCTTAAAAAGAGCATTCAAAATTAAAATTAAAACACAAAATCATGGGAAATTTACTTTACATCATTGCTGTAGTTCTGATTATTGCATGGGCAATTGGTTTTATTGGATACAGCGCCGGAGGAATTATTCATATCCTGCTAGTTATAGCAGTTATTGCAATATTAATTAGAATTATTCAAGGAAGAAGAGTTCTATAAACTTGGATTTGAAATATAGAATTTATGCAACAACCATAGATTCTATGCTTCAAATAACGGGCTAAAGTTTCATCTTTTCACTTAAACCTAGAAAAATGAAAAGAATTTTAATTTTAACAATAGTCGTCGGATTATTACAAGGCTGTGTACTAAACCAAGTAACGGGTCGTAAACAGCTGAGTTTGGTTCAGGAGTCGGAGTTGCAAATGATGGCTACGAGTCAATACAAAACATTCCTTGATGAGAACAAGGTTTTAAACCCTAGCATTAGTGACGATGCCGCAATGGTATCACGGGTAGGCTCGCGAATTTCAAATGCCATAACAAAATATTACACAGCGCAGGGAAAAAAATCGGTAATAGACGGGTATAAATGGGAATTTAATACCGTTGACAGCAAGGAGGCAAATGCGTGGTGTATGCCAGGGGGTAAAGTTGTTGTTTATAAAGGTTTACTACCAATAACCCAGAATGAAACAGCCCTTGCAATTGTTATGGGCCATGAAATTGCTCACGCCATTTCAAAGCATGGCAGTGAACGAATGAGCCAAGGGCTTGTTCAACAGTTTGGAGGAATGGCTCTGGGAATTGCCTTATCACAAAAGCCACAGGAAACACAAAATTTGTTTATGCAAGCTTATGGTATTGGAAGTACAATTGGTGCTGTTTTACCATGGTCGCGGCAGCAAGAAACCGAAGCCGACCACTACGGGTTAATATTTGCCGCTATGGCTGGGTACAACCCTCAGGAAGCAATACCCTTCTGGCAACGAATGTCGGATGCTGGAGGCGCTGGTCAACCTGAGTTTTTGAGTACGCACCCTTCGGATGAAACAAGAATTAGAAATTTAAAAAAAGTAATGCCCGAGGCACTCAAATATTATAACCAGAATTAATAGTACGGTTGCTTTTTAAGTTGTACAAGAATGCTTTCGATTTAGGTTTTTTTTTTTAAAAATGAGTGAATGATGTAACTGTTTATATGAATTGTGTAACAAATTTTAGCACAAATTGAACTAACATTGCATCAAATAGTAAAAACAATTAAAAATTACGATTATGAATTCAGGAAAAGTTGCATTAGGCGTTCTAGCTGGCTTAGCCGCTGGAGCAATAGCAGGAATTTTATTAGCCCCTGCAAAAGGATCAAAAACACGGAGAAGAATTATAAAGAAAGGTGAAGATTTGTATGGTTCATCAAAGGATAAAATTGATGAATTAATTGATGTTGTTATCGAAAAATTCGAATCGATAAAAGATGACGTAAGCGAATATGCCGAAAGGGTAAAAGAAGATGTTGCCGATTTTGCAGAAAAGAAAATACCCAAAACAGAAGAGGCTGGAAAAGCACAAAAATAACGTGAGTTAAAGTAGACTTCCAGAGAGTACAATAAATATTATGCACTTAAGGAAATAACTACAGATACAATAAAAAAAGACTCCTATAGCAAAATGAAATCGTCAACGATTGAATTCTTGTACAGTTTCATTTTGCCAAGGTGTTTTTTAAAAAACTGTAATTAAAACAACACTGCAATGAGAGGGAAAATATATTCTAAAATTCTTGTTAACAGGCCAGAAAAGCAAATTCTGCTAACTGCCATTCATGAGAATATAGAGATTGACTCTTATCAATGTGGTGATTCGGTTACTTTTCAGGTAATTGAGGGGATGCTGAAGTTAAAAACAAGAAAAGAATCGGTTATTATAAATGAAGGCCAGCTGTTTTCACTACACGATAACACAAAATATAGCCTCTCAACAGATGCAAAAACAATGTTCCTACTAACCATAGAAGACACAACACAGCTACGAGAAATTACTTAATATTTACAAAAAAAACAGTATTATGCCCGAAACTACAGAAACTTTAAAAGATTCAATTGAAAGCTTACTGGAAAGCGCTACCGACTATGGTAAAACAAGTTACGAACTTGTAAAACTAAAGGCAATTGATAAAACAGCAGATGTGATTTCCACTTTAATTCCACGTCTTATTGTTATATCAATTCTAACGTTGTTCTTACTTTTCCTCAATTTGGGTGTGGCACTTTACCTTGGCGAGATACTCGAGAATATGTATTATGTTTTTTTTGTGGTTGCTGCATTCTATTTGGTTATTGGGCTTTTTGTGCATCTTTTTTTACACAAGCGATTTAAGAGGAAAGTTTCCGATTCTATCATAAAACAGGCACTTAAATAGAATATAATGAAAAGCACATCATACACCTCCCAACTTCAGGATACAATCCAATTACTGGAAGTAGAGCAGGATATAAAGCGAAAGTTGATGAAAGAAGACTTTCATCAGGCTTATGAAAGTTTAAAACCTGTTAACATAATTCAAAATGCACTGAAGGAGATGTCCGACTCACCTTACCTTGCCGACAATCTTTTAAGTACAACCCTTGGCCTTGCCGCTGGCTATGTATCTAAAAAAGTTGTTGTTAGTGAAAATAGTAATGTATTTAAAAAACTATTGGGAGTTGTTTTGCAATTTGGGGTTACCAATATAATAGCAAAAAACCCAGAAGCAGTTAGGGCCTTTAGTCAATACATTTCAGACCATTTTTTTCAAAAAAGAAAATAAAACACATCAATGGTAACTAACACAAATACGAAAATACCCATAAGTATAAAAATACCCATAATACTTATTGGCATAATTGCCTTTATATTTATTTTGTATATGGCAAAAGGCATTATTATTCCGCTGGTTTTTGCAACCATTATTGCTATTGTACTGCACCCGGTTGTAAACTTGCTTATAAAGATTAAAGTGAATCGGATTTTGGCCATTATTATTACTCTTTTCCTCACCTTTCTGGTTATTGCATCAATAGGTGCTATCGCATTTTCACAGATAGGTAAGTTTACTGAATCATTCCCAAAGTTGGTAGATAAATTTTCAGAAATTCTTAACCAAACAATTGTCTGGATTTCGGGGCATTTTAATTTAAGTAATCGTGAGATTACTGCATGGATTTTAAAAACCAAGAACGAGCTTATCAGCAGTCTACAAATTGGGCAAACCATAGCAAGCCTCAGCAGTGTATTGGTTTTTCTATTTCTGATTCCCGTTTATATATTTATGTTGCTATTTTACCGGCCTCTAATAATTGAGTTTTTACGTAGAGTTTTTGGTGCCGACCACCGAAGCAAGGTTAGTGAAGTGATAAATTTAACAAAAACATTAATACATCGCTACCTTATTGGGCTTATGCTGCAAGTAGCCATTATTGCTACAATGTACACTATTGGTCTATTGTTACTGGGTATTGAGTATGCAATAATTCTAGGTGTAATTGGTGCCTTTCTCAACCTCATTCCATACCTTGGTTCTATCATTGCAGCATTAATGCCCATGGTAATTGCCGTAGTTACAAAAACATCGCCCTGGTTTGCGTTACTTGTTTTGGCGCTTTACGTACTAACCCAATTTATCGACAATAATTTTATTACCCCAAAAATAGTTGGTTCTCAAGTAAAGCTAAATGCACTGGCTACGCTAATCGCTGTAATTGGATTTGCAGCATTGTGGGGTATCCCAGGTATGGTAGTTGCCATTCCAATTACGGCTATAACCAAGCTCATATTCGACCATGTTGAGTCGTTAAAACATTGGGGTTTCTTGTTGGGCGATACTATGCCACAAAAGAAAATGATAAACCCTATTCTGAAAAAAATAGTTCGAAAGTAACACGTTGCAAAATGTGTGAATGATGTAACTATTCCCACAAATGCTGTAACATTTTCCAAAGCAATTATACATACATTTACTGTTAATTAAACAGCAACAGCGAAAAATGTTTATACGAACGAAACACTTTAATTCAAAAGGACTACAATATGAAAAAAATCGTTCCAGTCATTAGAGTTAAAGGATTTGCAACCCAGCAATCCAAAAGGCTGAGTGAAAAAACACTAGAGAAAACGCAAATTGCAAGCCTATTTTTTGCTGAAGTTGCTTCGGTTTTTCTATTTATTAGTGTGCTAACAAAGGAAATGTTTTCGCGTGATTTTGAATTTAAAGAATTTTTCCGTCAGTGCTTTCAAATTGGCTATAAATCATTGCCCTTAATTACAGTTACAGGAGCCATAATGGGCTTGGTGCTAACAATCCAGTCGCGCCCTGCATTGGTTAACTTCGGGGCTGTTTCGTTGCTTCCTGGCATGGTAACCATGTCGCTTATTAGGGAGATAGGGCCCGTAATTACTGCCTTGATATGTGCAGGTAAAATTGGCTCGGGCATGGGTGCCGAACTGGGCTCAATGAAAGTAACCGAACAGATAGAGGCCATGGAAGTCTCATCAATAAACCCCATGCGATTTTTGGTTGTTACCCGAGTACTTGCAGCAACGCTCATGATTCCTTTACTCGTTTTATATGCCGATGCCCTAGGCATTTTAGGAGGCTGGGCAGGTGCCAATATAAAAGGGAGTGTAAGTTTTGTTCTGTACTTCTCTCAGGCATTTAGTGCGGTAGAGTTTATTGACTTTCTGCCAGCCGTGGTAAAAACATTCTTTTTCGGTGCAGTAATCGGATTGGTTGGGTGCTACAAGGGTTATAATGCCGGTCGTGGTACCGCTAGCGTAGGTATTGCTGCCAACTCGGCCGTAGTGCTGGCTTCTTTGCTAGTAATTGTAATCGACTTAATTGCAGTACAAATATCTGATATGTTAGTAGTATAAATTTAAAACAAGCGGATATGAATACATATTCTCCACATAAACCCAACGACAACGAGACTGTAATTGAAATAAACAGTCTTTACAAATCGTTCGATAATCAGGCAGTATTAAAAGATGTTTCCTTAAAACTATTTAGGGGAGAAAACCTTGTGGTGCTTGGTAAATCGGGTAGCGGAAAATCTGTACTCATAAAATGTATTGTGAGGTTACTAAAATCTGACGGCGGGGCAATTAATGTATTTGGGCAAGATGTAACAACCCTAAACCGAGAAGATTTAAACGAGCTCAGAAAAAAGATTGGCTTTCTATTTCAAAGTGGGGCACTCTATGATTCTATGACGGTAAAACAGAACCTAGAATTTCATTTAAAGAGAATAAAAAAAGAGCTCACAAAAAAGCAAATCGACGAAAAGATTGCTGAAGTGCTAGAAAACGTGGGGCTACCCAACTCATCAAACAAAATGCCCTCGGAACTTTCGGGTGGTATGCGTAAAAGGATAAGCCTAGCACGAACCATCGTTATTGACCCAGAAATAATGCTGTACGATGAGCCTACAACGGGGCTCGACCCGGTAACCTCCGATGAAATAAGCTTGCTCATCAATGAGGTTCAAGAAAAATACAAAACGTCGTCAATAATTATTACGCATGATATTGCCTGCGCACGCACCAATGCAAACCGTGTAATTATGCTACTAGACGGAACAAACTATATGGAGGGAAGCCTGGAGATGTTTGAAAAATCCACAGACCCGAACATAAAGCCGTTCTTTAAATAAAAACAAAAAAAGAAATCATGGATACACATACTGAAAAATTCAAAGTACGGTTAGGAATGTTCATCATTGGTGGTGTGGCGCTGTTTGTACTAGCCATTTTTATTATCGGGAAACAGCAAAATTTGTTTAACCCAATTATCAGACTTTCAGCAAATTTCCGAAATGTGAGCGGGCTGCAGGTGGGAAACAATGTTCGCTTTACCGGAATAAACGTGGGAACAGTGGATAATATTAAAATTATTAACGACTCAACTGTTTTGGTTGATATGTTGATAAGGAAGGATGTTCAACAGTTTATTAAATCCGACTGTGTGGTTGCTGTTGGCTCCGAGGGGCTTATTGGTGACCGCCTGCTTGTTATTTCACAAGGAAGTACCGATGCACCCACGGCAAAGGACGGGCAAAAACTCGCATCAAAAGAGCCTGTTGAAACCGACGCCATTTTGGCAAGTTTACAAACAACATCGGTAAATGTTGAGGTAATTTCACTACAACTTGCCGAAATTATGATAAACATTAATAGCGGGCAGGGCACACTGGGCAGGTTAATACAAGACTCTACCATTGCAGAAAATATCAATCAAATGATTGTGAACCTTAAGAGCAGTTCGGAAGGCTTGGATGAAACTCTTGATGTTGCAGGAAAAAACATAGTTGTTTTTATGGAAAGCTTACAGAAAACCGCGGCCAAAACCGAAGTTGCCTCAAACCAGCTTGGTGAAATAATGGTGAAAATAAACAGCGGACAAGGCACGCTGGGTATGTTAATTCAAGATACAACAACCTCTGGACACTTAACAGAAACCATTTTAAATTTAAAGGAAAGTTCTGTGGGACTAAATGAGAACTTGGAAGCACTCAAGCATAATTTTCTATTCAGGGGCTATTTTAAACGGAAGGCAAAAAAAGAAGAGAAACTGAAGAGAGAGGAAGCTGAAAAGGAAAAGAAATAAACCCTTGGAAATGAAAAACGCAAATGTGGGTCAAAATCGTGATTATACTTCTTTTTGTTTCAGTATCAGTAAATAATTCTGCAATTGCTCAGGAAGTTTCAGCTACTAAGGATACAACCCAATTTTATGGTAAAATTGAAGCCTATACCAACCAGAATAAGTTTACTCGATTCATGTTTCGCCTGTTTTTTAAGCCAGTGGCGGCCGATTTAAAACAAAAAAAGAAGAACGAAATTCGAATACAAAAACCATACTCCACATTTGAAGGAAAGGTTATAAGGAACATTAACATTGTAACGCTTGACCCTTTTGGCAATTCAATAGGCGACTCCATTACCTCATCGTTGGGTTTTACTTCAAAGGTAGGAAATCACTTTCACCTAAAAACACGAAACAGCACCATTCGTAACTTACTGCTTATCCGTAAAAACCAACCCTTTGATGCTTTGCGAGCAAACGAATCTGAGCGACTAGTTCGCAGTATGAGTTACATAACCGATGTGCAGTTTTACGTAGAGACTGTACCCGAAAGCCCCGACTCTGTTGATGTTTATATTCGTGAATTAGATAAATGGAGCCTCATTCCGGGTGGTTCAATCTCCTCGTCGCGCATTACCGCCAACCTGAGAGAAAATAATTTTTTGGGACTAGGCCATGAGTTTCAAAATAACCTTATATGGAATTACTCAACCAACAACTACGCCTATAAAACGAAATATTACGTTCCCAACTTTCGCAACACCTATATTAATTCATCAATACAATACGGCATTGACGAATACGGAAACTTTATTAAAAGCATAGCGGTTGACAGACCGTTTTTCTCACCCTTTGCAAAATGGGCCGCTGGTGTAAGTGTTTCCCAAAACTTTCATAACGATACTATTTGGTCCGTTAACAATATGCACTATAAGTATAACCAGCAAGATTTTTGGGCTGGAAATGCCACCCGCCTTTTCAAGGGGAACTCAGATTTTAACCGCACAACAAACTTCATTTCTAGCGTGCGTTTTATCCGAACTCGGTTTCTCGAAAAACCCCTTGAAACAATTGATACACTCCAGTTTTATACCAACGAGAATTTTTATCTCACAAGTATAGGCGTCTCATCACGCTTATATGTAAAGGATAAGTACATTTTTAAATTTGGGATAACCGAAGATGTGCCGGTTGGGAAAGTGATTAGTTTAACCACTGGTTTTCAGCAAAAAAACAATGCTGGGAATGTATATATCGGAGCCCGTTATTCTTCGGGCGATTACCATAAATGGGGTTACCTGAGCTACAATTTCGAGTATGGCACATTCATACACGCATCAAAAGCCGAGCGGGGAGTTTTTAGTGCTGGCATAGACTATTTTACCAACCTAATTGAAATTAGAAACTGGAAATTAAGGCAATTTATAAAACCCCAACTTGTTGTTGGCATAAACCGCACCGATTATGATACCTTAACCATAAATAAGGAGTACGGGCTAAAAGGATTCAACAGTCCCATACTATCTGGTAACAGCCGATTGCTGCTCACTTCACAAACCCAACTATACGCCCCTTGGAATTTTATAGGATTCCATTTTGGCCCGTTCCTAACTTTTTCGCTGGGTATGCTTGCGATACATCACAGCATCATTAAAACGAGAATATGCCAGTGAAAACGGGACAGAACTCAATGCTATTTTGCCAAGAATGAGTCCTTTGAATCCTCAGTATTTGACAAAAAAACAAAGTGTATTTGAAAGGATTGTTTCGTTTGTAGAGAAGTTTAAGGAAGTTGGGGGGCAGATATAAAACCTCGTCTTTGAAAGCCCGCACTAAGCTATTGCATATTGAAAGCGATGGTCTTAAAAATTGGAAGGCAGAATTTAAAGAAGAGATCATACTATAACGGGAAGTAATTGGGAATAAGTTTAGCGATTACACTTTTATACACATGCTTAGGTTGTTATTGAGATTGTCACGTATTTATTAATATGTATATCCGTTTTTATAAAAGAAAAAAAACTTAGAATCTGGGCAGTTTAAATAAAAACTCTAATCCTCCGCCCAACCTATTTTTAACTATGATTGTCCCTTTATGCAATAAAATAGCATTTTTCACAATTGACAAGCCTAATCCTGACCCACCCGTATCACGAGTACGCCCCTCATTAATTCTATAAAAGCGTTCAAACAAACGATTTAAGTGTTGCTCATTCTCAATGCCAACACCTGTATCGGAAAATAAGAAATAAAAGAAATTCTTGTCTTCATTATACTGATTTATCGATATCTTCACGTCGCTTCCAGCATAACGAACTACATTGTCTGTCAGATTTCTAAAAATTGAATAGAGCAAGTTGTAATTCGACTTAACAATTAAGCCATCTGGAATATCCCAACTCACATCAATTCCATTTTCTTGCAATGGAAGTTCAAGGTCGCTTTTCAAATCTGCAAGTACTTTACATATACTTACAGCTTGCAATGAAAATGAAGCTGGTGCTTCTTCAATCTTTGTAATAAGACTCATGTCTTGTATAAGCTCGGATAGAACCAGAACCTGCTTGTATGCTTTTGTCAAGAACTGACGCTCTTTATCTACATCTAATTGTTTTTCTAAAACTGTTTCAAGATAACCACGAATACTTGTCACTGGGGTGCGCAATTCATGAGCAATATTGCCCGTCATCTCCTGTTTTAACAAACGAGTTTTTCGTTGCTTGGTGATATCATTTATAATAACCTCAAAACTCTTGTCCTCAAACACGTTGGCTCTGAGTGAGAAATATCTGCTGTGACTTTCTATCTGCTTTTCAAAATAATTACTCCGCTCTATTCCAGAAGTTAAGAATGTATTCAGCTCGTTGAATGCAGCGTCCGAAAACATCAAAGATGGTTCCCCATTGGTAAGGTCAGTAATAACATTAAGATATTGAATAAACAGACCATTATAAAACTCAACCGCATGACTATCGGAGAAAAAGCAGACTCCTTCTTCTGAACTATGAACATGTTGCAGCAGTTTCTCTCGTTCTTGAGCTATCTTTTTCTCATTGATTTTGAGCTGTTTGAAATTTTCCACAATTTTCTCACTAATCTCACCCAACTCATCTTGTGGAAACTTTACATCAGCATTATCTATTTCGTCATCGGATGAGAGAATAAGATCTCGCAGCTGCTTAATTGATTTCCCAAATCTCGTTGCCACAAGATTTATCAAAATCAACATACCCAGAAACAGCGCAATGATATAATACAAAAAAAGATTGTCCGACTTGATGAAGTTCTGTACCTTAATATCATATGGCAAAGCAACACGAATTACGTACCCATTAAAACTTTTAGCATAATAAAGATACTCCTGATTATTTGAAGATGAAATCCTGATACTTACAGCCTTGAGTTCTGTTTTAGCTTCAACTATTTCGGGTCGTCCAGCATGATTTTCTAAAGTTGACAAATCGTTAATGGCATTGTCATATTGTACAACCCCCTGATCGTCTATCAATGTTATACGAATATTTGCTGGAAGTAGTATTGCCAAACTATCGAGACCTTGTCCCCGAACAAATGCCGCATTAATTATTTGGGTATAAGCATCTAGTTTTTCTTCCAATGCTTCTGTTCGGTATTGTTTCTCTTGTGACCGTTCAAAAACAACAATCCCAAACGTAAAGAGAGAGAAAATAACGAAAAAGTATAAAAACAATTTCTGTTTGTAGCTCAATTTCATCTTTTATAATTTTGAAATATCAAACCTATAGCCATAACCCGATCGATTGGTGATAACACTACCATAACTGCCCATTTTTTTTCTCAAACGAGTAATATGTACGTCAATTGTACGTTCAGTAATAAATGTAGTCTCTTCCCAAATGCGATCAATAATTTCATTCCGAGAAAAGACCCTATCTTGGTTTTGTGCCAACAGAGCCAAAATCTCAAACTCCGTCTTTGTTAGCATCACTTTATCACTGCCTAATGTCAACTCTTTAACTTCCATGGATATGACAATGTCGCCAAACACAATTTCTCTTCTTGACTTAGTGGTACCAACACGCTCTCTTTTAATAACAGCCTTAACACGAGCCACCACCTCTTTGATGGAGAAAGGCTTTGAAATATAATCATCTCCCCCAACAGAAAAACCCGTCAACATATCGTTTTCAGTATCTTTGGCAGTCAAAAAAATGATGGGGATGGTATTACTTGCTTTTCGCAACTTTTCAGCCATTTTATAGCCCGACATTCCGCCCATCATTACATCAAGCAATATCAACGAATGGTCAGCTGTAAGTTTATCTAAAGCTTCTTCAGCTGAATAGACACATTCTACTTCATAACCTTCGTTTGCAAGATTGAACTCAAGTATCTCGCAAATATCTCGCTCATCATCTACAATCAGTATCTTCATAACTACAAAGTTATAAGTTATTTTGAACCACCATGCTTCAGAACTTTAGCATCAACATAAAAAACAATCTCTTCTACGATATTACTACACTGGTCTCCTATGCGTTCCAGTTTTCTGATAACCAACAAGATTTTTAGCCCACAGCGGATTTCTTCGGTGTGCTGCTCCAGGTAAGATGTCAAAATATTAAGTGAGTTGTGATAACATTTGTTTACCTCTTCATCTTTAGCAAGAATACGTCCCGACAATTTAGTGTTTTCAGATTCCAATGCTACAAAGCTCTCTGATAACATTATAGTTAAGATGTCAAAAACTCTCTCAAGTTGTAAATCCTCCAGCAATTCTGGGGCAATGTTATTACAATCATCGTCCATAACATGGCGAGCAATTCCCTCTGCAAAATCACCTATACGCTCCAGTGTGATACTGATTTTTATTAATGACAATACCAATCGCAAATCTATCGCCACAGGACTATAAAGGGCTATATAATTTTCGCAATCGCAATCAATTTTGAGCTCAAAAGCATCCACACGCTTTTCTCTACTAACAACTTCACGAGCCAATTCAAGGTCTCCATTTAAGAACGATTGTTTGGCTTTTTCAAGCTGTGAGAGTACCAGTTTCCACATTTCACCTACCTCTTCCTTGATGGCGAGCAGCTCTTTTTCTTTATGTTTCATTAATTCCATCTTTTATGTTTTTACTGCATTAAGTATGAAAAGGTCTAACCAAAACGACCAGTAATATAATTTTGTGTCTGTTTATTTTCAGGATTCAAGAACATCTTTTTTGTATCGCTAAACTCCACCAGCTCTCCCAGCATAAAAAAACCTGTTTTGTCACTTATACGTGCCGCTTGCTGCATATTGTGAGTTACTATAACAATAGTGTACTCCTTTTTCAAGGTGTGAATCAGCTCCTCAATTTTAGATGTTGAAATAGGGTCTAGTGCTGAGGCAGGTTCATCCATCATTATAATAGATGGAGAGACTGCCAACGCACGAGCGATACAGAGACGCTGCTGCTGCCCTCCAGAGAGTTCAAAAGCGGATTTTTTCAACTTATCCTTTACTTCATCCCAAAGTGCTGCGGAAATTAATGACTGTTCTACACGTTCTGAAATAAAGCTTTTATCACCCATATCGTTTACTCGCAAACCATAAGCAACATTTTCGAAAATTGATTTAGGAAAGGGATTGGGCTTCTGAAAAACCATACCCACTTTTCTACGCAAGTCTTCAATATTATATGCTTTATCGTATATGTTTTCCCCATTAATAAGGCAGGTGCCAGACATTCTGGTATGGTCAATCATATCGTTCATGCGGTTAAAAAGGCGTAAAAAGGTTGATTTCCCGCAGCCCGAAGGACCAATAAATGCTGTAACACTATTAGATTCAATATGCATGCTTATATTTTTCAAAGCATGAAAACCCCCATAGTAAAAATCTATATTTTTCGTCTCAATCATATCAATTCATCTTTACTTTTTTACTAAAATAAGCCCTTAGAAGAGTCGCTAACAAATTCATGATCAACACAATTGCAATCAAGACAAGGGCAGTTCCGTAGGCAATTGGGCGAGAAGTCTCGATATCAGTTCCACTGGTTGCAACAACGTAAAGGTGATAAGGCAACACCATCACTTGATCAAAAACACTATTGGGTAGTTTGGGTAAAAAATATGCCGCAACAGTAAACAAGATAGGAGCTGTTTCACCAGAAACCCGACCAATGGAGAGTATCAATCCTGTAATGATATTAGGAAATGCCATGGGAAGAACAACCCTACGTATGGTTTCTAATTTAGATGCACCCAATGCTAAGCTTCCTATACGATAGGATAATGGGACTGATTTTAAAGCTTCTTCGGTAGTTCGAATAACCAACGGCAGCACCAAAAGTCCTAAGGTAAATGATCCAGCCAATATGGAGTCTCCAAACCCTAAAGTATTGACAAACAAAGCCATTCCGAACAATCCAAACACGATGGACGGTATACTTGCTAAATTGTTGGTCATTACACGTATAAATCTCACAATCCAACCATTACCAGCATATTCGTTGGTATATATTGCCGTCATAATCCCTAAAGGAAATGCAAAGACGATGCTGCCTAAAACCAAATAAAGAGTACCAACAATTGCAGGAAAGATACCTCCTGCAGTCATACCCTCAGTAGGAGCCGTAGATAGAAACTCCCAACTAATAACACTCATGCCGTTATAGACAATAAATCCCAATATCCAAAACAGAATACCTACAACCAATATGCCCAACATCCTAAAAAGGATAAAAGCTGCACGTTGACTCATTTTTTTGTTCATTTCTAAATTCCTTTATTGGGTTGACGTTTCGATATGACTTCGGCTGTAATGCTGATGACCATGGTTATAATAAACAGTATGGAGCCTAAAAGAAACAGAGATTGATAGTGTGCACCTCCTGCGGGCGACTCGCCCAATTCCGCCGCAATTGTTGCTGGAATAGTTCTTACAGATTGAAACAAAGAATGGGGCATTATAGCAGCATTACCCGTCACCATCAGCACAGCCATAGTTTCACCAATGGCTCTGCCAATTCCCAATACGGCAGCGGCGGTAATACCAGATCTAGAATATGGAAGAATTACTTTGTAGATGGTCTGCCAATGAGAAGCTCCTAAGGCAACACTTGCTTCGCGCATTGAAAGGGGAACATTACCGATGGCATCTTCTGCAATAGTTATTATTGTGGGAAGCGCCATAATTGCCAATATCACACTACCTGCCAATGCAGTCTCTCCAACAGGTAAATGAAAAACTTTTTGCACCAAAGGCACTAGCACCACCAATCCAAAAAAACCATATACAACCGACGGAATACCTGCAAGCAGTTCAATGGTTGGTTTCATTAGTTTGCGCGTACGCTTGCTTGCCAATTCCGACGAATATATTGCCACCCCCAAGCCCAAAGGTAGAGCAAACAGTATGGCAAAGAAACTGACTAAAAGTGTTCCTAATATAAGTGGAACTACCCCAAATAAGGGTGTAGGAGTGGCAGTAGGCATCCATTCTTTACCACCGAGAAAGTCCGCCACTCCAATACTTTCTGTAGGAAGAAGTTTGACACTTTCAATTCCAACAGGTGCATATTCTTGAGGCAAATAGGCAATAATATTAACATTGCTTGTTATCACCTCACCTAACTTTGCAGACAAAAGTGCATAATCTTCACCCAAATCCTCTTCTGAATAGATATTGAAAATTTCATCGAAGCGAAAAATAGTAATTTCACCCTCTTTGCCACCTACATCTTTCCAATCAACCACCTCCGAATCGAATATTTCTTTTATTTGGATGACAGAGAGTTTATCAATACTATTTTCGGAGTTGACACATAGTACATACCCTTTTTCCACAGATGGAGAGTTGAAAAGACCAACTCCCTCTTTGAAGAGAAAGACTACTATCAACAGTATAGCGATACTCGTAAGAGAACCGCTAATAGTGAAGATACTTTCAACAACCCGTTCAGTAATTTTCTTGAACTTCTTCATCTACTTAATTAACTGTTATAAATCCAACCTCCGATACTATTTGTTGACCTACAGATGATAGTAGATAATCAATAAATGGCTTCACTTTTGTCTCTGACTCTAGCACATAATAGAAATACAGTGGGCGCACAATAGGATAAGTCCCTTGTTTAGCATTCCTCACAGATGGAGCTTCGTATGTTTCTCCATCATCATATGACACATGGATCGCTTTAACACTGCTGTTTAAGTATGCAAGTCCTACATAGCCTATTGCACCAGGTGTTTGACCAACCGACTGAATTATAGAACCTGTTGCTGGCATACTCATAATGCCATTCATATAATTCTTATTTTTCAGAACACTCACCTTGAAAAACTCATAAGTGCCTGAAGAAGTTTCACGAGAGTAAGGGACTATTTTTAAATCAGCACCACCTACTTCTTTCCAGTTGGTAATCTTTCCTGTAAAAATATCCTCAAGTTGATTACGAGTTAAGTTTGTCACATTGTTTTTTGGATTTACCACTATTGCCAGAGCATCGTACGCAACAATGACTTCCTTTATGATTTTACCTTCCTCTTTCAACTTCTGTATCTCAACAAATTTTATTTTTCGAGAAGCTTGCGCGATATCTGTTGTTCCTTCAACCAAGGATGAGAATCCTACACCACTACCACCACCAGTTACAGTTATTGATGCAGAGGAATTGGCTTTCATATAATTTTCGGCTGCTTTTTGCGAAAGAGGAAGAGTTGTATCCGACCCTTTAATACGTTGGGCATAAATGGTGCTTAGACAAAACACAATCAAAACTACTGATAAAATTACTTTTTTCATATTACTATTTTTATGATTCATATTACTCGTTATTGATATGACAAATCTACTGTGCGGATATTACCTATCCTTTACAATACTGTTACATATTTGTTAAGATTAGAATTTGTATTGCAAGCGTAGTGTGAATAGATCGTCTTTTATATCGCTACTGAAGTCTGCTAAATTTTCGGTTGTTTCATTTTTCACAATGTCATAATAAGCTTGTATGCGGATATTGTTGTTTGCCTGCCATAAAAACCCAAGACCCAATGTGTAGTAGGCAATATCCCCTTTGTCTGTTCCCTTCTGACCAATTTCTTTGTCCGATACTTTTGTGTTGGGATTATACCAATCATATTTAGCCACTGCCGATAGAGGAAGTCTTCCTAAGTCTTGAATCAACATAACATAACCACCACTAAAATTACGGATATAGGTATCTGTGGATAGCAGTGTGGAAGAGTTTGGACTTTTGCTACCACCTCTAACACCGGGCTGTGTTCCGAGTAAATATTCACCACGCAGTTGAGTCAATCCTACAACACTCTTCAAACTTAATTGTGCATCGGTCCCAAAATATTCACGTTTTGAAAATTTGCCTATATTAGAGGCATCGGATATGAGAACAAGGGCATTGCCTTTCATGGAATAGACATTTTCAGTGCCCTGATATACACGACCATTATAGTAAGAGACACCAATGCTCCACTTACCATTACTTCTAAAGTTGTCGCTGGCAGTCAGGTGTCCGATAAAGTCTTTCTTGCTATCAGTCTCTTGCTTAATACCATTACCTGCAAACAGCCCTGCCTCTAATTTCAGGAAATGCCAAGGTGATATTTTCGATGGTTGTAATGTGAACGAAGCACCCATGTCACGCTCATCGGGAAACAGAGTTTGATATACAGTTGAACGTTCGGGGGACTCGCGACGAGAAGATGAATAGCTGATTTCGTATCCAAATGGACGATCGAAGATTCCCGCTTTAAAGCAAATTGTACCTACCCAAGGATCTTTTATTTGTAGATAAACATCTTTGAATCCAATCCCTTTCTCTGTCATGTCAATTTGAAATACACTCGACGTAAGACCTTCTTCATAAGCAAACTTAACACGACCACGACGAACACCCATACGGTTAAATGGTTCTTTTGGATTTTCATTCCTAGAACCAACTTTTAAGGAAGCAGCGTCTTCACCCCATTGATATTGGGTTTGGATATATCCTGAAACTTTGAGTTTCTGCAAATTGGATACTGCATATTCAAGAGCTTGAGTCTGTTGCTCCAATTTATTTAAAGGAGTTAGCTCCTCTTTTTGATGTTGAGCAAATACTGCTGTACTTGTTAGTATGACAGCAAGTGAAAAAATGTTCTTTTTCATACTTTAAAATTGAGTTATTAATTTTCGATACAAAACTACAGTTCTGATGTTACACAGACTTTTCAGGACTGTTACGAAAAGATTAAGATTCTCAATAAAAAAAAGTTAGGAAAAGTATAAACGATGTTCGTCATTACTCTTCCAATTTTAGCGCCAGCCCGTCTGGCATTGTTTTTAGTGTAAATTTAGTTGGCAAAAAAAAAGCCAATGAAGCCAGCCAGATGCTTCGCGTGCTTTTAGATTCAACAAACGATGTAATCGTTAAATTATCAGCTGATTGGAAAATAGTTGAGTATAATTCTGCAGCCGCAGATTTTTTTGGGGTAAAGTACGACGACGCTATAAATCAAAATTATATTGAACTATTTATACCCAAACCGCTAAGGCACATAACAGGGCAACAGCTAAGCCAGCTGCTAAAAAAGGTAAAAACAAATAAAGTAGAAATGAAGGTGCTTGGAGCAAACCTTCAAGAAATTGAAGTAAAATGGGACGCTAATGTCATTTTTGACAATCAGCGGGTACCATCGGGAGTTATACTTAAAATAAAAATATAGAGCTATGATTAACGAAGACATGGATTTTACGAATACTGAAATGTTACGCAGAAAAGCCGAAGAGTTACTGGAAACCATGCAACAAAAAGAAATAGTTGCTAAGGAAGAGGCTGATTTAAAAAAGCTTGTTCACGAGCTACAGGTACACCAAATTGAGTTGGAAATGCAGAATGATGAGCTTCGTCATGCCTACGATACAGCGGAAGAGGCCCTTAAAAAATACACCATGCTATTTGATTTGTCGCCCATGGGCTACATTACCCTCAACTCAGACGGTGGCATTTCTGAACTAAATTTTACGGCTGCCGAAATACTTGGCGAACGACGTTTTAGCCTAATGGGAAGCAATTTTAAACTTTTTGTCTCGGAAGAGTCAAGAACCGTTTTCAATAACTTTTTTAAGAAAATTTATACCAGTAATACGAAGGAATCGTGCAAAATACTATTGGGATATAATAGCAAGCCTTTATGCTCTGTATACATGGAAGGAGTTGTTACCGACGATGATGAAAATTGCCTTCTATCGATAGTCGACATCGCAAAATTTAATTTGCATAACAATTCGTAAGTATAGCCCAAGCTAGCATCATTAAATATAATCCATCCTTCAACTCCGTTCAGGTCGACTTTCAGACTGAACGGCCTGCTCTAATCAAAGCAAAGTAACCTCTACACCCTACCACACGATTACATCGTGTGGTTAACAAGTAAAAATTATTACTACAAAAGTCTCGTAATAATTTAAGCCACACGACGCAGCAAAACCATTTTTAACGTAAATTTGCGTTGCCAATTATTTGGCAAAAAAATGCGTGAGTTATGTAACTCTTATACATAATGGTGTAACACATATTTCAACACGTTGGGTTAACTTTACTAAAATTTTAATAAGAGGTTAAAACAAGTAAGCCTATGGAACCTAAGAGTAAAGTAAAAAACTTCCCTGTTGTTTGTGTGGGCGGTTCGGCCGGTGGGCTCGATGCATACATTCGTCTACTAAAGCACCTACCCGCTAATATGGACGTTGCCATTGTTATTGTTAATCACCTGCGGCAGGTAGCAACGCTGCTCCATGAAATTCTTCCCCAACACACCGAGATGCCCGTTAAACTAATTACCGAAAAATTAGATATAAAACCAAACCATGTATTCATCATTCCCGAAAAAAGAGATTTACACGTTCTAAACGGCGAATTTCGGTTAAAACCAATATCTAAGCCCTGGGGATGGCCCGATGTAATTACTGTTTTTATGAAATCGCTGACCCAAAACTGGGATGGTAAGCTAATTGCTGTTATCGTTTCAGGTTATGATGGCGACGGGGCCGCAGCACTTTGCGGCATAAAAGAAGTGGGAGGGATTACGATAGCTCAAAAACCAGAAACTGCAGCACAGCCCGATATGCCAGAAACTGCAATTGAAAGCGGGTGTATTGATTATATTCTTTCACCTGAAGACATTGCGTTGCAGATTAAAAAAATTGCACATAACGAGCTAGGCAATAACTGAAAGCACAGTACTCTTCTAATTAAGTTGCCTATCAAATAAACCAATTACTTTACAACCTGCCATTTTGTTTAGAGCATTTTGTACCAAAACATTAAATATATAGAATGCAGGCACAACAAAACCAGCAAAATTTATTACAACTAAATTAACATAAGGAGTAAAATATCAACCTTTTAACAAAAAGAACAAAATTTTTCGAATTTAAACAAAAAAACAAGGGTAAAAATGGAATTAACAGAAATATAAGCGTAACTTGCACTTAATTAAATATTTTGAAAAAATGAATAAAGGAACAGTAAAGTTTTACAATGATTCAAAAGGATTTGGATTCATTAAAGAGGATGGAACCTCTAAAGAGTATTTTGTACATTCATCTGGTCTTAAAGAAAATATCAGAGAAAATGATGCAGTAACTTTTGATTTGGAAGAAGGAAAAAAAGGATTAAATGCAGTGAATGTTAAGCTAGCCTAGCTTAATGTAAATTATCATTTAAAATTTAATCCCGCTTTTAGCGGGATTTTTTTGTGCCATTTTCAAACCAAATTCACTCTTAACACCCAATAATTGAGAGAGAGAAATTCACTTTAAAACAGCTGTTAAGTAAAGTTGTTGTAGTTAATCGCATTACAAAACCCATTAGCCCCTTTGCAGCAACATTGATTTAACAACTCTTCAATCACAAAAAGGCACAAGTATCTCAATACCTATTAAAACAAACAATAGGGTATCAAAGTGCTCACTAAACTTTACCTTAAAAAACATCTATTTTCGTAAAATGCAGACGAGCAGTGGATTTTATTAAAAAAAGCTGTAAACGGTTTACCTATTCTTATCAGCTTTTTTTTCGGCTTTTGCAGCCCTTTTTTCCTTTAAATTTTTACTCGGAGTCTTCTTGTCACTCTTCGCTTTTATGTCCTTTCCTTTTGCCATAACAGTTGTGGTTTGTTGTTAATATTTACTTGCTAAATTAAGGCTTCGTTGTAACCGCTTTTAATAACTACCGAAATCATTTTAAAACGTCCGTTAGCTTTTATTGCATTTGATGCATGGGCCGGAACAATAATGCCCTGTCCAGTCTGAAGTCTATTGGATTTGGAATCGATTACCACTTCAGCAATCCCTTCAATAATATAAATAAAAGTATCGAACGGCGATATTTTTTCCGCCAAAGTTTCATCCGTATCCATAGCTAAGACGCTTATAATTCCAGTGGGCTTACTAACAATCGTTTTACGAACCATCGAATTTGGAACATAGTCAATGATTTCTGAAAGTATGTATGATCTAGACTTCTTAACTTCTGTAGTCATCGTTTAGTATAAGAATAATGACCGATTATAACGTTTCCCTCCATAAAACATAGCCCTTGCGTTTTAACTTCCTCTCACGTTTCAAGAGAGTTGAAAGAAGCTGCAAATTATGAATCTACCGCTATTTCAACTAATATTTTTATAAATTCCTAGAATTGTTTATTCCTTTTCATCCGTTTATCTTTTTTATCTGAAGTTGAAATTTAGTCCAATGGTCAAAAAGGAGTTGTCTTGTCTAAAGGCATTATTCGACAGGTTCAGGCTGTATCCGTATTGAAGTTGCAACTTCACCTTTTCAAATCCACCTTTAACCGTTATGGCTGGCTCTAGAAGGAAATTTGAGGAATTGTTGTTTAGGTAAATAATTTGATCTGCTTCTTCAAAAATCAAATTTCCCTTTATATTGCTATAATTAAGATTTACAATTCTCGAAGAAATCGCAACAGAAAAGTATTTTGATTTATACCCAAAATTTGGTTGAATACCATATCGAAAAATATTTGCTGAAATATCTCCGTTTGTATGTGGATTTTCTGAAATGCTAGCTGGAAAGTGATTCTCTAAATTACCTATACCAAAAATACCATAAACCTCAAGCACAAAATTATCAGCGATAGGCTTAAAATATCCGCCACCAAACTCAATAAATTTAGCCGACCCGCCATTCCCATTATCCAAATCAGAAGGAATAAAAAGGGCACCATTTGCTTTAACTGCAAACCCTTCCGTTACCCCATAAGCACCTTGAAATTCAATTTGATTTCCATTTCCTGAAAGCGTAAGGTTTGTTTCACCGCGCTCTGAAATTAAGGGTACATTCTGTGTGTTAGGGGTATAAAACTTTGGGCTACAACCTGTAAAAATTAAACTTACAAGCACTATAATTATTGTTAAATTCCTCATATGCAAATAGTTTAATGTTCAGTAAAGTTAATAGCTTGTTAATGCTAAAATGTATTTAATTATTAAAGAAAAAGTGATAAACTATTTCCCTATTAGTTCATTGGAATAACAATCCTAGCTTAATATGGTTGCCCATCCCTTTCATAAAACTGGATTATTTTGCTAAATAAAAATTAATAACGAAACAGCCCTACCAAATCGCACTAATACTTTAGATGAAATGCATACTACCATCTTGACAGGCATCTCGAATTATTAAATAGAGTAGAAAGGTACTAGGATAACAGTTACTATGTATTACACTATTTTAGTTAAATGTTACAATATTCACACATCTTCGAGCGTCTCGCGACGATGTGTTTTCAGCTTCTTAAAGTGGCTGGGGGTTAATCCGGTTATTTTCTTAAACTGATTTGAAAGGTGTGCAACGCTACTGTAATGCATTATATAGGTAATTTCGGTAAGGGTTAACTCATCATAAACAATTAGTTCCTTCACCTTTTCAATTTTATGCGCCAAGTAAAAATTTTCAATGGTGGTACCCATTACCTCCGAAAAAAGATTTGATAAATACGTGTAACTGTAGTTAAGCTCTTCGCTTAAAAAGTCTAAAAGGTTTACTTTTATTTGTTCGTCGGTGTAGTGAACTAGCTCAATAATAACGTTTTTTATTTTTTCAATAAGAACACTCTTCTTATTGTCCATCAGGAATAAACCCGCCTCTTTTAGCTCAACTTTTAATTGTGCCAGCTGCTCAGGCTGGGCTTCGCCAATGATTTCGGCTTCGCCAATTTTCACATATCCATATTCTAGCCCGAGTTTTTCCAATTCGGCCTTCACCACCATTTGGCAGCGAATACACACCATATTCTTGATATAAATCTTCAACCTTCTCTAAGATAATTAAGTGTTACAAGATACTGTTTATTCTGGTATACAAAGTGAAAGTTTTAGTCAAAATATAAAGAACGAATTATTAGTAACGGAAAGGGTGTGTAAGCACCCTGCTCACACACCCAAAAGCCTAAATGGTAACAATTACTACTAAATGGTTATTAGTACCACAAAAAAAGATGACACTGCCCTACCAATTAAAGTTAAACATATTACTAAGACCTATATTCTACAGGTAATTTTCTGAAAATAATTTTGCCCGCAATCGGTGATTTTTTAATTATTTAGTATTATTTGTTGTTAAGTCTTTTAGCGCTTGACCCAGAATATCCATATCATACTTAAACTCAAGCTTAAAAGCTTCCCATCTTTCATTACCATCCTCTTTAGAGTCTCTAATCTTATCCTTCAGTTCCTGGTTCTTCAGTTCCAGCGCGGCCAGCTTTTTATCTAAAATAGCCTTATTTGCTTTGCTCTTATTTTTGCCGTCTTCTTTTAATTTGGCAATAGCTTTTTCATTCGCCTCAATCTTAATGTTTGCTTCGGTTTTAAAGGCTTCGTACTCTTCAATATAGTTTTGTCTGGCTTCAATAAGGTTTTCAGCAGCTTTATCTACCTTTGCTGCCCTATTGTTTTCGTTGGCCGATTTACAACCACCTAGCAAAGTAAGGGCTGTTGCAAAAGCGACTAATCCTAAGATGACAATTGATTTTTTAATTATTATATTCATAATGTAATATATTAGGTGTGAAACATTTCACTATACAAAGATGTGTTGATACAGGCTGTTTTGTGTTATATAATTAAATGCATTTGTTACATCATTCCCACTTTTTAAACAATCTTCGGATTCAATTTCATTAACCCTTTATAGTTTCTAACTGCATAATTTTAGGCTAAGAATAGTGTGGATGTAAACTTTATTCTCCCACAATGAGTAAAAATTAAAAAAGAAAAAGTAACGAAGGTTCTGCCCTCGTTACTCATCATTTTTTGCAATTTAAAATATAGTCTTTTTTGTTTTTTAATTAAAAGACCAACGTACTAGTCCTAAATCACCTACCTGCATTTCTATTATGAGTTTAAGAATAGTGTTATCAACAACCTTATATGCAGTAACATCATCAAGAGTTAAAGTTTTTCCATCCTTTGCTAAAACCCAAGTACCTGTTTTTGTTGAATTACAGGCATCTTTAATAACATAAGTTCCATCGGCTTTAAAATTCCACTGTGAATCCTTGTCGCAATCGGTCATAACACTCACTCCCAATACAGTTTTTGATACCAAACTCCAATTTCTAATAACCATGTTTGTTTCTGTCACTTCTTTTTTACATGATTGAAAAAGGAAGCCTGAACCAACAACAATTGCTAAAATTAGCAATGCAAAAGTTTTTTTCATGTTTTGTGTTTTAATATTCGTTTAATTATAATTACAAATTAACGTCTTTATGTACCTATTTATGTTACACAATTCCATCTAAAAGTTACACGATTCACACCTTCTCGGAGTATTTTAAATTCTACAGTGTGGTTAAGTCTCAAACTAAACTTGTTTATTACCTGCTGGCTGCGCCTGCATATTTTAATTTTATTGCTTATCTGTTATCAAACAATGAGTTACCTCCCTCTCGAGAGGGATTCGTAATATTGAAGAATAAAACCACCTGCCTATACCCTACCATCAGAAAATTTATTCTGTAGGAAACTGGGAACAAAAAAAACATTGCGCATGTAGCGCAATGTTTTATCATCAGTTATATGTGGTTCAATACTTGTTAGCCCACTGCCCTAGTCAATATCAATTCGTATAAAGGTACCGTCCATTTTAAATTCAAGTTCAACCGTACTGTTTAGTTCAACCTGTTGGTAAGTGCGTTCCAATTCCCAGCCGATGATAAAATTATCGGGATAATTTTGCGCAACATAATCCAGTATGGGTTGGGGTATAACCGTGTCTGGTAACTTCGTAACTCCATCAATATCAACAATCTCATATTTACTATTGAATTCCAAGGTAAAGTTCCCCTCTAGAAATATTTCGTAGGTTTTTGTAAGGCCTTCCTGATCCAAAACACTTTGAACTATTGCGTTGTTTGGGAAGTGTGTTGAGATATAATCCGATATCTCGACCGGTAATTTTGCAGTAGAAATTAGTTCTTCTTTTTCACAACTACTCATTGTTGCAAGTAACGTAAGCATAACTAGAGTTGTTCTAATTAGATTTTTCATGGTTGTAATTTTTATTGGTTTTTGTTTTTAATTATGATTCCATCTTCAGAGAAAACAAGGTTAACCTCATGATCCCGTTTTTCAAGTTCAACTCTGTATGTTACCACGTTATTTTCGGTAATCTTCTTAGCCTCATCAATGCGGTATTTGTCAAAATCGGTTTTTATTGCATCCTTAACTGCTTTAGGTAGTTTGCTACTCGATATTTTTTCGGTGTAACGAATTAAGCTGCCCGATGCAGTAAACCAAGCCTCAAAATCTGTTAAAAACCCTATTTCAAACTCAACATTGTACTCGTTTCCTTTAAGTTCCCATTCTACGTCCCTTGCTTTTGGAAACTCTTTTATAAAGCTGTTTACAATAACCGAAGGAACCTTGCTTTGCGGTATATCCTGAGCACTAACATAACCTGTTGCTAAAACGATTATGGCGACTAGTTGAATTGCTGTTTTTTTCATCTTTGTGTTTTTTAAGTGAATTTATAACACAAATGTAGGGTGCAAATCTGGAAAGAATTTGGAATCTAACTACCCGAAAGAATATTTTCAACCCACATTATTCATCAAATTAATTAAAGATGAATGCAAATGTGGGTTACCCCGACATAGTCGAGCCCAATTTTGGGCAACAAAATTGGTTGTGAGGCTTAGTCGCTGTCAGAGACAACAATTATTCGGAAGAATAATTGGGGTTAAAATTTACGGTAAAACAGTGCTGATTATCGCTAAATTCATAGTCGATACCAATGCTGTAGCTTTGGCAAATTACCTTGCAAATAGCCAGCCCAAGGCCTGTGCTATCGTTTTTGGCAGCATCCTTCTGAAACCTATTGAACATGGTTTTCGGATTTAGGGCAACCCCACTCCCCGTATTACAAATAGTCAACTCTTCAGCTGTAAATTGAAGACGAATGGTTCCACCCTTCGTATTATGGACAATGGCATTTTTTAATAAATTAGAGATAAGCATTTCGGCTAAAAACGAATCCATTTTCACTTCTAGCTTCGCTACTTCTTCAATAGTTATCTGAATCTCTTTAAAATTGGTAAATTCCTGAAAGTTCGATTTATACTCTATACCAATGCTATTAATGCAAACTAGCTCCTGATTCGGAAACTGCCTGTTTTCAATTTTTGCAAGAAGTAGCAGAGACTTATTAAGCTTCGATAATTTTTCGGCCATGGTCACAACATTGGCAATTGCGTTGGCATCCGAATTATTGAGATTGTCGGACTCCAATAATAGTTCTAACTTATTAATAATGATTGCCAGCGGCGTTTGCAGCTCGTGCGAGGCATTCTCGATAAACTGTTTCTGGGAGAGGTAGGTTTCTTTTGAATGCTCAATTAGGGAGTTCGAGGCCTTTTGCAGCTCGGCAAACTCTTTAATATTTGTTGGAACATTTATGCTAGCACTTTCATGACTTAGCCGGTAGGCTTTTAGCTGAGCGAGTATATCGTAAAATGGGTTCCATACCCTGCGTAAAACAACATTATTTACAACTGCAATGGTGAGTATTAAGATAACAAATAGCCAAACTACGCTCCAAAAAGCATCCTCTACAAGATCGTCCTCCTCAACCAACGATGAAATAACCGACAGGCTATAAAACCGACCCTTAAATTCAAAAGCGCTATGCAAAATACGCACTGGCTCTAAATCGTCCTCGTTTACCCTATACATTAAAGTATCCTTATAAATATCGGTAAATTGCAGCGCACCGCGCTTTGAAACTAGCCTAATTTTAAAGTTATTCCCGCCAAATTCTTGCTGAAAAAGCAGCGTTGAATCCAACTGCATCTTCTTAATAATAAGTAGCCGGTTGTTGTCTAGTCCATCATCTATGCTATCCCTAATTTCATCTTTTAAATTGTAGTAAAAAACAACCGACCACACCCCTATAATAAGCAGGAATGCCAGGGATAGATATGCAAGGGACCTATTTAGGAGTTTCATAATTCAACTAGTTTATAACCAACGCCATAAACTGACTCAAGGGTTATGGTTGCATTGGATTCGTGAAGTTTTTTTCGTAAATTTTTTATCTGATAGTAAATAAAATCAAAGTTATCAGCCTCATCAATGTTGTCGCCCCAAATATGTTCGGCCAGCACAGTTTTACGAACAAGTCGGTTTTTATTAAGCAGAAAATACTTTAAAATATCGAACTCTTTACGGTTTAGGTGTATAATAGTATCATCAACCCTGAATAATCTCTCATCAAGATCTAGCGCAATATTCCCAAGGTGAATACTATTTTTACCATCTAAAATTTTTCTGCGAAACACCGCTTTTATTCGGGCGTTAAGTTCGGCAATATGAAAGGGTTTGGTTAAATAATCGTCGGCCCCCAATGCCAAGCCGCCAACCTTATCATCTAAAGAGTTTTTGGCTGAGATGATGATTACGTTTTCGGATTTGCCAAGCTCCTTCAATTTTGTTAGAAGGTTTAGCCCGTTTCCATCGGGTAGCATAATATCAAGCAAAATGCAATCGTAATCGTACATTGATATTTTTTCGTCGGCACTATCAAAGGTAGCTGCCGTTTCCACCACATACAACTCTTTTTCGAGCGATTCAACCAGGGTTTCTCGCAGCTCTTTCTCGTCCTCAATAATTAGTATTTTCATTGGCTAAAAATATGAATGAATGCTGGAAAGAATTGGGAATTTGAAGATAGTCAGTATGCTGTAAATTTGCAAATAATTGAGCAAACTTAGTATGTTTATGCAATCTTTTAAAATAAAAACACAACCAACAAAATACTCCGTTTAACTCAGGCTGTACCTACATATCGTAACCATAAAGCATATATTACTCTTTTAAATTTTAAAAATGTGAAATGCTTAGTAAATTGCAAAAAAAACATATGAGCAAAGATTGGTTAATAAACAAAGAGAAATTTGTTGAGTTCGACGTTCGTTCATTGAAAGGAAATTTTCTATTAGCAATTATAAAAAAAGCCAAAGGAATTCCCAAAGAGGAAGGCATTGCAATAGTGCAAAACTTTGAACCCATACCCCTATACAATACAATGAGGAACCTTGGTTTTGAGTATCATACCGAAAAGAAGGCGGAGGGCTTATTCGTATCGTATTTTTACAGAAAAGAAGTAATTAATGCCGATGATAAGGAAATACCCCTGAAGCCCATTGTTATCCCTCGGTATGCTGAGATTGACCCCAAAATTGCGGAACTTACGGTAAACTTCTGGAGCAACATTTGGGATAAGGAAAACCCGGCCATTGAGCTAAAAACAAAGCTTCTTTTATCCTTATCAAATGCTGTGGGTGCAGGCAGAATAAGGCAGTCAACACGCGAGCTTATTAAGGCATACTATTTAGGTGTAACAGTTGAGCAGCTAGACGAGGTTTTCGCCCTAATTATTTGGAATCAGGGCATTGGCCATTTCTCTTCAGAAATAGCCCAGTCCTCTCTTTTTAAAGTCTATAGCCTTATTAAAACGTTAGAAAAAAGGGGAAATACTAGGGATGAGATAATGCCTGTTTTGACAGAGAAATTTGGAGAAAAAAATTCGGAAACTGGTTTTACCCCAAACTAGCTAAGAGTAAAAACTTTTTGTTTAGCACAATCACACTGATTACACCATGCGATTAATAAAAAGCACGCAGCCCACGTTATTTGACCTAGCCAGCAAAAAGGAGCTATCAGAAACTAGCTTTGTGCACGAACCCTCTATCAGTATTGAGCAAATAAACCCCAATGAGGCTATAAATGGAGGAGCCAGCCTTTTAATTAGCTATAGTTTTGCCGAGAGCCCATTTGGTAAGATTATTATTGCATCTACCCAAAAAGGTATTTGCTACCTTGCGTTTATTGAGGATGAAGAGAAAGCATTTACAGCCCTAGCAAGTCGATTTCCGAATGCGCATTACAGTAATACAGCTAATGAAATTCAGCAAAATGCTTTACTAGTTTTTCAGCCTAACTTAAGAGCCAAGGAGGTAAAGTTGCATTTAAGCGGCACCCCCTTTCAGCTAAAGGTTTGGGAAATTCTACTAAAAATACCAATGGGTTACCTATCTACTTATGGTGAGGTTGCAAAAGAGGTAGAGAATCCCAGTGCATCAAGAGCTGTGGGTAGTGCCATCGGGAAAAATCCTATTGCATTTATTGTGCCCTGCCACAGGGTTATTCAAACCTCAGGCAAAATTGGCGGGTATATGTGGGGAAATTCTCGAAAAACAAAAATAATTGATTGGGAAGCAAAAAAAAAGAATGCGTAAAAGTTTAAAAAAAACACATATGCTAAAGTATAGATATACTGATTATTAGATGTGTTATACGATATCAAATTATGCTATTAACACTCGTTACGTATTGAAATACAGGACTATTTTTTTGTTTTAATAAAATTTTTACGGTAGTTTTATCGCATCACTGTTAAACAAATAACAACTTTTGAGAGATTATGGAAAAAACTAACGTTCTAATTATTGGCGGTGGCGCATCTGGGCTTCAGGCTGCAATAACCGCAAAGTCAAACTATCCTGACAAATCGGTAGTAGTGGTAAGACAGGAAGAAAAAGTATTGGTTCCTTGCGGTATCCCATACATATTTGGCTCGTTGCATACAAGCGATAAAAATATCTTGCCCGACAAGATGTTGACTGACGTGGGAGTTGAAATAAAGATTGCTGAAGTAACTAGTGTTGATATTGAGAACAAAACCTGCAACCTATCGAATGGGGAGAAACTTTACTTCGAGAAATTAATTTTTGCAACCGGATCAATACCCACGGTACCCAAATGGCTTAAGGGTGGTAATTTAGAGAACGTATTTATTATTCCTAAAAACAAAATTTATCTCGATGAGATGCAGGCCAAGCTAAAACCTTTAAAAAAGGTTGTTACCATTGGCGCCGGATTTATTGGTGTTGAGATGTCCGACGAGATGAACAAAGCAGGCTGGGATGTTACATTGGTAGAAGTTGAACCATTTATTCTTAGCAAGGCTTTCGACAAAGAATTTGCCGATAAAGCCGAAGAGTTGCTTATATCGCGTGGCGTAAAAGTAATTACAAACAATGGCGTAAAAGAGATAATTGGCAAGGATGGAAAGGTATCAAAAGTAATATTAACTTCGGGCGAAGAGCTTGATGCCGATGCAGTTATACTATCCGTAGGGTATGTTCCGAATACTAAATTGGCAGAGGAATCGGGTATTGAGCTAAATAAGTACGGTTTTATCAAAACGTGCGAATATATGCGGGTTGAAAACTGCTCAAAAGATATTTTTGCCGTTGGCGATTGCGCAGAAAAAAGAGATTTCCTTACCCGAAAACTAAACGCTACCATGCTTGCCTCAACAGCATGTGCCGAAGCAAGGGTTGCTGGTATGAGCTTATATGAGCTAAGCCCCTGTAAATCGTTTAGCGGCACAATTGCGATTTACGATACTGCGATTGGCGATACCGCTCTAGGTACAGCTGGTGTTATCGAGTCGAAAGCCATAGAAGAGAGCTTTAGCGTTGTGGTTGGAAGCTTTACCGGCATGGATAAGCACCCCGGAACACTGGAAGGAATGCACCCACAAACCGTAAAATTAATTGTGGCTGCCGACTGCGGTATGATTATAGGTGGCGAGGTTTATGGTGGCTCCAGCGTTGGTGAACTAACAAACACCATCGGCTTTCTAATTCAAAGTCACACAAACATTAAAACGTTACTCACAGCACAAATTGGTACCCATCCATTGCTTACTGGCTCACCAGCTGCTTACCCGCTAATTAAAGCGGCAGAAATTGTTGCAAAGAAATTAAAGAAATAGAACTCCTCTTTTAGTGAAACTTTTGCCCTGATTTAGGCTTACACAATTCCTGTAAGCCAAAGTCAGGGCATTTTATTATAATCAAAAACAGAATTACATTTTTTCATTTAAACAGTTTAAAGTAAAATTACATAGTCGGAGTTCAACTCTTTAGTTTGAATAGCAAACAAAAAAATTATCTTTGTATACTGAATTGTAAATTTTCAGACAATAGCCAAACCTATCTAAAATGAAGGTAAACTATCAACTATCCCTCCTGCTAAGCTTTTTAATGCTTTTCGTTAGTGCTGCCTCTTTTGGTCAACACACCAAAATTGATTCCTTATGGAGTACATATCGCGAGGCAAAATCAGACTCTGCTCGGGCAATAGTTATGGTTAGCGTTGCAAAACAGTTGATTGCTACAAAACCAGACTCTGCCATACTGTTTTTAGGTAAAGCCGATAGTATTGTTGAATCAATGAAACAGGTAAGCCCTGGGTTCGCTTTAAACTATGCCGATTCATTAAGAAGCACAGGTTTGCATTTTCGAGAAGTATCGGAGTATTCAAAATCAATAGAAACCTACCTCAGAGCGCTGGAAATTTATAGTTCAATTAACAATGCCGTTGGCGTATCAAGATGTTACCAGAACGTAGGAAATGTTTACTTTAATATGGGGAGTTTCGATTCTGCCCTGGAACATTACTATAAAGCGTTGGAGCACTTCAACTCCAGTAATAATACTATTGGCATTGCCGATTGCTACAACAATATAGGGAGTGTACTTAAGGAGATGGAGTCATACGATAAGGCTATGGAGTATCACATTCTATCGCGAGATCTATTTGAAGATCTTTTGGCTAACCCTAACGAAAATTCTGTTGAAGCGATTAAAAGGGGCCTTTCTTATAGCTATAACAACATTGGAATTATACACTGGTATAAGAATAATTATGAGCAAGCCCTTAAGAATTACGAAAAAGCGCTTAGCTTAAAACAATCCTTACATGATTTAAATGGGGTAGCACAGGCATATAATAACATCGCGATTCTTTATGCTTCACAAGAAAAGTTTGAGAAAGGAATAGAGTATTTCCAGAAAGGACTCGATGTATACTTGAGCACCGGAAACAAAACAGGGCTCGCCAGCGTGCATGTGAACATTGCAGCCCTTAACCTTCTTCTTGCCAGTTCAACAATTACCGAAAGCAAAAAAAACCAATTCTTAATAAAAGCCCTCACTAACGCCCAACATGCACACGAAATAGCAAAAAACATATCTTCGAAAACTTACATTAGCGAATCGGCAGAGTATCTTAAAGAGATTTATGAGGAGTTAGGCAATAAAAGCAAAGCGCTGGAGTATGCTAACGAGCTAATAACTATTCGAAAAGAAATTTTCTCGGAAGATAAAGCAACTGCACTAGCACAAATGACAACAAAGTACGAGGTGGAGAAAAATCTGCTGAAGCTCGAAAGCATGACGAAAGAGAAGGAGTACTTTAAAAAGAGAAACGTTAATCAACGGATCCTAATATTTATGTCAATTGGTATTATTTTAATCCTTTCAGTATTCATTTTAGTTTTGTTAATGTACTTTAAACAAAAACGTAGGGCAAATCAGGCTTTGGCCGAACGAAATGAAGAAATATTCCAGCAAAAGGAAGAGATTTTATCCCAGCTTGATGAGTTAGCCGATAGACAGAATAAGTTAGAGACATCCAAAAAGAAAATAGAAAAACTTTACCTTACCGCCATCAACCAGAAAGAAACGCTGGAAAAACAGAAAAGTAAGATTGACGACTCAATACATTATGCTAATTTTATCCAGTCGGCAATGCTCCCCGATCTTGATGCCACATTCGTAAATAGATCATGGGGCGTTCATTCCTACTTTATTATGTTTAGACCAAAGGATGTGGTGAGCGGCGATTTTTACTGGGCTACTCGCATAAACGAATGGTTAGTTTTTTCTGTTGTTGATTGTACAGGGCATGGAGTGCCCGGCGCATTTATGAGTATGCTCGGTATTTCATTTATGAACGAGATTATACTTAGTGATGATTTTACTAAACCATCTAGGATACTAACCAAACTTCGTTCTTATGTAATTGGTGCTCTTAATCAAAAGGAAGAATGGAGTTCGCAGCGCGACGGCATGGATATGAGCGTTCTTTCGCTAAACACCAAAACCAAGCAGTGCTTTTGGGCAGGTGCCAATAGCCCGCTATGGATTGTTAGAACAGATAAGGTAAATGCCAACGCTAAACCAACAATCGAAGAAATTAAACCAAATCCTTTCCCTGTAGGTGTTCACATATTTATGGACGAGTTTACTAATCATGAAATTATGCTTAATAAGGGGGATAGATTATACATGTTTTCCGATGGTTTCGCCGATCAGTTTGGAGGACCAAATGGTAAAAAGTTTAATATGCACAAGGCCTTTAGAAAACTAATTATTCAAACCTCCAATTTACCTATGAAAGAGCAGGGAAAGACTTTAGAAAAAACATTTGACAGTTGGACTAATCACGATGGGGTTAAATACGAACAAACTGACGATGTAACTATTTTAGGAATTATGGTTTAATTTTAAAATCCTTATAGTGTGCTGACTACGAGCCACTAACCAGAAGAGCAAAGTCATTTCCCGGTGTTTTCCTGTCGTTAAAGCAATTATTCCTAAAGCATTATTTTACCCGCCTACCCCATCTCATAAAGCATTATATCTACTCCATAAAAAAATATTACAGTAGGTAACCCAGTAAACAAAAACGAATGTTTTTCGATTCGAAACAACGCAAATGGCTTAGAAACTTTCAACATAGCCAGGTTACTGCCCATTTTTAATCCGTCAATTCAAATTATAAAGTCAATAAAAACTATCTTTGCCAAAATTAAATTTAGTTGATGCCTTGGTTAAGTAAAGTAATAAGGTGCTTTTTATTGTTGCTCTTCATAGGATACTATGGAAGTGTGACTTTCTTTAACCATGAGCATCACATTGAGAACGGATCAATTATTTTCCATTCACATCCGTTTAAAAAAGCTGCAAACGGCACACCAGTAAATCATCAGCACACTTCAAAGGGACTAATTATTATACAGTTGTTATCTGTTTTCACAACAACTATCTTATTTGCCACCTTTTTTTCTTCCACATTAAAATGTATTTATCGCAAGGTAATTTTACAAACCACAGAAAACTCTTTAATTCCACTCCCTTTTATCTTGTCTTTGCCCCTCAGGGCACCCCCTTCCGCTATATAGCGCTTCGTCTTTTGCAAGCACCTCTTTTACCAGTTCAATCTGTTTAGCATATTGAATTTCGCATTCATTTACCCAGATGAAGGCGAATACTCATAAGCGGTTACTTCAACTTAGCTATCAATTTAAATAGCGTATGCTCCAAAAATCTTAAAAATATAAATCCAAATTCATGAATAAACTACTAATAGTTTGTATTGCCTTTTTGGGGTTTGCAGCTTGTAATCAGCATGATAACACTGAGAAAACTCTTAGTTCCTTTGCAAACCGAGATACTATTACCTTATCGGAAAACTCGCCTATTTTAAATAATCTTCAAAAGGAGAAAGTAAAATTAAGCACCTACTCTTTTGAACTAACCACTTCGGGTACAGTAAAAGCAATTCCAAATAATTACGCACTCATTGCTGCACCATTATCCGGACGAATTACCAAATCGTTTGTTCGGCTTGGCCAAGAGGTAAGCGCCGGAACCCCCATTTTTGAAATTAGCTCGCCAGAATATTACGAAACAGGGAAAACGTACTATCAGGCAAAAGAAGAGATGGACTTAGCACGTAAAAGTTTGAAGCGACAGTGCGATTTATTGGCAAAAGGTGTGGGCGTGCAACGAGATTTTGAAGAGACTGAAGTGGATTTTGCCATAAAAAAGAAAAGTTTTGAAAATGCGCTGGCAAGCCTAAAGGTATTCCAGGTTGATACAGCAAATCTGGATTTGAGTCACCCCCTTATCGTTCGCTCACCAATTAAAGGACGAGTAGTTGAAAACAACATTGTAATAGGACAGTACTTAAAAGAAGACTCTGAACCTATTGCAACTGTGGCCGAACTCAGCAAGGTATGGGTGTCGGCGCATGTTAAAGAGAAAGATATTCGATATATTAATGAAACAGCAAAAGTGGACATAAAACTTATGTCGTTTCCCGAAAAAATTATCCACGGTAAAATATTTCACGTTAACTCTCTAATTGATGAAGAAACACGTTCGATACAGGTGCTAATTGAGTGCGATAATAGCGACAAAACCATAAAACCTGGTATGTATGTGACCACAAAATTCTATCACAACATCGAGAATATGAAGCTTATTCCTCTAAAAGCAATTTTTCAGATGGACGATGCAAGCTACGTGTTTATTCAACTATCAAAAACAAAATTCCGCAAACAAAAAATTGAAATTATAACCGAAAACGGCGATAGCGCGGTTGTAAAATCGGGATTAAATATCGATGACGAAATTATTGTTAATGGCGGGTTCTATTTACTCGAAAACAACTAGTAGGGTATGAAAAGAATTATTAGCCTATCCGTACATCATCGATGGATTGTAGCGTCCTTATTTCTTCTACTCGGATGTTTTGGGTACTACTCGTGGACACAGCTAGCCATTGATGCATACCCCGATATTGCCGACGTTACAGTACAGGTTGTTACCCAAGTGCCTGGCTTGGCTGCCGAAGAGATTGAACAACAAATTGCCATTCCCATTGAACGAGTTTTAAACGGAATGCCCAGCTTGGTAACCATGCGGAGCGAAAACACTTTTGGTATATCATCAATACTACTGGTTTTTGAAGATGGTGTTGACGATTATTGGGCTCGGCAACGTGTTCAGGAAAGGCTCAATGATGTTGAACTGCCATTTGGCGCTGCTCCTGAACTGGCCCCGTTAACTTCGCCCACCGGTGAAATTTACCGGTACATAATTGAAAGCAACAACCACGACCTGCGTGAGCTCACCGATTTAAACAAATGGGTTATTATCCCTAGCCTAAAACAGGTTACGGGTGTAGCCGATGTAAGCAACTTTGGTGGCATTACAACGCAATTTCAAATTGAATTAAACCCCACAAAATTAGAGCAATACGATTTATCGCTCTCTGATATTACCGAAAAAATAGAGAAAAACAATGCGAATGCTGGCGGAAGTATGCTCGACCGTGGCGAGTTGAGCTACGTTATAAGGGGTGTTGGATTGGTTCGTGACCTGGACGACCTTGGCAAGATTGTGGTAAAAACTGAAAAAGGGCTACCCATCTTCCTAAGTGATTTGGGGACCCTAAAATATGGTACACTCGAACGCAAGGGTGTTATTGGTTACACCGATAAAGACCGCAACTATAGCGAAAGCATCGAAGGGATAGTTCAGATGCTAAGAGGGCAAAACCCATCAGAAGTTTTAGAAGGAATCCACAAGAAGGTTGAGGAGTTAAACAGTAAGGATCTGCCAAAGGGGGTTAAAATCCACGCATTTATGGATCGTACCACCCTAGTTGACACAACGCTCTATACAGTTTCGCACACCCTATTATTTGGTATGATGTTAGTGCTATTAGTGCTAATAATATTCCTTGGCAGCTGGCGAGGTGCACTTATCGTTGCCATCACCATTCCACTCTCGCTTCTCATTGCATTTATATTGATGCATTTTACCAACATTCCCGCCAACCTGCTTTCGCTTGGCGCCATCGATTTTGGGATTATTGTTGATGCCTCAATAATTATGATGGAGAACATTCTCAAAAAACGAGAAGACAATCCCACCGAAGAGCTGGAGCGAAAATCAATTATCGACCGAACCTATGAGATGGCAAAGCCGGTGTTTTTCTCAACAATCATTATCATAACGGCCTACCTTCCTCTTTTTGCTTTCGAAAGAATTGAAAAGAAACTATTTACGCCCATGGCGTTTACCATCGGGTTTGCACTACTGGGGGCTCTTCTTGTTGCTCTATTCCTTATTCCTAGCTTATCGTACACCATTTACCGAAAACCACAAAAAGTTTACAAAAACCGTTGGATGGAGAAGATAACGAAGAAATTTGCAGAGCATACTGAAAGAATTCTAAATAAACCTAAATCCATATTTCTTCCGCTGGCGGTTATCGTTATTTCTTCGGTAGTTTTATCGTTCAGCGTTGGAAAAGATTTCTTACCCAATCTCGACGAAGGTTCACTGTGGTTGCAAGTTCAGCTGCCACCAGGCATTACCCTTGAAAAGGCAAAAGAAATGAACGACACATTGCGAAAGCATATTATTAAGTACGACGAAGTTACTTACGCAATGACTCAAACCGGACGAGACGACGCCGGAACCGAGCCCTTTTCAAAATCGCATGTTGAATGTGCTATTGGATTACGACCCTACGACGAATGGAAAAGAGGGAAAAGGAAAAGTGACCTAATAGAAGAGTTGAAAAGGGATATCGAAAAACTACCCGGTTACACTGTTGGATTTTCACAACCCATTATCGATATGGTTATGGATCAGATGGCTGGTTCGCATAGCGATTTAGCTGTAAAGGTATTTGGAAATGACCCCAAGGAGGCTCGACGAATTACCGAAGATATTTTACGGGTTATTGCCAAAATTCCAGGAGCCGAAGACCTTATAATAGACCAAGAACCACCATCTCCTCAGCTAGTTATAAACGCCGACAGGGATAAAATAGCGATGTATGGTCTTAACGTTTCTGATGTTGCAGAGCTCATTGAAGTGGCAATTGGAGGGAAAGCCATCTCGCAAATATTTATCGAGAATAAAGTGTATGATATTACTTGCCGTTACGAGGAGGATAGTCGGAATACACCCGAAAAAATTGGAAGCCTAATGCTTACCTCATCTACAGGTGCAAAAATACCGTTATCACAAGTGGCCGATATAAAACTAACAACAGGGGCGAGCACCATTGCCCGTGAAATGAACAAGCGATACGTTACCTTAAGCGTTAATCTTAGGGGGATAGATCTTTCATCATTCCTAAAAGAAGCCAAAACAAGGATAGAGAGGGAGGTTCAGTACGACCATGAAAAATACAGTATCGAATGGGGCGGGCAGTTTGAAAACCAAAACCGTGCATACTCACGATTAGCACTCATAATCCCACTGGCATTAGCCATTATGTTTATGCTACTTTTTGGAGCTTTTGGGTGTATTAGACAAGCCGCAACCTTAATGGGAATTATTCCGTTAGCTCTTTTTGGCGGAATGTTAGCCCTCAACGTTCGAGGAATGACGCTCAACGTTTCGTCGGCAGTAGGTTTTATTGCGCTGTTTGGTGTTTCTATACAAAATGGGGTAATCATTTTTTCACGTATTAACCGATTAAGAGAACAAGGAATGGCACTAAAAGAGGCCGTAATTGCAGGCGCTCGCCAACGGCTGCGCCCAGCCGTTATGACGGCAACCGTGGCCATTGTAGGCCTATTCCCTGCTTCTATTTCAACAGCCATAGGCTCCGACGTGCAACGACCTTTGGCAACTGTAATTGTTTACGGTTTGCTCATTGCCACAATTATTTCACTTTACGTTTTACCCGCGCTCTACTATATGATAGAAAAACGCTGGGGAAAGGAGAAACAACAAGATGCATAATACAATAAATAAAAAATACGCTTTAGTACTGTGCATAGCTTGCACCTTACTGTTTATAGTGCCGTTTCGTTCTATTGCTCAGGCTGATTCAACAACATTGCATATCGAACTGAGTTATAAAGACTATATGAATCGCGTTATCAACAACAATCTCGAGTATGCTGTTGAAAGATTTAACGTAAACATTTCGAATGCCAGAGTTGAAGCGGCCCGAATTTTTCAAGATCCTACCATTGCTTTAGATTGGGCAGGTAATAAAGAGGGGCGTTCAATAAATGACTACTCATTATCAACCGAACTCTCGAAAACATTCGAGCTTGGTGGGAAGCGCAAAGCCCGCATTAATTTAGCAAAAAGCGAAAGCGCATTAACAACCGCTTTGCTTGCCAACTATTTGCGCAACCTACAAGCCGATGCTACCATAGATTACCTTACTGCTATCGCACACAACTACCTATACAAAGTAAATCAGAGTTCGTACCAAATGATGAAAGAGCTTTCAACAGCTGATAGTATTCGGTTAAGCCTTGGGAGTATTATGGCAATAGATGCCGCTCAAAGTAAAATTGAGGCAAGGGTTATTCAAAATGAGCTAATACAAAGTTATGCCGAAAGAGAAAATGCGTTGTTTTTACTCTCTATGAAAACAAGTTCCGATTCTCTGTTCTGGCCTAGTGGGGAGTTAGATAATCCTGAACGTTTATTTGCTCTTCCCGACCTGTTAACAAACGCATTGAATAATCGTGCCGATTTGTTAACCGCTAAAGAAAACATAAACTATAGCCAAAAAGCCCTAACGCTAACCAAACGTGAACGGGTAATGGACATCGACCTAAAAATTGGGGCAAGCAACTCTTACGTAAAATCGGGTGGGTTTTCGCCCGAAGGGACTGAGGTTTTTGCAGGAATTGCCATTCCTCTAAAGTTCTCAAACCTCAACAAATCGGAGGTTAAAATAGCTCAATTCGAGCTCGAACAAAGTGAGTTGCTATTTAAACAGGTTGAAATACAAATTCAGAGCGAAGTAAAGCAAGCCTATAATCAGTACCTATCACTCCTTCGCCAGCTCGATAATTACAACAAAGGACTTCTCGAAGAGGCCAAAATGGTTCTGGATGGGAAAACCTATAGCTATTCTCGAGGCGAAAACTCGCTACTCGAAGTATTAAATGCCCAAAGAACCTACAACGAGATACAAACATCATACTACGAAACTCTTTATAACTGTTACGTAGCTCTGGTTGAACTCGAACGCGCCGTAGGCTTCTGGGATATTGATATATAGAAGTTGTTCTTTCTTAAACACTACAAATACAAAAATCCTGATTGGTTTTAAACCAATCAGGATTTAATGTCGTTTAGTTATGGCTGTCGGCTTAGTTCAGCCTAAACGTTACCCTGAGCAACACCCTGAGTCAAAGGGTACGGTTAATAAAAAATAGTAGATTACACCTTGTTAACTAAACGACAATAAAATAGAAATGCTTAATCGGGCTGAAAGCCCAACTTATTGCAGCCCGAGGCAACGCCCCGGGTTCGTTGTATTATAGTGGTATTTCGCCCTGTAAGGGCAGGTTAATGTTGCGAGTTGCTTACCCGAATGTACTTTGCGAAGCACCAAAGGCTAAAAGTTAACAGCCAATAGCAAAAGGCTAGTATGGTTGAGACAGTGAGTAAATAAAACATATCCCAGCCTATTATCATCCAGAAAAACGGGGCATTTTAATCTGCCCTTACAGGGCGACATTTATACTACTGTATTATTACCCAAGGCGTTGCCTTGGGCTTAATTAAGCTGCCACTTCGTGGCGAAACACCAAAATAGAAATCAATGTCGTTTTGTTAAAACGGTTGGCTGTTACGTATTGTTTGTTTTACTTAATAACTCCGAAAGGATTATATGTTTATAGCATTTATCGTTTCACTCTGCTATTCGATCTCGTTGAAGTCGAATGCCTTACGCTAATTTCTTTTCTATAAACATTTGAATCCTACGGATTCATTCGCTTGTTCTACGAATATATGATTTTTTCTAGTTGGCAACCTTATCTAAATAACATCGAATCGGGTTTTTTTTATACTATAATTAACTAGAACCTATTTTCTTTTTCGTACCAGCTGGTAACCCGACCTAAAAAAATAGGTAAACGGGTACACCAACATATGCACTAGCTTGGTATAAGGGAAAATCATAAAAATAAAAAACCCAGTCACAATATGCATTTTATACTGTATGGTGTGACTTGCCAGCAAATCACCCGCATTGGGCTGAAAGGTAACAACTGCTTGAGCCCATTCGCCAAGTGCCGCATACTGCTCAATGGATGAGTTTGCGGTTCCAAGAACAGAACTTATGCCCAAACCAGCCTCTACCAAGAGCAGAATTAAGATAAGATGATCGGAAAGGCTGCTTTGATACTTTATACGAGGCGAAAAAAGACGCCTTGTAACTAATATACACATTCCAACAATAGCCATAGTGCCAAAGAATGAGCCTATTGAAAGCGCTATTAAACGCTTAGTTTCTGTGGTCATTATTAAATGGTAAAGTTCTTCGGGTATAAACAGGGTGAGATGCCCAAAGAATACAAAAATAATGCCCACATGAAATAGGTTACTACCTAGCTTAACCCTACTGTCGGATAGCAGTTGGGTAGATTCTGCCTGGATAGTTTTATTGGCCATAACAAGCCTAGTTATAAGTCCGAAAATCATAACTGCAAGGGCAATGTGAGGCAGGTAAGTGAACAAGAAGTTATTGATATAGTGCTCCATGGTTGTATATTTTAGGTTTTAAGCGCTCAAGATTCTAAAATGTTTATTAAATAGACGTATCACACCCCTTGCACCCACCAAAGGTTACTGGTGCTTCTTCATATTCAGCGTCTAAATCCATTGGTTTTTCATTCTTAATCATTTCGTGGGTAATGGCTTTATTTGGTTTTTTTGCTGACAAAGAGATAATAGCCTGAAAAATATGGCTATAAGGGTTATCTTTCTCGCTAAGGGCAACATTAATTCTATCCACAATGTTAATAGTTTCTCCCAGCAGTTCGGCCGATTTTGCCACTGTAAGTGTGGAAAGAAACTCCAAAAACACGGGGATATAATCTGGTAGTTCATTGCTAGTGGGTTTCATCCCATTGTCCTTGTAAAACTCTATCAAATCAACCATGGCCTGCCCTCTATCCCTCGAATCGCCCTTTATGTGCTCAAAAAAGTGAAGCGAAACACTTCTTGAGTAATCAAATAATTGTACGTATTCTGCCTGCCAATCAATGATATCAGTATTGATAAAATTTTCGCAAAACTTTGCTATACCATTTATTCTGTCTGCAGAAAGCAGCCCCTCTTCCAGTAACTCGTTTTCTACCTTAACCAAAAAATCTTGCAACTCCTGGTTTGGGTAAGAAAGTAAAAGTGATAATATCTTATAGGTTTTTATCATAATCAGAAACCTCCAAACAAATTTTTAAACTTCTCAGAATCTGGACCTTCATCATCTGGGTAACCACCGTCCGACTGAAGATTATAAGCGTTTTTAGCTTCCTCTCTATGGCTGGTGGGAATAACAAATCGATCCTCGTAATTGGCAATGGCCATTAGGTGGTACATCTTTTCTGTTTGCTCTGGAGTAAGACCTGTACCCTCTAAAACTTCCGTATTAACTTCCTTATCAACCGTTTTGCTTCGCATAAAAGCACGCATGGCCAACATACGTTTTAGCGCCTCTTTTATTGGTTTCTCATCACCTGCTGTAAAAAGATTAGCCAAATATTTATGCGATATTCGCATATCATCCACATCGGGAAGAATACCGTTCATGCCAATTTTCTGGCTGTTGGCAGCTGCCTGAATTGGCGATAATGGAGGAACATACCAAACCATTGGCAGAGTACGGTACTCGGGATGCAACGGAAAAGCAACCTTCCAGTCAATAGCCATCTTGTAAATGGGCGATGCTGCTGCTGCGTCCAACACGCTTTGCGGAATACCCTGCTTTCGGGCCTCGGCTATAACTTCAGGGTCATGCGGGTCGAGAAAAAGACCCAAATGCTCCTCGTATAAATCTGTTTCATTGGCAGTTGCAGCCACTGATTTTATTTTATCGGCATCGTAAAGCATCATACCAATGTATCGTATCCTACCCACGCATGACTCGCTACAAATTGTTGATTCACCCGCCTCAATGCGTGGATAACAAAATGTACACTTCTCCGATTTATGGGTATTCCAGTTAAAATACACCTTTTTGTATGGGCAACCGCTTACGCATTGTCGCCATCCACGGCAACGATCCTGGTCAATGAGCACAATACCATCCTCCTCGCGCTTATATATGGCTCCCGATGGGCAAACTGCCACGCACGTAGGGTTAAGGCAATGCTCGCAAAGGCGTGGAAGATACATAATAAACGAATTTTCAAACTCGCTATAAATATCCTTGGGAACATCCTTAAAGTTCACATCCTTGCTTCGGTTAACAAACTCACCACCAAGGTCGTCTTCCCAGTTGGGCGTTTTCTCTATTTTGTCCATCACCTTACCGCTAATAATTGAGTGCGGACGGGCTGTGGGTGGGGTTTTAAATTTGGACCCCTTATGTAAAATAGAGTAGTTAAATGTGAAAGGCTCGTAATAATCGTCGATGAGAGGCATGGTAGGACTGGCAAAAATATTTTTCATAATGCCTAGCTTACTGCCCATCTTGGGTGTGAGACGACTCTTATCAAGTTTCCACCCACCCTTCCAACGTTCCTGGTTCTCCCACTCATCTGGATAACCTATTCCGGGCTTGGTTTCAACATTATTAAACCATACGTACTCCACGCCTTTGCGTGAGGTCCATACGTTTTTGCAGGTTACCGAACAAGTGTGACAGCCAATACACTTATCCAGATTCATAACCATTGCTATTTGTGCTCGTATTTGCATGGTAGTATAGTTTAAGATTCTTCTATGGGTTCATCCTTCCACTCAACTTTGTCGAGCTTTCGGATAATCACAAACTCATCGCGGTTGGCACCAATGGTACCGTAATAGTTAAGGCCATAGCTCAACTGTGCATAACCCCCAATCATATGGGTAGGTTTTAAGCAAAGTCGCGAAACAGAATTATGTACACCTCCCCTATTTCCAGTAACCTGGCTCACAGGCATATTCACTGTCCGCTCCTGGTTGTGGTACATAATAAGTGCTCCATTGGGTACTCGCTGCGATACTACCAGTCGAACTACCGTTGCGCCGTTCTGGTTAAATACCTCAACCCAATCGTTGTCCTTTAAATTCAACGTTTTTGCATCGTCTTCGCTTAACCATGCCACAGGGCCTCCACGCCCCAGGGTAAGCATCAGTAGGTTATCCGACCATGTAGAATGGATAGTCCACTTGTTATGCGGGGTCATCATATTGATAATCATATATTCATCCTTATCGCCCATTTTCTCTATCATCCCCCTAAGCGATTTTGTATCAATGGGTGGCTTGTAGCATACCAAATTTTCGCCAAAGGCAATCATCCATGGATGATCTTGGTAGAGCGATTGCCTACCGGTGAGGGTACGCCAAGGGATAAGTTCATGCACATTGGTGTACCCTGCGTTGTACGAAACTTCATGAGACTCAACCCCACTCCAAATAGGGGAAGTGATAATTTTTCGGGGTTGGTGAAGCAAATCTTTAAACCGAATCTGCTCATCTTCTCGAGAATCGGCCAGGTGGGTGTGTTTACGCCCTGTTATTTCTTCCAGTGCTTTCCATGCCTTTACGGCAACCTTCCCATTGGTTTCAGGGGCTAACGTTAAAATCATCTCCGATGCCTGAATATCGGTTTCAATTTTAGCAAACCCATTAGTTTCGCCAATATTTTCGGATGTTTTATTCAACTTCTTTAAAAGTTCCACCTCATCGCGGGTGTCCCAGCTTATACCCTTTCCGCCATTCCCCAGTTTTTCCATTAGTGGCCCCAGGGTTGTAAACCGTTCGTAAGTTTGGGGATAATCTCGAATTACCTCAATAATGTCGGGCATATTCTTGCCAGGTTTCAATTCTACGTCTGTTTCTTTCCAGTCCTGTGCATAGGCTGTTTCCGAAAGTTCCATTGGTGAGTCGTGCTGCATGGGTAGCAACACAACATCCTTCTCTTTTCCGAGATGACCAGGGGAAAGTTCGGAGACTTTTTTTGCCAATCCCTTAAATATATCCCAATCGGTGCGAGACTCCCAAGCCGGGTCTACCGCATTGGAGAAAGGATGAATAAACGGGTGCATATCGGTGGTACTAAGGTCGTTCTTTTCGTACCACGTTGCGGCTGGTAGTATAATATCGGAGTGCAACGCTGAGGTTGACATTCTAAAATCGAGGGTAACCAGCAAATCCAACTTCCCTTCTGGAGCCTTATCGTGCCATTTCACTTCACGCGGCAGCTGCTGTCCGTTTACCTTTAAATCGTTTCCAAGCACACTATTTTGCGCGCCCAACAGGTGTTTCATAAAGTACTCCATCCCTTTAGCGCTGGAGGCTAAAAGATTAGATCGCCAGATAAACATATTCCTTGGGAAATTTTTTGGATTATCTGGATCTTCGGAAGCTATACTTAGGTCCTTGCTCTTCAGTTTTTCAGTGATAAAAGTCTTAATATCTTTACCCTCGCCTGTAGCTTGTTTGGCAAGATTTATAGGATTATCGTTTAGCTGTGGGCTTGATGGTAGCCAACCCATTCGTTCAGCTTTCACGTTGCAATCAATTACCGACATTTTATTCCACTCCTCCTTATCGGCCAATGGTGAAATCAATTCCGATACGCCCACCTTTTCGTAACGCCACTGACTAGTATGCATATAGAAGTATGAAGTAGCATTCATATGACGTGGCGGACGGTTCCAATCAAGTCCAAAGGCAAGTGGCATCCAACCGGTTTGCGGGCGCAATTTTTCTTGTCCAACGTAGTGCGACCTAGCCAAAAAATTTGCATACTACCCTACATTCCCTCTCGATGTACTTTACGACGAAGCGGCTCAGGTTTTTAAGCGTGCTGATGTTGTTGTTGAAATAAATACCAGCGGCAAAACCAAGC
>JBBACY010000014.1:0-75278 GCA_041656735.1 Bacteroidales bacterium | reverse complement strand
TGTAAAATTATATTAAATATACAATTTCACAAGTGGTTTGGCAATATTTTATTGTTTTAGTTGGCGTTTTCTTGAGCAATTGAACAAAATACGTGATTAACATCTATTTTTATGGTGTTAAATAAAATTATTTTAGAAGGAGAAATTGTTGTAATATCAGAGTTTTTAAGTGTTCTAAACGTTTTTGCATTACATATTGTTCAATTTCAGCCTTTGGTTTTTAGCCCTTGGCTATTGGAGCTTCGCTTTATCCATTCTAACTAGCAAACCCGCAACATTAACCTGCCCGTCGCTGCGGTAATTAGTTGGGTAAGCAAAATCACTAAATTACCTACAATTATTTTTTTAACCTGCCCTTACAGGGCGAAATCTCGCTATAATACAACGAACCCGAGGCGTTGCCTCGGGCTGCAATAAGTTGGACTTTCAGCCCGAACAAGCATTTCTATTACGGTATTTCGCTACCAAGTGGCAGTATAATTAAGCGCAACCCACAACTCGTACCTCGTACCTCGCAACTTCTGAACCTCAACCTCAACCTTGCTGTTAGTTGTTGGCTATTGGCTATTGGCGGTTAGCTGGTTTTTAATATTTCGGTGCTCTGCACCTAAGCCTTAATCTTTAGCTGTTAGCTTTTAGCCATTGGAGCTACGCAAAGTCCTTTCGAGCTTACAAACACGCAACACGCAACTCGCAACTCGCAACCCACAACTCGTACCTCGTACCTCGCAACTCGCAACTCGCAACCCGTAACCCTCTCAACCTCAATCTCAACCTCAATCTCAACCTCAATCTCAACCTTCAACCTCAACCTTTTACCCTTTGGCACTTGGAGCCTCGCATTATCCATTCGGGCAAGCAAACTCGTAACTCGTAACCCGCAACTCGTAAACCCTACTCAATTTTAAAACCTACAATTAAAACATCATCAATCTGGGAGTATTCTTCGCGTTTCCACTCCTTAAATGTTATTTTCATAATTTCGCGCTGCTCATTTGCCGGAAATTTATGAATGTGCTCTAGGAGTTGGGTGAACCTTTTAAACATAAATTTTCGGCCATCGTTACCACCAAACTGGTCTATAAACCCATCCGAAAACATATATAGCCATGTTGGTTCATCAATGTCAATAGTATGGGTGGTAAATTCGAGGTTTACGTTGGTTGTTCCTCCTCCTATTGATTCCTTATCGCCCCTAATTCTGAAAAGCTCATCGTTTTTAATGTAAACTAGGGGGTTTTTTGCTCCAGAATATTCTATCGTTCTTTTTTTAGGATCCCAAACACATAGGGCCATATCCATGCCGTCGCGATTATCGGTTTCGTCTTGGCGTAGGGTTCTTCTAATGCCCCTGTTTAGTTCCAATAAAATTTCCCCTGGTTTGTGAACCCCTTTTTCTGTAATCTCATCGAGCAAATTATACCCAATCATCGAGAGGAATGCCCCAGGCACACCGTGCCCTGTACAGTCAATTGCCGAAATGGCAACCTTGTCGGTTTTAGGATTGTACACATCTGTGCCATTTACAATGGGCTTAAACCAGTAGTAGTCGCCACTAACTACGTCGCGGGGTTTAAAGTAAATGAATGATTCGGGAAAGTAGTTTTCCAGTGCTTTTTGTGTTGGCAACAAAGCCCTCTGAATTCCTTGGGCGTAGTTAATACTTTTGCTAATATTTTCGTTTTGCCTCTGAATGTAATCTTTTTGCTTGTTTATCTCCTCGTTCTGGTGGCTTAGCAGTGTATTAGCCTTTCGTTTGTCTCGATAGCTTTTAAATATAAAAATTGAAAGAGCTAAAAGCAGGATTAAACCTGCTAATCCTGAGTATATAATTGTTTGCTGTCCCCTAAGCCTGGCTTGTTGTTCTTTTTCGGCCAGTTCTTGTATTTTTTTTTGCGATTCAAGTAGCTCAATTTCTTGCTGGCGTCGTATCACTAACTCCTCAACCTTTGTGAGTGAGTCTTGCTGCGCCTGAAGAGCAAAACCTAAAGAGTCCTCGGTTGCCTGAGCTTTTATTTTCCTAATTTCCATTTCTAAAGATTGGGCAGTGCGTTGTATGCGTTCACGCACAACCTCAGCATCCGTTTCTCTCACTAACTCTTCGAAACCCCGGCTAACGTCCATTTTGGCTACCTGTTGCTCAATTTGCGAAAACATATTACTCATTTCCTGCGCTTTAGCTAGGTTCCCTTTCCTATCATAATTATAGTTTAAAAGCCTTAAGCAGTTTAAGGTAAGCCGCGGGTTTCCAATATCTCGCGAAAGCGAAAGTGCCTCTTCAAGCAATGGTAGAGCCTTATCATGCTGTTTAAGCACCCCGTGAATATAGGCTACATCAATTAATCCAGCGGCTGTTTCAGACTTATTATTTAGATGACGCCGTGCCTCTAGACTTTTGTTGAAGTATTCTAGGGCAAGGTCAAAACGTTCTAAATCGGTATATATTAACCCAATATTACTGTATATGGCTTTAATGTCGTTGTAGTTTTGAATCCTCTCGTTTAATGGTACCGATTCAAGGAAGTACGAAACCGCTTCGCGTAGGCTTCCATTTTCCCAGTACGCAAAAGCAACACGGTTTAGGTAAAAAATGGCTTGCTCGGTGTTACCCGCTTGTTTGTAGCGACCTACTAGTTCTATGTATCGGTTAACATCACTCTGTTTATCCTCAGGTAGTATGCTTATTTCCTGACCTAACAGCGAGGTGTGCACAGCTATAAGGAGTAAAATAAGGAGTATTTTAACTGTTCTTTGTGAAAAAAACATCATCTTAAGTTGGTTGTTCTAACTCAAAAGTAAGCAAAAAACTAGTATTTTATTATTTTTTTGACAAATCTTTAAAATAAGGTGGCAAAAGTGGATAATTACTATAGTTAATTATTGTGGTTTACAACTAACGTAATAGTTGCTTTACTTAAGTCCTTTTGAAAAAAAACATATATTTGCGTCATCTTATTTTTGTAAGCGTCATAACAACAGGAGTTAAACTTTTTGTATCTCTCTTTTGCAAATATTTCATATTTATGGTTTAGGCTGATTTTATTTTTGTATTACTATTTTAGGTTTTTTACGTTATATTTGTATCCTATGATTTTAAACTTGTTGTAATTGTTTAACTGTTTTCTATTCCGCTCATTATGAATATAGCTAGTAGGTTTTTTTGTTTATTTATGATTTTAATCCTGTCAGAGGCAGTTTTGGCTCAAGATTTTGAGATAGCTCCTGTAAGGCTCGATTTTAATGCCGAGCCTGGTGAGAATCAAACCAAGGTTATCAACATAACAAATCACAGCAACAAGAAAGCATCATTTATTGTTGCAATTTCCGATTTTTTACTTGGTAGCGATGGGAAACGACAAATGATGCCACCCAATACAACACGTCGCTCAGCAGCTAATTGGCTGAATATCAATCCTAGTTTTTTTGAGTTAAACCCGGGCGAGCAGCTACCCGTTCAGGTAACCATACTTGTGCCTGGTGATGAGTATGGGGCAGTGTGGGCAATGCTTTATGTGCAGCCAACAAAGGAGCAAACCTCGTGGGATGCCGATAAAAACTTGGGAGCAGGTGTAATGGTTAGTGGCAGAATTGGTGTTACCGTGTACCAGTCTCCAAGTAGCAACAAAAACCATTCTATTAAGGTAACAAATTTGATAGAGGTTACTGGTGCAGAGGATGTGGTTAGAAAATTTTCTGCAACTCTTGATAATCTGGGAGACAAAGTAACAACCTGCAAAGTTCATCTAATAGCATCTAATATAAACACATCCGAAGAGAAGCAGTTCCCCTCGTTTGAGGTAGAAACATTCCCTAAAATGACCAGGAATGTTGAGGTTGAACTACCCAATGGACAGTTGCCCGCTGGAAAATATGCCATTGCAGTTATTGTTGACTATGGGTCGAAATTTGCGTTGGAAGGAGCACAACTTGTTATTGATATAGAATAGTTGATGGTAAAACTGCAGTTAAAAATTTCTTCTTTTGATTAAATTATATACATCAATTGTGTTGCTATTGTTAGCCATTTCGGGCTATGGGCAGACTATTGTTTTTAGTGAGCGTTACTATTCAGATGGAACTATTCAGGAGAAATTTCAGGCATACACTCATAATGGCGATACTATAAAACAGGGGTCATACTCATTTTACTATCCCGAGGGAACCATTATGCAAGAGGGGCGTTACGTTAATAATTTGGCCGATAGCCTATGGACAAACTATTTCCGTAATGGATTGAGGCAAAGTATGTACAGGTACTCAAAAGGAGAAAAGAGTGGTCCTTTTAATATTTGGAAGGACGATGGATCGCTTTACCAAACCGGAGCATATAAGGATGATTTGCTAATGGGCCAACTGGTAACCTACCACCCAAATGGGAGCATTGATTCAGAAAGTAATTATTCTGTAGGAAGATTAAATGGCCTTTCTCGTGTATACTCACCCGATGGAATTCTGTTGATATCTGCAACTTATTTAAACGACACACTTAATGGATCTTGGGAAGCATACCATGAAGAGGGCGGTATTAACTACAAAGGATTTAAGCTTAACAACGAGTATAATGACACACTTTATACCTACTATAAAAATGGTAATCTCCAGAGGGTAACCTATTATGATATAGGTATTGTAAAGGGTAAAGTAGTTGGATACTATGAGAACGGTGCGGTAATGAATGTTTCGTACTATGATAATGGTCAGTTAAGCGGTAAGTATCAAGAGTTTTACCCCAATGGAGAGATGGCCGAGGCTGGACAGTTTACAGACAATAATAGGGAAGGTGAGTGGGCTAGCTACTACTCCGATGGCAATTTATACAGTCGTGGAAATTTTAAACACGGGAAATTTTCGGGGGTATGGTGCTTTTTCTATTCCAATGGAAACCTAAAGCAGCAAGGAGCCTATAGGGTTGGCAAATCGGTTGGCGCATGGGCTTTTTATGCTGAGGATGGTTACATGAATCTAAGCGGCTACTATGTGAACGGTAAAGCCGAAGGCTTTTGGACTACCTTTTACCCCAATGGAAGCATTGCTGCACGGATATTCTTTAGAAAGGGCATTCAGTATGGACCTGCATGGATGTACAAACTCGATGGAACTGTAGAGCATAGACAAAAACTGGAAAGCCTTCCAGCGGTACTTGGCAAGTAATTTATAATAGATTAGTTCTGCCTGACTTCCTTTTTTGCGAGCAATAATGTTTCCTAAACTTTTTTAGCTGGCACTATTCGAACTTTAATGCTATTGGTGTAAGAAAAAAGGACTGTAAAAACAGTCCTTTTCTATATTAGATATCGATTTTTGCGTACCTAGCATGCTTTTCAATAAACTCTCTGCGGGGAGGAACTTCATCGCCCATAAGCATCGAAAATATTCTGTCGGCTTCTGCGGCACTCGAAATGGTAACCCTTCGAAGTAAGCGGGTTTCTGGGTTCATGGTAGTGTCCCATAGTTGTTCGGCATTCATCTCTCCCAAACCCTTGTATCGCTGAATGTGGACTGAGGCTTCACGCCCTTTACCCAGTTCTTCAACTGCTATGATTCTTTCCTCTTCGGACCAACAGTAGCGCTCCTCCTTACCTTTTCTAACTAGAAAAAGCGGGGGAGTGGCAATGTACAGGTACCCTGCGTTTATTAGGCTGTTCATATAACGGAAGAAGAAGGTCATAATTAGGGTTGCAATGTGGCTTCCATCCACGTCGGCATCCGTCATTATTATTATTTTGTGATACCTTATTTTTTCAAGATTAAGTGCTTTACTGTCTTCCTCGGTGCCAATGGATACCCCAAAAGCGGTAAACATATTTTTAATCTCCTCGTTCTCGAAAATTCTATGCTGCATAGCTTTTTCAACATTCAGTATCTTACCACGTAGGGGTAAAATAGCCTGAAAGCGCCTATCGCGCCCTTGCTTAGCGGTACCACCCGCCGAGTCGCCCTCCACAAGGAATATTTCGGTTTGTGCAGGATCTTTTTCTGAGCAGTCGGATAGTTTACCCGGCAAGCCCGATCCAGAAAGAACAGTTTTTCGTTGCACCAATTCGCGCGCTTTGCGGGCGGCATGGCGTGCCTGAGCAGCCAGAATAACTTTTTGAACTATAACCTTGGCATCCTTAGGGTTTTCCTCAAGATAGTTGGTTAGGGCTTCGCTAACGGCTTGGTCCACGGCTAGGCTAACCTCCGAGTTTCCGAGTTTAGTTTTAGTTTGCCCCTCAAACTGTGGCTCCTGAACCTTAACAGAGATAATTGCAGTTAACCCCTCGCGGAAGTCGTCGCCGCTAATATCAAATTTTAGTTTGGAGAGCATTCCCGATTCATCGGCATACTTTTTTAGGGTGCGGGTAAGCGCCCTACGAAAACCAGTTAGGTGGGTACCACCCTCAATGGTATTTATATTGTTTACGTACGAGTGGAGGTTTTCAGAGAATGAAGTATTGTACTGCATTGCAACCTCAACCGGAACCTCATTTTTGTCCGATTCAATATAAATGGTTGATTCTATAAGCGATTCACGGTTCGAGTCGAGGAACTCAACGAACTCCTTTAGTCCTTCTTCTGAATGGAACTCCTCAAAGCGAAACGTATCGCCATTATCATTTTCTTCGAACTCGCGCTTGTCGGTAACAGATAGGTAAATCCCTTTGTTTAGGAAAGCCAATTCGCGTAGCCGTGAAGCAAGAGTTTCAAATTTAAATTCAATTGATTGGTCGAAGATAGTATCATCGGGTAGGAATGTGATAATTGTTCCTGTTTTGTTAGTTGTGCCAGCCTCTTGAACTGGTTCCAGGGGCGCACCTTTGCTATATTCTTGTTTCCATATTTTACCATCGCGATGAATTTCGGCCACAAGTTTCTTTGAGAGCGCATTAACACACGAAACGCCTACACCATGCAAACCACCAGATACTTTGTATGATCCTTTATCGAATTTTCCGCCGGCGTGCAGAACGGTCATTACAACCTCAAGGGCCGATTTCTTCTCCTTCTCGTGATAGTCAACGGGAATTCCTCTACCATCGTCAACAACGGTGATTGATCCGTCTTCGTTTATAGTTAAATCTATTCTTTTACAGTAACCGGCAAGCGCTTCATCAATCGAGTTATCGATAACCTCGTTAACCAAGTGATGTAAGCCTCTAGTGCCCGTATCACCAATGTACATCGATGGGCGTTTACGAACGGCATCGAGCCCTTCTAAAACCTGAATATTGCTTGCAGAGTAATGCGAGTCATCAATTAAGGGGGAGTTTACCAACTTCTCATTTTCTAAATTATCCATATTAATTAACTTCAAGTAAATTGAACTATGTGAACCAGATAAAATGCTGGTTTGTAAAAATTTAAGACATTTTTAAAATACCCTCAAAGATATAAAAAAAGATTGGTTTTATTGTGTTTTTTTTGATGTTTTTTATGTTTTACAACTCAATGAAAAACAAGAAGTTGCGCTAATTTTTTGGATGCAATTTTTACTCGCTGTCTTTTACAAAAAACGGCAATAAAATTAGTATGGTTACTCGGCTAAGGGAGAGTTTAAAAAGTGTACGTAATGCCAGCCATCATATTAAACTGATGGGTGGGGTACAGGTACCATTGGTGCGCTCTATTGCCGGTTAAATTGTTTAGGTTGAGGAAGCCCGATGCTCGCTTGTTAAGTCTGTATTCAATGCACAGGTTTACATCCATTAAACCATCAATCTCAATTAGGTCGTTGGCAATCGATTTAACGTTCCTTTTTCCTTCGACAAAGAATTCGGCTGTAGCTAATATCTTATCTTTTATATTATACCTTAAATTGGCACGACCAATAAATTTGGGTTTATGCCACGGGGTTGGTAACTCGTTCATGGTGTATATGTTGTACTCGGCAGCCAAGGCAATTTTAATGCGTGTTGTCGGAGCAATAGTTAGCTCACCTACAAAGTGTTTATGCTGGATATTATCGTAAACAACATCGAATTTATTTAAAAGAAAGAGATTGGTTGGATCGACAGTGTTTACAAAAAAGTAGGCGCTATCAATTAGCTCGTAACTTGCCGAAATATTATAGGCAACTTTTGGGTTCATATTGCCCTTTAGTCCGCCTTTTACAATAAACTTATGGCTAGTGTTTACAACGTTTAGTCCTGGTGTAGCCCAAGGGTTTTCGTTAAGGATTTTAGCATAGTGGTTTTCTTCTAAATAACCACTAAACTGGAAGTACGGAATAAGGTAGTTGGCAATAATATCGTAAGATATAAATCCAATGGGGTAGAGATGCATCTGTGTTTTACTGTCCATTGTATTTATGGCAGCCAGTACACCTACTTGTGACCTCCATTGCGAGCCAAAAAGGCCTACCCAAGGGGATAGGTTCAAGGTTGTTTGGCTCTTTAAACTAGGGTTTTGACCCACGTTGTGATGTGTAAAGCCAAGGCTTGCCCCCACTTTTTCCATTTTAAAAAACTTCTCGAAATGCATTTGCAATCCAACACTGTTCTGCTCGTTACTGTAGTTGTCGGCGAAATGGTTGTACCACGTGCTGGCCTTGTAATTTAGGTGAACCGAGTCGCTATAGGTTGAGTAAAAGTTTGCACCGACGCTAAAATTCTGCTGTTTTTGTGCTTCAACCTCGCTTGGTATAGGAAGTGCCGCCAGGGTTGTGTCATGGCCATAAAAACCGTAACTAAAGTGCGAAAAGGATAGCCCTCCGTCAAGCGCAGCATTTTTGAAAATTCTTTTCCCGAAAGCGTTAGCATTAAAATGGTTAAAACTTCCATCAACTTTTTGGTTATTGTCAAGTTTTACCTTTCCAAAAGACCCCTTGTACTTTAATGATGCACCGTAGGAGTATTTTTTTTGACGCGTTGAGGCATAGTAAACTTCGGCAAGTGGTGATAAGTAATTGCCAAACCCGACCTTAACGTAGGCTTTGTTGGCAAGCGAGAGGGGTTCGGCAACCATACGGGCTGGCGAAATATTGTTTACAGGAAAATTTATTGATACGGGCCTAAGTGTAAGGTTGTAATTAAAGGTTGGATTTAACTTTATTGTGTCCTCAACTATGGGCAGTAGGTTGAGTTTAAAAGCATCTGATATGCTAGGTTCGTAGGGTCTAACCACTTGAACCTGCTTGGTTAGGTCGTTTTCCTGTGCAAATGTTGCAACACTTGCGGCAAGCAGGGTAACAAGTATTAAGATTTGGGTTGTTATCGTTTTTGTGTTCATATCGTTAGCCTTACTAATTGTATTGTATGTTTTTGTTATTTGTAAACTTATTCTCCCCAACCCATCTGAAGGGTATCTACCTTGGTGTCTTGTTGTTTTAATTTTTCAGTTTTAACAAGTTTAGTAAGTTTTTCCGAGGCTTGGTCTATAATGCCATCATCGGTAGTAGTGTAGCCATCAATAACACTTTGTAGGGTGGCTTTAGCTTGAAAAAAGTCGTCGCGTTGTGCGTAAATATCGGACAGGATTATAAAACTTTTTGCTAGCCAGTACTGATGCGGAGTATTGTTTTCGGCAAACCTAAAAACTTCGGCTTCGGCTTTATCTAACTTGCCCGCATTGTAGTATATTTTTACCATTCTAAATTTCGACTCGGCACCCTCAGCCGATTTTAGGTTGCTCGAGAGGAATGCAAACTCGTCGAACGCCTCGTCGCTGCGGTTTAACTCAAGTAACGATAGTGCTTTGGTAAAACGGGCTTCGCGTTCTGTTTCGGCGGGTAACTTGTCGGTTATTAACACCTTGTTGGCCGCTTCAACCACCTCGCTGTGCCTTTCGAGGAGTTTTGCCGTGCGTAGCATTCCCACTCTGGCGTCGAGTAGGCTCGATTTTAGGTCGGCAAGTGATTCGAGAAGGTTGAAAACTTCGTACGCATCGGCATATTTTTTTTGCTGCATATATATGCTTGACGAAGCGAGTAGGGTTTGTTCGGTAAACGGATTTTTTTGCCTTTGTATTACCTGGCTGTATGACTCTAAAGCCTCGTCAAGTTTTCCGTTGCGATGGTAGCAATGGGCAATGTAGAAATGTGCGTTAAGCACAAAACTTCCTTTTGGAAACTCGTTGAGGTAGCTTTTTAGATTAAGTACTGCCTTTTCGCAGTTACCGCTCATATAAATTCTTTCAGCAGAAATATACGACAATGAATCCTTTTCGGCCATTGTTACGTTTCCAAGGCTTCCCAATCGTGAGGCATAGGTAAAATACTCATCAATGTTTCCGTTATCAACATAAATATTACGAATGCCTACTAAGGCATTTTTTGCCTCGGCCGAGTTGGGGAATTCTTCAACCACGCGTTTGTAGTATTGCATAGCATTTTCGGCGTCGTTGTTATTGTATGCTCCAATGCCGAGCTGAACTAGTGCCCTTACGTAGTATGTGCTGCCAGGAAACTCGTTGCGTATTCTGTTGTAATGCTTAACAGCTTCCTGGTTCTCGTTAATGGCAAGGTAGGTTTCGGCCAGCTCAAATAGAGCATCGTCGGTATAGTTCGAGTTGGGATAGCTGTTTACCAATTTTTGTAGCTCTTCAATCTTTTTCTGAGGACGGCTAACTAGCCCAAACGCTATACCTCGTTGCAGAAGAGCGTAGTCAACATCAATGGTATTGGTGTTTATTGCGTTTTCGTAATAGTCGAGCGCAACCCAGTAGCTGCGCTGAATAAAATATGAGTCGGCAATACGGTTGTGGGCATCGCCCAAGAATTGTGTTTTGTTTTTTGCCGTAAGGGTTGTGTACTTCCGAAACCAAACAATGGCTTCTTCATAGTTTTTTAGCTTAAAGTGCGAGTAGCCAAGGTTGTAGTGAGCCATATTGTATTCGGTTAACCCAAAAGCGCCTGGTGATAAAAGGAATTTGGAATAATCGGTGGCGGCGTTCTCAAAATTAAGGAGTCGGTAGTACGATTCGGCCCTCCAGTAAAGGCTAAGGGCTAGCAGTTTTTCGTTATACTCGGGGTATTTAAGTGCTATGGAAAATTTTTCAACAGCCTCTTCGAAATTTAAATTTTGAAATAGCTCAATGCCTCTAAAGAAGGCAACACGTTGGTAAGCCCTACGAATTGTGGCATCCTTATTTGAAATTTTTTCGAGAGATTGGAGTGCCTCCCCGTAGTTTTTGGTATTTGTGTATGCCTGAACCAAATAATTATACGCATCGTCAATTCTGTCGCTATTGGGGAACAGGGTTATGTATTTCCTGAATGCTTCAATGGCTTCATTAAAAGGATTGTATAGCGTTTCGTAGGTTATTTTGGCAAAATTAAAAAGGGCATCCTCTTTAATCGACATATCGAAATCGGGCTTCGATGCCATTGCGAATGCTTGTCGAGCCTTGGCTTTTTGGTCGGTCTTTATGTAGCAGTCGGCTAGGTGGTAGTTTGCATTCTGACTTAGCGTATCCTCCTCGGTTGCAACGCGCTCAAGGTGCTTTATTGCCTCGTCAAATTTAAAGTTTCGATAGTAAATAAACCCAATTAGGTAGTTATCCTTTCGGGTTAAAGTTGTGGCTTTCTCAATAAATTGCTCCACAAAAGGTATTGCCTGTTCGTACTGCTTAAGGCGGTAGTGCGATTCACTAATTAAGCGGGCAATTTCGGGTGCACGTTTGGCGTTGGCCGATTCAAGAATTGGTGGAGCGTACTCAATTACCTTATCGTATTGCCTTTGAAGGTAGTATATTTGAGTAATGTAATATGGAACAACAGGGGCAAAGGTTTCATCGTTACTTAATTTTTCGAAACCTTTAAGGGCTGTAGCATAGTTTTTTTGCTTGTAGGCTATGTGCGAGTAGTAGTATGTGGCTGGTGCCGAGTACATATTTTTTATATCTTTCAACTCGTAAAAATTTCGGTTGGCCATCTCCAAGTCATTCTCCATAAAATGGCTGTACCCAAGTTTGAAAAAGTATTCGGCTTTTTGGTCGGAATCGAGTCCATTGCGTTTAGTTTTATCAAACCAGTATATGGCGTCGGCATATTTTTTTTCGCGATACCGTAACTTTGCCAACTCAAAATGCCCAACGTTAACCTTTTGGTTATCAGGGTAATTGTTGATAAAAGTGCGCATTAGGTATTCCGCATCCTCATTAAATAGCTCAATGGCACACAGGGCGATGTAGAATTCGGCTTCGCCCTTAACGTGAATTTCGTTTCGGTTGGCTTTTTGCGAGGCAGTTGTAAACTCTTTTTGTGCCGCTACAAAATTCCCCTTCTGAAACAGGTTTATTCCCTCGTTCAGATGCTTGTCGGGGTGGGTATATTGGCTGGTTTCCTGAGCATTCGCAGTAAGCGATATAATGCTTAAAACAGTGAAAACAGCTAAAAGTATTCTTTTTGCAAGCATAGTTTTTTTCTTAAATTTGGTGTAAAAATACAAATTATGCACCTAAGGTTTCTCTAAATGCTATCGAACATATTAACACTAAGTTGTTAATAACTTTAAGTTAGCTGCTGGTAAGGTATGGTTTTAATTAATTGTTGTCCGATAAAGAAAATCTCATCAATTCAAAAACCTTGTTTTCACTAGTCGAATTAACTACCTTTAATAGTTGGGGCTTTGCCCCAGACCCCACTTACTTTCTTCTCTTGAAAGCAGAAAGTAAGCAAAGAAGTTCAAGGCTCCGTCCAGCTCACTCGAAAAACTACGCGATGCGTGCTAAAAAATCTGAACTTGCACTTCCCGCTGGTCAGTGCTTCAAACAGCAGATTTTTCTTAACGCCCGCTGTGCTTGTTTTTCGGCTCGCCGACCGATGCCAGTCGCACACACGAATAGGTTTTTCAAAACGTCATATTTTTACCGGACACGGATGGTTTTAATTATTGTTTTTATTTTTATCAAGATTTTTCGACTTTTAGTGCTCATTTTATTTTTGGCTGAATATAAAAGCTTGCTGGCTTTTACAAAATGATTCTACTATATTTGTTTTACAAAAACAATACGATTTATGACAGATATTATTGCATTGGTTAATGAGAATGATGAGGTTATTGGTTTCGATGAGAAGCAAAAAGTACATATTGATGGGCTTTTACATAGAGCGTTCTCAATATTTGTATTTAATAGTGAAGGTAAGCTAATGCTACACCAGCGTGCGTTGAGTAAGTACCACTCGCCGGGCCTATGGACAAACACCTGTTGCAGCCATTTGCCACAGGGAATGAATATGGATAATGCCGTTCATCAGCGGTTGGTTGAGGAGATGGGCTTTGATGCTGAATTAGAGTTTGTGACGAAGTTTAAATATCGTGCTTCATTCAATAATGGGTTAACAGAAAATGAGATAGACCATATATACGTGGGCTTTTACGATGGGTTACCCAAGCCGAATGCCCAAGAGGTTGAAAGTTATGCTTGGATTACTTTACCCGACTTAAAGCGTGATATTGAGGCTAATCCGCAAAAATACACGTACTGGTTAAAGCATATTGTTGAGTATCACTATGACGAACTGCATGATGCGTGGCTTAATTTTAAGTAGCAGATACTTAATATTACCCAGGCTTTAAACTGCTTGTTTTTTTGCTAGTCTTCTTTATAAAAAGTTAAGATTTGCTGAGTACAATGGTAATGATGTTATAGTTTAACCCTTGGCACAAGCGTTTATTCAGCCTCTATTTTGAAGATTACATCAAAACCACTGTCGCGGTTAGAGTTATTTAGCTGTAGAAAGAGAAAGCGGAATACCTCATATTCGAGCTTAATTTCATAGTTCGTTAAATCATCCTCGTTTGACTGCCCAATGCGTTGCTCGTAGCTGACAAATAGATTGTTGGTTATATATTTTCCAACCTCTATGGTGGCATTGTCGAAGGTTCCGCTGGTGTTTAATTCTATATAATCTATATTGAGTTTATTGCCCAGAAACTTTGTTAGCTGTGCTGAAATTAATGAGGCTGCTGCATTACCAGCCAAACTGCCACTGCTTTGCATATTGTCTTGTTGAGCCAGGCTGAGTTCGTCTAGGCTTTTTCCGAATAGTATATATGAAATGGCATCGCCTTCATTGATGGCATTTTCGGAGAGGGTAAATTCTATATGTGGCTTTATTGCCTCGCCGGTAATATTTACCGTAAGTTTTTGCTCCTCACGTTGCGCATTTCGGAAGGTGTAGGAAGCAATAATGTCCATTTGGGGCATTATTGCTTCTCCTCCCTGAAAAGTGATGTTGCCTTTGTCAATAATAAAGGTTTTGCCCATCAAATCATACTGTCCGCGCACTACGTCCACCGTGCCGAATATCTCAAAGAAATCGTTGTTTTTGATTAGTTCCAGGTCACCCGAAAGTTCAATACGCATATCTTTACTTTTTATCCAGGTATTTTTAGGGATGGTAATTTTTGCTTTGCCCCTTAATCGGTCGAAATAACCAGGTCCAGTAGAAGTATCCACTTTGATTTGGACAGTTTTTTTTATTCGAAGGGAGTCGCCTGAGTGATCATGCTCTGTCATTTCTCTTATTAGGAGTGGAGTAGGCATTTCTGGGGTATTTAATTTACCAAAAAGACTAAGAACAGCTGGCAAATTGAATCTAGATTGAGGAATTGTGAGGTCGCTCTCAAATACCACATCTCCGGCTTTACCTTGGAGGCTGGCATCTCCCGACAGTTGCATATTGAATTGCTTGTGATTTACGGGGTTAAATCGATTAAATATAATGTTGATTTTAGAATCGTTTATATCGCCCTTATAAAAATCGGAATTGAAGTTAACTTCGCCCGTTGCCTTCATGGTACCATCCTTTGATTTTATGTTAAAGGTATCGATGGTAACTTTTTCGGGCGTAAAGTTAATATTTAGTGCAATGCTTTGGTAGTCAACGCCATACTCAGGAACTTTAACCGCCGCATCTACCAATCTGAAATATCCATCGGGTTTTGGCGCCTCAATGGTGCCTCCAATTTTAATTTCGGCTTCTGCATAGCCCGCAATATTCTCCGTAATATTTAAGGTTTGAAGTATGGCCAACGGGAATTGCTTAATTTTGATAAGTCCCTCTAATGGATCCGAAGGATTGAATTTCACACTTAGGCTATCCATTTGTATTTTCAGCGGCATTGTTCCAGATAATTCTACCCTTCCGCTATCCTGCGGAATAACCAAGGCTTCAACTTTTAGCTTGTCGTCATCAATATTAAATGTACCATCAAATTGAGTGAATTTATAGCTATTCATTACAGCATTATCAACCGCAAACACACCAGCTATTTTTGGGTTACTGGCGTTGCCGGTCAGGGTTATCTTTAAATTGAATAAACCGGAGGCATCCATCTCCTCATCACTCATTTCGGCTAACTTTGCGAGGTCAATTTTTGAAACTTCAAGAGAAAAATCTTCTATTCCATTACGCCGAATGGTACCATCTGCTTTTATGGTTTGTGCACTATCGGCCGAACTTGTGGCAAAAACAAAGTTATTCACGGTGTAACTGTCGGCAGCAATTTTAATACTTGCCGGGGGCGATTGTAAAGCCCAATGCTGGTTCTTATAATCAAGAATTAGGTCGGCAAGGGTGATGCTCAGAACCTCTCCTAGAGTAATTCCTGCTTTTATGCTGGTGCGCAACACGGGATTATTAATTCGACCATCCACAAAAATGGAATCCATGCTGGCATCCACATTCATTATAATAGAGTCCAAATTTATGGCATTACTGCTTAGGTTCAATGCCTGCAATTTTACCTGGGCAGTGGTATTTGCACCAATAATAAAAGCTTGGGCATCCACATTTATAGTATCCACTTTATAACCGGGATAGGTGGTTTGTGCAAAATGTAGGTTCGTTTGTAAACTTAACGAATCACGAGTTCCACGTATAGAGGCAAGAATAACCCCGCTGGTTTGAAGCGAATCTATAGGGATAAATGCCTTGAATTCTTCCAGTCCGCTGAACTGTGCTTTTAAATCCATAGCCGAATTACCTCTCATATTGTAATTGCCATGCGCGCTTAAAATGACAGATTCTGTTTGCAGCAGCAGTGAGTCTATGGTAATGTTCTGGTTGCTGTACTTTGCGTTCGCAAATAGGGTATCCACTTCTATTTGCGCAATCGTGGAGTTTTTTACCACTAGGTTGGCCGTTAATGCTAGTTTTTCAGGCTCGAAACCGCTACCACGAATATTTGCCACCATATTGATGGACGATTGCAGACTGTCGTTCCCAGTTATGGCGGCTATGTTCAGTTTTTGTGTGGTAAGTTTTATTTGATAGGTTGGATTGTTTTGTATTTGTTGAATTTCGGGTAGCAACTCAAACTCCCCAAATTCGCCCTTGCCTTGCGCAAAACCCGAGAGGTTTCCGTGGTCAAGATTAAAATTCATCACCAGCTTGTTAACAGGGCGCTCCTGTAGTATCAAATCCTTAAAATCGGCAGTTAAATTTATTTTTGCTGTTGCCAAATCGGTTCCTCGTCCGTTAGCCTTGAGTTTTCCGTTAATCAGATAATTTAACTCTGGATTATTCAGCCAGTAGGCCAGGTCGATTTTTTCGAGGGTTCCGTCAATTGAGTATTCTAATTCGGTATCCTTCGGATTGAAAATAAATGTGTATAAATTTTCTGAAACCAAATTGAAGTAGATTTTTTGGCCTTTGTCTTCAACCTGGATTACTGCCTTAACTCCTTCATCGCGTAGGTGTGCTTCGAGCGTGAATATTGGCGTTGCTGGAAGCTGAAAGTCGGGCAGCACAAATTCAAATTCGCTCAATTTTATTGGTGCACTTTTAAAGTTGGCATTCCCTTTACGTTCAGGTGCTTCGGCATAATCAGCATCACCTTGCAATTGGTTTTTGATTGTTTTAAGTGCAAAATCTTTTAATACGATGGATTCCTTGTTGCGCGTGAGGTTGAAAACTAATTTTTCGAGCGAAATATCAGGGTGCAGTGTATTGAACGAAAATTCATCCATTTTCAAAGACTGGGCATCAGCACTATATGAACCGGAAAGTATTATTTTAAGCTGGTTAACTTCACGGGGAATAAGCGTGTCCAGTGAATTGATGTGAATAGTTCCATCCGCAAGTTGGAGTTTGGCAAGATTAATGGCAAAATTACTTGTGGTTGTGTCGGTTTCCGTAGTTTTAGTCGACGGTTTAATTAGTTGCTGAACATTCCAAGTGGAATCATTAATTTGCTTTAGGAAGATGCGAGGGTCGCGCAATAGAACGCTGCGCACATCAAATTTTCCGCCAATTAGTGGTAATAAATTGTAGGTTGCACTAATTTCCTTAAAATAGCCAATAGTATCACCTTCATAGGTAATAAGTAGGTTTTTAAGGCTTATTCCTGTAAAAAAATTGCCATTGATTTCGCCCAGCGTCACTTCGCCATTAATAAAGGTATTGGCCTGTTTCTCGGCAATAGAGGCAATCTTTTTCTTTACAAAAGAGGTTTGAATCAACAAAGCTACCAGCAGTAAAAAAGTCATTATGCCCAGGATTATCCATCCTAGAGTTTTTAAAGTATATGTTATGACTTTTTTCATTCAAATTTTTATTGAAAACATACTAAAAAGCTTGTCCAACACTAATAAAAAATTGCGGCTTTTTTTTCTCATTCCAAACAGGAAAACCAACATCAAAACGCACAGGGCCAATGGGTGTTTTAATGCGAAGACCAGGACCCACGGCATAAGCAAGGTCATTTAACCGATACGAGTATTCTTGTAGCCAAGTATTACCGGCATCGATAAAAGCCACAGCACTTAGGCGCCAGAACAAGGGGAAACGAACCTCTAAACTGCTTTCAAGGATACTACTTCCGCCCCTAGGAGTTCCACTCTCGCGTTTTGGGCCAAGCTCTGCGCGGTTCCATCCTCGCACCGAGGAGCCTCCACCGGAGTAAAATCGGTCTTCCACAGGAATGAATTTGCTGGAATTGGATGAAATAATGCCTCCAATCATCAGTTTAAAAGCCAGAGTGAAATCTCCTATTTGTTGATAGGTGCGAAAGTTTGCCCATAAACGGGTGTAGCTGAAATCGCTGCCAAAAATATACCCATTTACCTTAAAGGCCACGGATACATTGCTTCCCTTGGTTGGCGAAAATTGAGGTCTTGAGTTATCAAAGCTTGTACCAATAATAATCCCCGATTTATTGTATGGAAATTTGTCGGAGGTTCGTTCTATGAAGTCAGGATCGTTGGGCTCTATGGATTGTTCCACATTTTCAAAATAATAGGATAGGGAACTGTTCCAACGAGGAATAAATTCATAACCAAAGGGTACCTTCAAACCATAAGTGCGGGTGTCGTACCCCGGTTCTTTTGTGCGGTTTAGGTAGGGGTTTAGCTCAATGGTGCTGCGATCGTTAAAAAAGCGAGGTTGAATCCAGCGTAGGCTGACCGAATAGGGTAATATTTCGGAGTGTTTTACCTGAAGATTAAGCCGCCGTGCATTACCGAGAAACCCAAGGTAGGTGAGATCTAGAAAGGTGCGAAACTTATCTTCTGTTCCGTAACCCAAACCTACCCGTGCGTTTAGGCGAGGCGCTTCTTCAACATAAAGTTTTATAGGTATAGGATTTCGTAACGAGTCCTCGCCCATTTGCGGCAATACCGAAACCACGCGGAACATCTGTAAAAAGTAGAGGTTTTTACGGGTCTTCTCCAATAATGAACGATTGTAAAGGTCTCCCTCCTTGTATTTTAGCTGCTTGCGAATAAATTTTTCTTTCACATGCTTATTCCCTTCAATACTAGTGGGACCAATGTATGATAATTGCCCTGGACTGATTAGGTAGTGAATGCCGGTAAGGCGCTGAGTAGGGCGGAGGTATAAATCGTAAGATGAGGAGGCATAGGCATAGCCCATATTTTTGAACGCATTTTCAATGACCATGATGTCATCCATCAGGGCGTCGTCTCTAAAGCGGTTGCCTTGTCCTAGATTGATTTTGCGCAAAACTTTTTTAGTAAGGGAATCCATCTTAACATTATCGGCTTCGCCTGCCAATTTAAAACTAATACTATCAACTATTACTGGTTCACCTTCTTCTATTTCAATGGTAAGTTTTACGGTTCTTTTCTTTTGGTTGATTTTTAGGGGTTGGAGATTAACTTTTACATCGATAAATCCTTCGGACTGATAAATACGTTTTAATCTTTCCAAATCAAGGTTTATCAATTCGTTATTATATAGATAGGGTTCTTTCTTAGTGAGTTTTTTTTGAAGCCACGAAACTTCCTTCATCGCCATACGCTCCAAAATAAATTTTTTATCGAGGGTTTTATTACCCTTAAAGTTTATTTTGCGTACCTCATAATTATTCTGTGCATAAACCCCCGTGGATTGAACGCAAAAGAGTGCGGATATAACGATAAAGCGTAATAAGAATTTTAACATAGTGCCTATTAGATGCCGAATAAACAATTTGTTTATCCTGAAAGTTGCGTTTATTATCGTGAGCGTTTCAATAGTTTATAAAACTAAACTATGGCATAGTAATAATTACCCATTAATGGAGAGTTTCCTGCGCCAGCAATACTTAGTTGTTTCATATATTCCGCTTTTTATTGTTTTTCCTAACAAGCATAGATTAAACATTGTGTTGGGACATTCAAATTTAAGCATTTTTATCTTTAACTTATTGTTTTAAAGTTATATAATTTTAGGGTCGAAAGTGAGCGAAGACAAGAGCGACAACGGAGAAATCACTGCCATAATATTGTAGTTTTATCTGGATTATTAAAAGGATTATTTATGCTCTGAACCTGACTTTTTTGACTCGAAAAACAGGCTTTACATGAAGGCTAAAGTTTATATAAAAAGGGCAATCAGTGAAAATGCCATTTTTTGTGAATAGCACCATTTAAAGCATAACCGTATGCATCAAATTTAATTTTTATTCGAAATTAAACCGATGATTACCCCTTGCAATTACTTTAAGTTGCTAAATGGTAACAGTTCTTAGTCGGAGGCTATTGCTAACTACCGATACGGAGCTAAGAGCCATGGCAATACCTGCTATCATTGGGTCGAATTGAAATCCGATTATGGGGTACAGAACCCCTGCAGCCAAGGGTATTCCGATTATATTGTAAACAAATGCCCAGAAAAGATTCTGTCGCACGGTTCTCATCGTTTTTTTTGAAAGCGTAATTGCCGTGGGTATATGGTTTAAATCGGATGATATTAAAGTTATTTTGGCAACATCTAAAGCAATGTCCGAACCTTTGCCCATGGCAATGCTTACGTCGGCCTGTGCAAGTGCATGTGAGTCGTTAATGCCATCGCCTACCATAGCCACAATTTTGCCTTCGCTTTGCAGCTTCTTTATTTGCTCGGCTTTTTGGTGTGGCAGCATTGAGGCCATTACACGCTTTATTCCCACCTGAGAAGCTACAAGCTTAGCGGTTTGCTCGTTGTCACCTGTCATCATTATTGGCTCAATACCCATACTTATAAGTGTTTTAATGGCATTGACTGATGTGCTTTTCACTTTATCGGCAACAGCTATAAGGCCTAAAACATTGTTTGCTTTGGCAAAAAGGATAACGGTTTTACCGTCAGAACTTAGGCTATCCAGCTTACTGTTCGCCTCAGCAGGTATGTTCACGTTCTGCTCTAGCATTAATGTTTTATTCCCAATAAGATAGTTCTCGTTGTCTAAGCTTGCTTTTACTCCTAAACCCGATAGGGCTTCAAAATTATTAATGGAAATAGGAGTTGTGCTATTTTCAGTATAATATTGTGCTACGGCTTGTGCAATGGGGTGTTCAGACTGGTTTTCAATAGAGAAAAGGATTTGCTTTAAACCCGATGAATTGTTGTTATCGGTAAACCACAGTTCATCAGTAACCATTGGCTTACCCTCGGTTATGGTGCCCGTTTTATCTAGCACAACGGTATTTATCTTGTGAGCTGTTTCTAAACTCTGCGCATCTTTTATAAGCACATTGTTTTCGGCGCCTTTTCCCATACCAACCATAATAGCCGTTGGGGTTGCAAGTCCCATAGCACAAGGGCATGCTATTGCCATAACGGTAACAATGGCAACAATTCCGTGAACAACACCTAGTTCGCCTCCCCAAATTACCCACCCAGCAAAGCTAATTAGGGCGATACCCATTACTACCGGAACAAAAATGCTTGCCACCTTATCGGCTAACTTCTGTACCGGGGCTTTTGAGCCTTGCGCCTCTTCAACCATTTGAACTATTCGGCTTAAAATAGTTTCAGAGCCAACCTGTTCTGCCGAAACGGTAAGTGTTCCCTTCTGATTGGCTGTGCCAGCAAAAACTTTATTCCCACTCGATTTTTCTACTGGCATAGGCTCGCCGGTTATGGTGCTTTCGTCAACATATGATGTGCCCTGAATAACGGTGCCATCCACTGGAACTTTTCCACCAGGTTTAACCAGAACATGCTGTCCAATTTGAAGTTCAGCAATTCCAACCTCTCGGTAAACAAGATTGTCAACAACGGTTACGGTGCTGGGTTGCAGACCCATTAACTTTCTTATTGAGGACGATGTTTTTCCTTTTGCACGCTCTTCGAGCCATTTCCCAAGTAGTATAAATGTAATAATAACCGAAGCCGATTCGAAATAAACATGAGGCTCTATGCCTCGACTAACCATAAAGCTGGGGTATAAAGTGTTGAACACACTGTAGGTGTATGCAATACCGGTACTCAGGGCAACAAGGGTGTCCATATTTGCTTGTGCGTGGCGTGCCTGTTTCCATGCGTTAATAAAGAAACCGCGGCCAAACCAAAATATGATGGGTGTGGCAAATACGAGCGAAATTATGGGCGAATACTGCCAGTTCATAAAGAACATTCCCAGCACAAAAACGGGTATGGTAAGGCTGGCCGCCCAAAATATTCTCATCTTTAAAGAATGGGCCTCTTTTAGCCTTATATTATCGGTTGCATCTTTGTTAAATTCGTTGCTAATAAGCAAATCGTAACCCACCGAACGTATTGCCTGTTGCAATGTTTTTGGTGTAACTTTTTGAGTGTTGAAATTTACCCAAGCCGTTTGGTTTGCAAGGTTTACGCCTGCATCTAGCACGCCATCAACACTTTTAAGCATACTTTCAACACTAGAAGAGCAGCCTGCGCACGACATTCCGGTAACGGGATAAATATGTTTTTCTGTCATAATAGTAAGTTTTTTGTAAAACAAAGCACCATGTGTATTGTTTATGTAGCCCTGCTAATATTTCCTTCTGTTTTAAATATGGGAGAGGTACCCTTGAAATTGACCAAAGAGTATGATATATGAATTAATAAATTTTAAAAGGTTTAATGCTTCACAAGATGATTTGAAATGGAATAATGATTGTGGAAAGGTTGAAACATTTATATAAATAATATATTTTGCTCAGTTTAGTTGGCATAGCGTTTGCTCAATACTAAATTTAATTATTTTATTTGTTTTTTTTTAATACTTGTAACGTATGGCTGTTTCTGATATATATAGTAAAATTCGTTGGATTTTAATGGTGAACTTTAGGGTAAAGGATATTGTAAATTACCATAATGCCGATTTACGTAAGGACATTGGCCTTGATGGGTGGGATTTAAATTTATTGATTTACCTTATTGAAACTACCTTTGATATTAAGTTGAAAGTTGGAATAGAAAATGATCTCGTTCGACTGGATCAACTTGCCTTGCTGGTGCATGCCGAAATGAAATCTGAGATGAGGCTAAGGCTTACAGCATAATTTTAGAAAGTTCGATAGCCAGAAATTTCTGCCTATAATTACTAGCGTTGTTTAAGAATAAATAGTTAGCAAGCCGGGGTTCTGCAGAACCTCAGCTTGCTATTTTTATTTTATGTCACTTAGAACAAACAAAGCATTAATTGAAAATAATTATCTATATTTATACATATATTAATCCAATTGCCTTATTGCTATGTATTTGAAACGAGTATTACTTGTAGATGATGTTTACTATAATCGAGTTTTAATTGATTCGCTCCTCACCGATTGGGGGTTTGAGGTTGTTATGGCTTCTAACGGAAAGGAGGCTTTAGAGTTGTTGAATGGAGGTAATCTCGATCTGGTTATTCTTGATATTATGATGCCAGTTATGGATGGGTTTGAGTTCTTAGCAGCAAAATCCGCAGAGAAAAACAACATCCCGGTAATAGTTCTTTCGGCCCGAAACGATGAAACGAGCATTAATAAGGCTATTGAATTAGGTGCATTAGATTATGTGCCAAAACCCTTCAATTCTGAAGATTTACGCGAAAAAATTTTCATCTACCTCTCAAAGTAGTTGGCGTTAAAGTATGCCCGATTTGTTGTTCCCTTTTGTTGTTTTTTACGGTTTAAAATGAATATCTTTTGTATTGGCAGTTAAAATTTCAATGTAAATTGTTTTCAAACTAGCTAATGATATTTGGTTTGTATTAGATTGATGGATGTGTTTTGATTATTAGATTGTTATAAATGGGTTTGTATTTTTGATGCTCTACTTTATTCTTTAAGTTAATTTCCTGAGAGGGTTGTTTTACCCAATATTTTGCCACAATAATATGTATTGTAAGTTTTGTTTTTGAACTATTTTACAAGCAAAAACGAGTGTTTGTGTTTATTCGCCTCTATACGTGCCGCTTTTACTGCATAAAATGCTCTATTTATCAAATAAAAGTATAGCGTACACCTTAATATATTACATTTGTGTTAAATGTTAGGATATTAAATGAATAGAAACAAAACCTACAACCGTATGCTAAGGTTTGTGCTTTTGGTGGCTTTTTTACTGCAAAGCGTACTCATATTTTCTCAGAATTGGAATATAATTTATTCTAAAGAACTTGAGGCCGAAGATTTTTTGTACGATAAACAGTACGATAAAGCCGTAAAAAAATATGGTGAGGCTCTTAAGATGGCACCCTCCAGTGCCAATTTGAAATTTAAAATAGGAATGTGCTATTTATCTATTGTGGATAGTAAGGACCTTGCACTCCATTATTTTAAGGAAGCGGCCGAAAGCGCATCAGTCGATTTTGATTCACGAGCCATTAAGGAACTTAATTCTCCTATTGATGCTCATTACTATTTGGGAGTTGCATACCAGATTAATGAACAGTTTCAAGAGGCAATAGCTTCATTCAATACGTTTAAAGGTTTTTTAAAACTCGAAGACCCAAGAATAAACGATGTTGACAAGAGGATACAAACGTGCAGAATGGCTCCCGCTCTCATGGCCGAAGGTATTGGGTTGAGCACCGTAAATCTTGGTAGCATTATTAATAACAAGGATCAAAATTTTAATGCCGTAATTTCGGGCGATGGCAGCACACTAGCCTATACCACAAAAAAAGGAGCACGTTACGATATTTACGTTTCACGTAAAAAGAGTGGCGAGTGGCAAAAGCCTGTTCGCATTACGGACGATATACGTGGAGGGTTTTTAAAAACATCATCTTTATCATACGATGGCACGTGGCTTTATATGGTTGATGATTTTTCGAGTACAAAGCAGATTTACGATACGTTTTACGATGAGGGTTGGGTAAGGTCGAAAAAACTAAAGAAGCCCATTACCAGCAAAAAGTTTAACGAAACGCATGCGGCTGTGTCTCCCGATGGTAAAACGTTGTATTTTACTAGCGATAGACCCGAGGGGAGCGGCGGATTGGATATATATAAAGCAACGCTCAACAACAAGGAGCAATGGGAAAATGTGGTTAACCTAGGGCCAAGAGTTAACACCAAATTTGATGAGGAATCTCCATTCGTTACACCCGATGGTAGGTACTTGTTCTTTAGCTCTAAAGGGCATTCAAGTATTGGTGGGTACGATATTTTTTATATTGATTTAAATGGCTCGGGTGAACCTGTGAATTTAGGATACCCAATAAATAATTCCGACGACAACCTGTTTTACTACCCACTTAGCCTTACAAATGGTTTAATGACTCTATCAAAACCCGATGCTTTAGGGCCACAGGATATTTACGAAATGAAAATTATACCATTGGTTAATATTCATGGAAATATTGCTGTAATTGGGCAGGAACCCGATGGAGTATCCAATGTTAAAATTTCGATATTTAATACCGAGTCGGTTGAACCAGTTGCCGAAATTACCAAAACTGTTGCCGAAAAATCATTCTCGAAAAAGTTGCTGCCTGGCGAGTATCGGGTTGAGGCAAAGGGTGATGGTTTTGAGGATTTTGAAACGATTTTGGCAGTAGCAGACGATGCAGTCAATCAGAATTTAGAAGTAAACCTGGTGGCCATTTTCAATGAACCAGAGGAAGAGCCTGCGCTTGCGCTAGCTGAAAATATTGTTGAGGAAATAGTGGAGAGCGTGGCTGACACAGAGCCTGTGCAAACTATTGTAGAGGAAATTGCCGTTATTGAGGAAATTGCCGTTGTTGAGGAAGCGTCCGTTGCCATTAATAAACCAGTAGTAGATGAAAAGAAGAAGGCTGAAGAGCTAAATCAGGTTAAACCCGAAAGGGAGCAAGTCTCTGCTGTTCGTAAGGAGACGTATGTTGCTGAGGTAAGCGAAACAGTGTTTAGTGATGGCGGATTTACCGTTCAAATTATGGCGCTACTTGTTCCAGTACACGCAAATCATTTTAAAAATATTGAGGGGTTAACTATTACAAAAGGTAATGATGGCTACTGCCGTTATACTGTTGGAGCGGTTGCTACGCATAGCGAAGCAATTGAAATACAACAAAAACTTAAGGCGATAGGGTATAAAGATTCGTTTGTGAAACGTTTAGTTCCATCTGCTTCTAGTAGTGTAGGAGTAGCTAAGTCTAAGGCCGATTGTCTATACGGAATACAAGTGCTTGCCCTAAAAAAACCGCTCGAGAATAATCGGCTTAGTGGCATTGATTTAATTGTTGTGAAAGGGAATGATGATTTTTACAGGTACTTTGCAGGACAATATGTTACCTACGAACAGGCCAGTGAAGATTTAGGCAGGGTAGTTAGATTGGGGCATAGAAGTGCTTTTATTAAAAGATTATAATGAAGTGTTTTAGGTTCATTTTTTCAACTAATTAAAAAACTATGCTAAAAACATTCTTTACATCAGTTGCACTGATGCTAATTTCGATTGGTGTTTTCTCCCAATCGTTGCTTTATAAGGTTACTGGCGAAAAAACGGAGTACCCCGTATATATTTATGGAACGATACACGCCCTGCCTCAGGATGATTTTTTTATTGATGCAGCGGTGATAGAAAAATTTGCAGAGGCCCAAAAGCTTGTTTTAGAGATTGACATGTCTAGCCCAACCATGGCTTTAGAGGCTCAAACTGCTATGATGATGAAGGATAATAGCATTGACAAAATAGTTACAACTGACGAATACCAGCGGTTAGGTAAATTCTTTGCCGATTCGTTACAGCTACCAATAGAAATGTTAAAGCAGGTAAAGCCTCTGATGCTTTCTTCTTTTTTACTACAAAAGATAATTGGAGCCCAGTCAGCATCGTACGAATTGCATTTTATGCAACAGGCTATGACTCAGCAAAAGCCTATGGGAGGGCTAGAAACTATTGGCGAGCAAATTGGCTACATAGATTTGATACCGTTGGAGCAGCAAACCAGGATGCTTATGGAGAGTATAGACGATTTTAACCAATCGAAGATAGATTTTCAGCTGCTTGTAGAACAATATAAGAGTAGAGATGCCGAGGCAGTTTACAAATTTATGATGGAGAGCGATGAGGAGTTTAAACAGTTTGGCGAGTTTTTAATTGATAAGCGTAACGAGAACTGGATACCTAAAATAGTTGAGCTGGGTAACGCCCAGATAACTTTTGTTGCTGTTGGCTGCGGCCATTTGGGAGGCGATAAAGGGGTGCTAAACCTGCTACGAAACGAAGGTTTTAGGGTAGAGATGGTGGAGTAGTATTACATATTTTTTTTGATTTTCAAAACAGTTCAAGACTAGCTACATTGGTCATAGCACGGTCACACGGCAGCAGAACTAATTTTTCAAAGAGCCAATGCACAGCTTCCCTTTATGGGATTGACTACTTTTAAAGGAAAAAAACCTACGAACCAAGAAATAGGTGTTGCTAAAAACTACCTTGCCGAAGAAGAATTTAAGATAACTTTAGAGAGTACACTTAAGGATTAGTTAGCAGTAAACCTAAAAAAAGACACTCTCAGACAGATTTGCCCGCATATTTGCAATTTACTTTCATAATAATGCCTAAATATTAAAAATATTAGGATTTAATGCTGTATATTTGTAATCGCATAGAAAACAAGAAAAGAAATGATTATCAATTTCAGTATCGAAAACTTTGGCTCAATAAAAGATAAACAAGAATTATCTTTCGAAGCCGATAAGTCAACCCAGCTAGAGGACTATTATATTATACCTGCTATTGGCGGATTGAGACTTCTTAAACTAGGACTAATATATGGTGCAAATGCATCGGGAAAAACGACAATTCTAAAGGCACTTGACTTCCTGAGAGACATTGTATTAGAGCCAGAAGAGAAAAAGACAGAACCTTTAGATTTCAATCCTTTTTTATTTGATTCTATAACACCGAAATCCAATTCGATTCTCGCTTTAGATTTTATACAGAATGAAATTCGTTATTATTATGAAGTTGAATTTAATAAAAAAGCAATTGTTCGTGAAGAACTTTATTTTTATAATCCTAACAAAGCGAACGTTTTCAAAAGGAATACCGATATAAATAAACAATACTCTCAAATTACCTTTGGTAGCAAAATAAAAAAGGATAAAACATTCGAAAAGACATTAGAGTCAAATACTTTATGGAATAATACCGTGCTGGGGGGGTTTCTTAAAACTAATATTGAACTAAAGGAACTAAAAGAAGTAACTGATTGGTTTTCTAGCTATTTGCGACCAATGATTTATACTAGAACTGAGCTTGACGGCTATATAACTTCTCGAATTGATGACACCAAGATAAAAAAAGAAGATGTTATTAATATCCTAAAGAAAGCAGATTTAAATATTTCTGATATATTAATTCAAAAAGAAGAAAAAGATATACCAGACGGTTTTCTTGAGTTCATTGAAAAACAAATAAAAGTTCCGAACAAGAAAGTCAATGAATTAAAAAACAAAGGAAAAGTTACAGCTGTTAATTTGGAATTTGAACATACTGTGCAAGATGTGAAATATAAATTATCCGCCGAATATGAATCTCAGGGAACAATGAGGTATTACGGTTTTGCTGGAATTTTAAGCATGTTAATAAAAAATTCAGTGATTTTCCCTATTGACGAATTAGAAGCATCATTGCATCCTGACTTATTTGTTCATTTTCTATTATCATTTTTAGTAAATTCTAAAAAATCTCAAATAATTGCTACCACACACAATAGAGAAATATTAAATAACAAAGACATTTTTAGAAATGATGCAATCTGGTTCACAGATAAATCTGAATGTTGTGCGACAGAACTTTATTCATTAGCAGATTTCGACAGCTCTATAATCAGAGATACCAGTAATATTTACAATGCATATAAAATTGGAAAACTTGGAGGTGTGCCAAATTTAGGTGACTACTATATAGATATTACTAATGAGGAGAAATAAAAGCATACCTATAAAGAGCAAAATTAGATATGCATTTGTCGTTGACGGTGAATGTGAATTTTGGTACATACAAATGCTGAAAAGGAATGAAAGGTCAATTAATGTTACTTTAGAACCTAAAATTCCTCAAAGGAAGAAACTTGCAGAGCAATATGAATTAGTTTTAGAATTATCGAAGGATTATAACGACGTTTATTGGATAATTGATTTTGATGTAATTGATAGTGAAACTCGTTCAGCGAAAAAAGGAAGCAAAACAGCAATAATAGAATTCAAAGAGTATTTCGACATAATAGAAAAAAAGTACGAAAATATTCATGTAATAATTAATAATCCTTGCTTAGAATTTTGGATATTATTGCATTTTGAAACGACTTCAAAATATTATGAAAATTGCGAAAAAGTTATTGCCCAATTGAAAAAGAGGAATTACCTATCTGATTATGAAAAAAGTCAGAAATACTACACAAAGCAAGATAACGATATTTACCTTAAACTAAGACCACATTTAAAGACTGCAATTACTAATTGCAATAAATTAGGTGTATTTGAATTTGAAAATCCCCATTCTGGCTTATCTCAAATGCAGCTCCTATTTGAAGCAGATAATCTAAAAAAGCTGATAGAATAAAAAGGTCAACTGCTAACAATGTATAAAAATAATAGCCGGTTCAGTAGTAAATTCAAGGGTTGTAGCCCGCTCCAACTTTCTTGTAACTTGACAGAAAAGTGCCACGCAGTCGGCTACTATTCTTATACTAAACGTTACCAACAAGTCTAAGAAAGAAACGACAGTGGTAATTTTGCAGTTATAGAAATAAGCTAAAATGAACAGCCCACGCACAAAACAGCACATTTGCAAGCCCCGACACATCCCGATTTTTTCGGGACAAAAGAGCAGTTTTCTTGCCGATGCACCGCAGGAAATTGAGTATCTTACGGACTATAAATTTTGGACAATGAAATATGAAATTTAACGAGGATTCAAGAGTGAAAATTCCAGCCATACTGCACCTATGCAGACTTGGTTACAAATATATTTCGCTGAATAATGCGGTTTGGGATACAGAGACAAATATTTTCACGGAAATATTCAAAGAATCTATTGTAAAAATCAACCCTGACTTTGACCAAGACCAAGCAGAACGATTGTTGGTTGATATTTCTCTTTTACTGAGCAATGAAGATTTAGGCAAAGCCTATTTTGAGAAACTGACCAGTGAATCAGGAGTAAAACTGATTGACTTTGAGAATTTTGAAAACAACACTTTTAATGTTGTAACCGAATTGACTTATAAAAACGGAGACGAAGAATTCAGACCCGATATAATTCTTTTAATCAATGGAATGCCGTTGGCATTTATTGAAGTTAAAAAACCAAACAACCGAGACGGAATAATTGCAGAACGAGAAAGAATAAACAACCGATTCCAAAACAAGAAATTCAGAAAGTTTGTAAACATTTCGCAATTGATGGTTTTCTCCAATAACATGGAGTACGACAACGGAGATATTGAACCTTTACAAGGTGCTTTTTATGCTTCGCCTTCATACACAAAACCGATATTCAACTATTTCAGAGAAGAAGAAAAATTGGACTTGGAAAAGTTGTTAGAAGCTGAAGATGATAGTTTAGAAAACTATATTTTGAAAGACAACAATCTGGCAGTTATAAAAAACTCGCCAGAATTTCTGACAAATAAAAACCCAAACACGCCAACAAATCGAGTTTTAACATCATTGTTTTCAAAAGACAGGCTTTCGTTTATTTTAAAATATGCTATTGCGTATGTGGATGAAAAAAAGAGAATTGAAAAACACATTATGCGTTACCCTCAAATTTTTGCCACAAAAGCCATTGAAAACAAATTAGAAAGCGGAATAAAGAAGGGAATTATCTGGCATACACAAGGAAGCGGAAAAACTGCTTTGGCATTTTACAATGTTCGCTACCTAACTGATTATTTCCAAAAGAAAAAAGTAATACCTAAATTCTATTTTATTGTTGACCGTTTAGACTTGCTTATTCAGGCAAAACGAGAATTTACAGCTCGTGACTTGATTGTTCATATTGTTGATTCAAGAGCAGACTTTGTAAAGTCAATTAAAACCACAACAGCCATTCACAACAATTCGGGTAAGCCTGAAATTACGGTGGTGAACATTCAAAAGTTCAGCGAAGAAGCTAATGTAACCCAAAAGCAAGACTACGATATTAGTATTCAGCGAATTTACTTTTTAGATGAAGTACACCGAAGTTACAATCCACAAGGTAGTTTTTTGGCAAACCTTACGCAATCCGACACCAACTCAATAAAAATCGGTTTAACAGGTACGCCACTCATTACAAAGGATTATTATTCGAAAGATTTATTTGGGAATTACATTCACAAATATTACTACAATGCTTCAATTGCCGATGGTTATACACTTCGGTTAATCAGAGAAGAAATTGAAAGTGATTATAAAATTGTGCTGAAAGATGCCTTGGATAAAATCAAGATTCTAAAAGGCGACATTGAAAGGAGAAAAGTCTTTGCTCACACCAACTTTGTTGAGCCAATGCTCGACTACATCGTGGACGATTTTGAAAAAAGCCGTTTGACTTTTTCCGATAGTTCCATTGGCGGAATGGTGGTTTGCGACAGTTCTGACCAGGCAAAAGAAATGCACCGTATTTTTAATGAAAAATACGCTTTAAAATCGGAACAAGAAGAAGAATTGCTGCAAGCCGCAGAACCTAAAGCATACTATAAGTCTAAACTTAAACATAGTTATAGAGTTAAAACCGCTGCTTTAATTCTGCATGATATTGGTTCTCCGCAAGAACGGAAAAATTTAGTTGAAGATTTTAAAGAGGGAGAAATTGATTTTTTGTTTGTTTACAACATGCTTTTAACAGGCTTTGATGCCAAACGGTTAAAGAAATTATACATTGGGCGGGTTATTAAACGGCACAACCTTTTGCAAACACTTACACGGGTTAATCGAACATATAAAAATTTCAAATATGGCTATGTAGTTGATTTTGCTGATATTAGAGCAGAATTTGACGCAACCAATAAAGCATATTTTGATGAATTGCAAGCTGAATTGGGCGATGAAATGGAGTTTTACTCCGACTTATTTAAATCAAAAGAAGAAATTGAAAAAGAAATTGCGGAAATAAAGGACATTTTATTTTATTTCGATACCACCAATGCCGAGGTGTTTTCGCAACAAATAACCCAAATTCAAGACCGTGAAAAAGTATTGCTCATTAAAAAGGCTTTGGGCAATGCCAAGAGTTTATACAATCTAATCCGTTTATTCGGTCATTTTGATTTGCTCGAAAAAATTGACTTCAAAAAGTTGGCACAACTTTACCGTGAAACCGAAAATCATTTAAATCTACTCAATACGCAGGAGGCATTAAAAAACAACATCGACAATACCAATTTACTGAATGTTGCTTTGGAAGATGTGCTGTTTCACTTTACCAAAATTTCGGAAGAAGAACTGATTTTAGCCGATGAGCTAAAAGATACTTTGCGGAAAACTCGTGAAACTTTGGCAAGTAATTTTGATAAAAAAGACCCTGAATTTGTTTCGTTGTACGAAGAATTGAAACGCTTATTCAACAAGAAAAATCTTGACGAAATTACACAAGACGAAATGAGGCAAAACATTGGTGCATTGACGAAAATTTATGAGAAAATAAAAGAACTCAACCGCCAAAACAATTTATTGAAAGACAAATACGACAGCGACCCAAAATATGCCCGAATCCACAAACGCTTGGTTGAGAAAGGCACATTATCACAAAAAGAAAGTCAGATTTTTGAAGCATTAAAAAGTGTAAAGCAAGATGCAGATTTGCAAGTGCTACAAAACACAAGGTTGTTAGATAATGAAAGCTATTTCACAACCCAAATGATGCGATTGGTTATTGATCAATTCAAAAACAAAAACAATATAAATTTGAACGCTGAATCATCGAAGTACATTAACAACTTGGTGGTAAACGAATATTTGAATGAATTTTATGGAAGAGCTATCTAAAAACAACGATAAAAAAGATGATTTACAACTCCATCAGAATTTTGTCATATTTCAGACAAAAGATGGGAAAGTAAATATTGATGTTTATTTTCAGGATGAAACGCTTTGGCTCACCCAACAACTCATTGCCGAACTATTTGAAAAAGGTCGTTCAACAATTAGCGAGCATCTAAAAAAGATTTTTGCTGATGGAGAGTTAGACGAAAACAGGGTATGTCGGGATTTCCGACACACCACTCAACACGGTGCTATTGAAGGGAAAACCCAAATAAAACAGGTAAAATATTATAATTTGCGTGCGATTACCGCAGTGGGTTATCGCGTAAATTCGCATCGTGCCATTGAGTTCAGAAAATGGGCTACCGAAATTCTACACGAATACATTATCAAAGGTTTTGCGATGGACGATGAACGTTTAAAGCAAATAAAACATTTCGGCATCGATTACTTTGACGAGATGCTTGAACGCATTCGTGAAATTCGTTTAAGCGAAAGACGGCTATATCAAAAAATTACCGACATCTACGCCCTATCTGCCGATTACGATAGTAAAGCCGATATTACAAAACTTTTTTTTGCAACGGTTCAAAACAAATTACATTGGGCAATAACAGGTAAAACAGCCGCCGAGATTATTTATACCGAAGCGGATGCAACAAAAATTTATATGGGGCTAAAAACCTGGAAACAAGCTCCCGATGGGAAAGTTTTGAAAAGCGATGTGGTTATTGCTAAAAACTATTTAAATGAAGAGCACCTCAAAATGCTCGAAAGAATTGTTACATCGTACCTCGATTTGGCAGAAAGCAGGGCAAGAAACCGAACCGTAATGAACATGAAGAATTGGGATGAGTTTTTAGTTCAGTTTTTAGAGCTTGCCGACTATCCCTTGCTTAAAGATAATGGCAAAATTAATATGCTGGAAGCTAAATTGAAAGCCGAAAGTGAATACGATAAATTTCGGGTTATTCAAGACAAAAACTATATTTCGGACTTTGACAAGGAAATAAAAAAGATGCTTAAAAAAGGAGATAATAAATAAGAAATGACAGATATAGATTTTAAAGATAAAACCAAAACGCTTATCGACAGCCTTAAAAGCATTAGTGCAAACTATGGTTTGGGCAACGATGGCAACGAGTTTAAAATAATTACACAGGTTTTCCTGTATAAATTTATGAACGACAAATTTGCATTTGAGGTAAAGAAACTCGACAGCAAATTAAAGAAAGCTGAAAACTGGGAAAAAGTAATTGCTGAATATTCCGATGACGATTACGAAATGTTGCTTTTGCAGTTGGGAGCCGACACAGCCAAATTGAAACCACAGCATTTTATATCGGAACTTTTTGGCAGACAAAACGAAAGCGATTTTGCCAAATTGTTTGACGACACCTTGATGGACATTGCCATTACCAACAACGACATTTTCTCCGTAAAAACCGATGGCGGGGCAAAAGTGGTTTTGTTCGACCGCCTTACCGAGTACATTAGCGATGGCAGTAAGCGTGATGCTTTTGCAAAAGCCATTATCAATAAATTGGTTGGGGTTAGTTTTGAGCATATTTTTAACCAGAAATTCGATTTTTACGCCACCATTTTTGAATACCTGATAAAGGACTACAACACTAATAGCGGTGGCAAGTACGCCGAATATTTTACACCTCATGCGGTGGCAAAAATTATGGCTGCCATTTTGGTAAACGAACCGGTGCAAGATGTAACCGTTTATGACCCTTCGGCTGGTTCTGGTACGTTATTGATGAACATTGCCCATGCCATTGGCGAAGACAAATGCACCATTTACTCGCAGGACATCAGCCAAAAATCATCAAGTTTGTTGCGTTTGAACCTGATTTTGAACAATCTGGTGCATTCCATTCAAAACATTATTCAGGGTAATACCATTTCGCATCCCTACCATAAAAACGAAAACGGAGCGTTGGAAAAATTCGATTTTATAGTTTCCAATCCACCTTTTAAACTTGACTTTTCGGATTACCGCAACGATTTGGATTGCAAAGAATACCACGAACGTTTTTTTGCAGGAATACCAAATATACCCAAGCAAGCCAAAGATAAAATGTCGATATATTCGCTGTTTTTGCAGCACATTATTTTTTCGTTGAGCAAAAATGGCAAAGCAGCCGTAGTCGTTCCCACAGGTTTTATTACCGCACAAGCAGGCATTGATAAAAAAATCCGTGAAAAGTTGGTTGAAAGCAAAATGCTGGCAGGCGTGGTAAGTATGCCAAGCAATATTTTTGCCACCACAGGTACCAATGTTTCCATAGTGTTTATGGATAAAAAAAACAAAGGCGATGTCGTGCTGATTGATGCTTCTAATTTGGGTGAAACAGTAAAAGAGGGTAAAAGCCAAAAAACCGTTTTAACCACACAAGAAGAACAACAAATTATAGACACTTTCAACAACAAGAAAGCACTTGAAGATTTTTCGGTAGTGGTGAAATACGATGAAATAAAACAAAAAAACTACTCGCTGAGTGCAGGGCAATATTTTGAAGTGAAAATTGAATATGTGGACATTACAGCGGAAGAGTTTAATACCAAAATGAAAGGCTTTGAAAAAAACCTAAACAACCTTTTTGCAGAAAGCAGAACATTGGAAACCGAAATTCAGGATAATTTAAAGGGATTAGGCTTCGTGGCTTCGAGAGCCTCAGCCACCGGTCTGCCGTTGCCTGAGGCTCCGCCGTTGCCTGAGGCTCTCGAAGGCAACATTCCCGATATCAAGAATAGTTTAAAATGAAAGGATATATGTATATTTTAGAATGTTGTGATGGGAGTTATTACACCGGAAGTACAAAGGATTTAGAACTTCGTTTGGCACAACATCAAGCCGGTGAAGGAGCTAATCATACAAAAAAACGGCTTCCGGTTAAATTAGTATATTATGAGGAATATCAGCGAATTGACGAAGCATTTTACAGAGAAAAGCAAGTACAAGGTTGGAGCAGAAAAAAGAAAGAAGCATTGATAAATGGGGACTTCGAGAGCCTCAGTCCCCTGTCAATAGCATACAGAGATTTAAAAGTGGCTTCGAGAGATGCAAAGGTGGCTTCGAGAGCCTCAGCCACCGGTCTGCCGTTGCCTGAGGGTCTGCCGTTGCCTGAGGGTCTGCCGTTGCCTGAGGCTCTGCCGTTGCCTGAGGCTCCGCCGTTGCCTGAGGCTCTCGAAGGCAACACCCACAAAACCGAAATTCAAAATAATTTGAAAGGGTTGAGGTATGAATAATTGGATTTCAATGGAACTTGGTCAAATAGCTTCAATATTCAATGGTTCAACACCATCAACAAATAATGAAGATTATTGGAATGGGGATATTATTTGGATTACCCCAAAGGATTTATCAGACCAAAATCAAAAATATATTTTAAAAGGCGAACGAACGATTACTCAAAAAGCATTATCAAACACAAAATTATTACCGGAAGGAACTGTTTTGCTTTCAAGCAGGGCTCCAATAGGGTTGCTTTCAATTGCTTCAACAAAGTTAGTTACAAACCAAGGTTTTAAAAACATTGTCGTTAATACTGATATTTTGCATAATGAGTTTTTATACTATTATTTGAAACTCAAAAAAAACGAACTAAATAATCTTGGTTCTGGTACTACTTTTAAAGAGATATCAAAAAGCACTCTAGAAAAATATAAAATTAAACTTCCAGACCTCCCCACCCAAAAATCCATTGCCAAAGTCCTTTCCGACCTTGACGCCAAAATAGAACTCAACAACCGCATAAACCGTGAGTTGGAAGCTATGGCAAAAACGCTGTACGATTATTGGTTTGTGCAGTTCGATTTTCCCTTCGACTTCGCCCAGGATAAACCCAACGAGCAAGGCAAACCTTACAAATCTTCTGGCGGCAAAATGGTGTACAACAAAGAATTGAAACGGGAAATTCCGGAGGGGTGGGAGGTGTATTTCCTATCTTCAATACTTAAACATAATTACAGTTCAATTAGCAAAAATGAATCATTTCATAAAATAGAGTATTTGGACACTAGCAGTTTGACAAAGAATATTATTGAAGAAACTCAAAGTCTAAACTTAACTAATGACAAGATACCAAGCAGGGCGCGACGTGTTGTTGAAATGAATGATATTTTATATTCAACTGTTCGTCCCAATTTATGTCATTATGGGTTAATTAAACATCCCAAAAAAAACATGATTGCATCAACGGGTTTTGTCCAATTAAGCAGTAAAAAGGATTGGATAAGCAATGATTTAATATATACACATTTAACTTCAAGTTGGGTCTCTGTAAGATTACATCAAATAGCAGCATTATCAGTTTCTGCTTATCCGTCAATTTCTCCAAATGATATTTTAGAATTAAATATTGCTTTGCCAAAAAAGGACAAAAATTTGGAATTTATTAATTCTTATTTGGATACTATTTACTCAAAAATATCACTTAATCAAAATGAAAACCAACAACTATCCTCTCTTCGAGATTGGTTGTTGCCAATGTTAATGAATGGGCAAGTAACCGTTCGACAGGCTCACGGCAACGCAGTAAAAGAAGCGGAAGAAAGTTTAAGCATGGCAGCCGAACCGAGTGTTGAATATAAAAAAGGGTAAAAAACTTTGCGTCTCTGCGACTTGGAGAGCAAAAAAAAAGCTTGTCGGCAGCCTGTGTCTGTCCCAACGCACGGCAGACCGAAACGAAGTAGCAAATTGAAAGAAAAATGACAGGAAAAATAAACACCGAACGGCTAACACGCGGTATAGTTAATTGCCGGTGCAGTGGGTATTCGAGCGGCACAGCTCGTATCAAAAGTAGTTGTAACTTGATAGGAAAGTGCTTCGAAATCGGCAACTAACCAACCCCCAGCCATATGCCAACGCTCAATAAGAAGTTAATAAAATGCAGGTTTATAGCGGATTAGGAAACTTTGTCGCTTTTTCGTAGCTTCGTAACGAGGGACGATGAATATTTTCAATCCTCTACACTTTCGTTTTAAGTTTTTGCATTAATTTTGAAAAATAAATTTTAAGAAATACCTATTACTATGAAAAGATACTTAGGCGTAATTGTTTTAATACTTACACTATGGTCGTGTACCCATAACGAGATTGAAGTATTAACCAGTGTCGATAAGCTTTCCGATTTTCAACCAACAGTGGTGCTTATGCACCCAACGGTGGGCAATATTAAAACTTTTATTGAGCTAACTAAAAACAATGTTTTCCCTTTGTCCGATAGTTTAAACGTGCTAGGCGTTTACCACATTAACGGGGCTTATAACTATGGCTCTTCGAAAAGTTTTTTGCAAGAGTTGGGTGATGAACGATTTAAGTTGCTGGAAATTAAGGGCGAACTAAACCCCGATAATCTCTACACTGAGAACGATTGTAGCAATGCATTTAGGGCAATTTTCAGTAATTCAAAGGGTATTATCTTTTTTGGTGGCCCCGATATGCCTGCCACAACCTATGGCAACCAAACCAGCCTTTTAACCTCAATTACCGATGCCCACAGGCATTACGTTGAGTTGTCGTTTTTGTACCACTTGCTCGGAGGCTCTCAAAATGAGGACTCTAAACCGTTGCTTGATAGCCGACCAGATTACCCAATTATAGGGATATGCCTTGGTATGCAAAGTATGAACGTGGCAACGGGTGGAACAATGTATCAGGATATACCAACCGAACTTTACGGTTTGCAAACTGTTGAGGACGTTTTGGCTCAGGAGCAAAACGCTCAGCACAGGAACTACCACTCAAATTTTGGTATAGATAACGACCTGACTTGGGGGCATTTTCATCAAATTAAATTTGAGGATAAATCTTTCCTCGATACCCTTAATAATTTTGTTGAGGAGTTCCCATACGTGTGGAGTAGCCACCATCAGGCATTAAATGTGGTGGGTAAAAATATTGTTCCCATTGCATGGAGTATGGACGGAAAAATTGTTGAGGCAATAAGGCATAGCAAGTATCTTCATGTTTTGGGTGTGCAGTTTCATCCCGAGGTGCCAGCAATTTACGATGCTGATAGTAAGATAAAGAGAATCCCCCTTGAGGCCGAACACAAATCGTATATTGAGTTGTACCCTAACCAGAAGGGAGAAGATTTTCATAGGGCTTTTTGGCAGAGGGTGAGTAGATGGATTAATATTTAATTGGGACTATTTACTTTGGCCTCGTGTTGTTTTATTCGATGTCTTCGAGGTATAATGCCACAGTAACACAACTCTTTATTGATTTATCGCGGAATTCTATATAAAGATTATATGCACCTGTCTCCTTAATTTTTACACTATAGGCAGCATATTTTTCAGCTGAGTTAACAGTTCGTTTTAGATTTACATACTGCTCATTGCGTGTAACTGTTAACTTTACATCAGCTATTGGGACCGAAGGGTTTGTTACATATATTATATATTTAATGCCCTCTCGCAAAATCACCGAGAATTTTGTGATTCCATCAGAATCAGGTCTGTTTTTTACCTCAAAATCCTTAAGGTATGCACCTTCGAGCTTATCTTTATATTCTTTTTCAAAATTTATACTGCATTGGGCTGTAGATGCTGTTTGTATGGCAAATAGTAGGATAAGTGTTCCGAGTAATGTTTTCATAGTTTTAGTTTTATTAGTTGATTACTATTTTTTTGAAATAGTAACGACATTCCCGTCCTTACTCATTTCAATGATACTATCTAATTGTATTTGTGCTAATACATTGTCGAAACTTGCGTTGTTAAAGGTACCTGTGTAGCTATAATAGGCTACGCTATCGTCGGTAATGGTAATTTCTTTTCCGTAATACTGGCGTAAAATCTGAGTTACCGTAGCCATAGGTGTTTCGTTGAAAATTAGTTTACCCGTTTTCCAAGCCAAATAGTTTTCGTTAGTGTTTACAGTTGCAAATACAAAGCTGTTTGCACGACTTACCGAGCAATAATTTCCTTTGGTTACAAGTAGCGCCAAGCCTTTTCCTAAAATATTATCGGATACGCTCACGCTGCCATCACGAACGGTTATATCAATATCAGTATCGTTGGGGTATGCCCTTACATTTAATTTTGTTGCACTTTTTACTGCAATTACTGCACTACCCGTTTTTATGGTGTAGGGCGCATTAGGTTCTTCAGTAATTTCAATATAGACCTCGCCTTCGAGCTTTAAATTAAACTCGCCACTCTTTCTGATTGAGTATGCGATGGTGCTATTTTTATTCATCCAAACTTTGCTGCCGTTGGGAAGTAATAGCTCTTTTGTGCTATCGGCAGGACTAGTTGCAATTATAACTTTGGGCGAAAATACGTTCGTGCTAATTGAAAGAGCTATAATAATTGCTACGGTTGCCGCTGCCGATGCGGTAAATAGCGCTACCTTACTAAACGGTTTAATCCGTTTGCCGTGTGCCTTTTTATACTCATTCCATCCTTTTTCGGGTGTCCACGATGTGCCTTCTGGAACGGATGATAGGTTAGAAATTTTGTCTCTGAAAATATTGTCAATATTACTTTTCATAATAATTTAATTTAGGCGAAAGTGATTCTTGAAGCGATTTGCGTGCTCGCATTAGGTAAACCCGTGAGCTCGACTCCTCTATTCCTAGTTTGTAAGCTATTTCGCTGTGCGAGTACCCCTCAATGGCGTAAAGGTTGAAAACGGTTCTTAGATTGCTGGGTAAATTCTGTATCATCCTATAGTACTCTTCTGCAGCTAGGTTGTTATCTGTATGATAGCCATTTTGCGATATCTCGTAGTCGACCTCATCAATATTTATATATTTATGCTTTTTCCTGAGTACCGCTAGGGCTTCGTTTACAATAATTTTTTTCATCCACGCCATAAGCATCTCATCGTTGGTATAGGTAAACCCATCCATATTCTGGAAAATATTATAGAACCCTATGTTTACAATGCTTCCAGCATCCTGTTCGTTATTAACGTATCGGTATGCAACCCTGAATAAACGCACCGAAAACTTTTTGTAGAATTCTTGCTGCGTTTTTCTATTTTTGTGTTTTAGCTGTTTTATTGTGTTAATCATTAAAAGGGTTTTATCGTGTGTCACTATCTATATAATGAGCAAAATGCACAAAACGCTACATATAAAGTCAAAAAAAAGGAACAATATTTATTTATTGTTCCTTTTTAGTCTGTTAATCAGATGATTATTGTATTATTATTTCATCAATAAAAATAAAAGCATTACCACCGGCGCCAAGATGCCAGCTGGGAATTTTCCCAAAGTTGGTAGCAACCACCTTAACGTAACGACCTACTGTTTTAACTTCGGCTTGTAGGTCGGTTTGGGTAATATTGTAACTGTCGGGAGCGGTTGTATTTTTTACCTTTGCCACCTGCTTAAACACTTTGCCATCGTTAGAAACGTAGAATGTTACATCCTTGGGCATCCAAATCCACGAGCGGATATCCTGCACAAAACCTGCTGCCAAGTGGTTAACTGGCTGGGTTTTGCCTAAATCTACAACCGCCTCAAAATCGGTTGCCTGATAGCCTTGCCAGCCACCTAAGCGCCAGTTCTCGGCACCCCGAATACCATCTATAAGTGCCTCGGGTCCTCCTGCATGGTAACTCTGACTGCATTTTGATTTAATGCTGATGGTACGGGTTAAGTCAATTTTAACAAAATCGGCTTTTACTGGGAAACTATACCCCATACCTTCTATATATGCCACGGCTTTTAGGGTTGTGGTGCTGGTAAGTGTAATTGGTTTGGTGTAGGGTGTCGATTGGCGTGTGGGTGTAGTGCCATCGGTTGTGAAGTAAATTTCGCAGTGGGGAATTATGGTGCCAATGGTTACCACCATACTATCGCGTATGCGACGCTCATTTGAGTTGATAAAGGGTATGGGCAGAATTTGCTTGTGGGTAATGTGGGTTGTTGGAATATCGGTATCGCTGCTACCCCAATTTTTGTTGGGCTTACTACCCATTTCGAAATGAAGGTGCCCGCCGTTCATAATATCGCTGTGCGAAATATACGATTTGCTGTAATTGGTACCATTTAGCGTTGCCGATTGGATATAGAAATTTTTATGGGAAACTCCATTTGCCGTTACCCTAAAGGTTTTGCCGTTCTCGAGATTTACCTCAACTTCGGGGAATAGGGGAGTGCCAATGGTGTATTCTGGAAGCCCTGGAGTAACGGGATAAAAACCCATGGCGCTCATAATGTACCAAGCCGACATCTGACCGCAGTCCTCGTTACCGCTTAGCCCGTCGGGCTTGTGGGTGTATAGTTCGGCCATTATTTGACGTACCCTAAACTGAGTTTTCCAGGGTTGATTTACAAAATTGTACAGGTACGCCATATGGTGGCTGGGTTCATTGCCTTGGGCATACTGACCAATTAACCCCGAAATATCCTTCTGGTCGCGACCAGAGATGGTGTTGTCGGTTTCAAACAGTTCGTCGACTTTTGTTGCAAATAGCTCCTTGCCTCCGTGCAAATTGTATAGCCCCGTAATATCGTGCGGAACGTAAAAGCTGTATTGCCACGAGTTTGCCTCGGTAAAATGCCAATCGACAGTGGTTGGGTTGAATGGTGTGAGCCAACCGCCATTTAGGCGCGGACGCATAAAACCTGTTTCGGTATCGAAAATATTTTTGTAGTACTGTGCCCTTTGGATATATTCGTTATAGATTTCTTCTTCGCCTAAACTCTTCGCCATTACCGCAATGCACCAGTCGTTATAAGCGTATTCAAGCGTTTTTGATATAGACTCGTGCTCCATATCGCCAGGGATATGACCGTGCTGGCGGTAGGCTTTTAGCCCAAAATGGTCGCGGGTTGCGCTATGTAACATTGCGTTAAGGGCTTTCTGCGTATCAAACCCATCGATGCCCTTACTGTGCGCATCGGCAATTACCGATATGGCGTGGTTACCAATCATACAGTTGGTTTCGTTGGCCGCCAGCTCCCATATTGGAAGCAAGCCGCCCTTTTCGTACATATTTAGCATTGTATTAATAAAATCCTTGGTGCGTTGCTGCTCAATAATTGTCATCAACGGATGCCATGCCCGATAGGTATCCCAAAGCGAGAATACGGTGTAGTTTGTAAAGCCATTGGCGGTATGTATCTGCTTGTCGATTCCGCGATACCTATTATCAATATCCATAAAAACATTGGGCTGCAGGAATGCGTGGTACATTGCGGTATAAAAAACGGTTTTCTGTTCCTCTGTGCCGCCAGTTATAATAATCTTACTTAGCTCTTTATTCCACGTATCGAACGCTTTTTGTTTGGTTTCTTCAAAACCCCAGTTAGGCAATTCGGCTTGCATATTCTTAAGCGCCCCATCGGAATCGACAGCCGATAGCGAAACCTTGACCTCAATGGCTTCCCCCTCCTCGGTTTCAAATCCCACAAATGCTTTTATGCTGGTTCCCTGAGCAAATTTTATATCATCTTGCAACTTATTGTCTAGCGCTACCCCTTTACGTGTAAAGGGTTTTGAGAATTCCATATGGAAATACCAAACCATATCGTTAGCCCAGTTTGATGAGCGGCGCATTCCTCTGATTTCGGTATCGCTCAGCACTTCAATCCACGAATCGGTTACCTTATCCCTATGCTCAAGGTCGATAATTATATTTGCCTCGCTTGTTTTTGGAAAGGTATAACGATGATAGCCAACACGAGTGGTTGTGGTGAGTTCGGCAAGCACACGGGGTTTATCAAGATAAACGCTGTAGTAACCAGCCGAAGCCTTCTCGTTTTTCTTTTGAAAAGGCGATAGATACTCGGTATTTAGCACTGTGGGTTTGCCCATTACGGGCATTAGCAGAATATCGCCATAATCGCCAACCCCCGTTCCGCTTAGCGCGGTATGTGTAAATCCGTAAATTATTGAGTCGGAATAGTGGTATCCCGAGCAGCCATCCCAACCGCTTAGGCGGGTATCGGGGCTAAGCTGTACCATACCAAAAGGTGTGCTGGCGCCGGGATAGGTGTGCCCGTGGGCATCGGTGCCAATAAGTGGGTTAACCAGTTGGGCAGGGTTTTCGACCCTAGTTTCTGTTTTGCAAGCAAATGCAATGAGAAGAATACTTGCTGCCAGAATATTTATTCTGATTTTCATATTTGTCTGATTTTATTTTTCTGTATTAAAAATGATACCCCATATGAAAGATAACTCCGAAGTGTGGTTTAAAGCCATTTTTAGTGCCAATAAATTTGCGGGAAAAACTGCCGTGATAATAATTAATACCAGGCTGTAGGTTAAGGTTTATAGTGAAACTATTGGACACTTTGAACATCACTCCAGGCTCTATACCTACCGTGGAAGTATTAATTTTATCTATTTGGTTGAAGGTGTACGTACAAAAACCGGAGATAACGGGAATTATAAAAAAATCTTCTTTAAATAGTGAAGTTAAATACTTATTTATAAGAAGTGTACCCCCAATTTGGCTAATACCATTCCTTAGTTTATAAAATCTGTAGTTTACGATTGACCGAAATTGAATTCCGGTTTCTCTATTGAACTTATATTCATATACAAAAGGAACTATATTTACCTCAATAGCCTCGATGGTATCATAGGGTTCAAATAGTACTGATGGCAATATACCAATGTAACTGCTCTTAAGCTTATATTCCTGACTATATGCATTGTATGAGGCTGCAGAAACTATAATAAATAGGGAAATAATATTTCTTAATGTATGTGTACTCATAGCCCAATGGTTTTATAGTTCAAATCACCGAGTGTATGGCTAACTTTATTTTAATGATGATTAATAAACTCAATTGCCTTCTGGGCACAGTAAAATCATTGTAAAAATTATTCATTGGTTTTTTTTTACTCAAAACGGTAATCTGAAATTATCAATTTGTTTTGCGAGATACAAACAACGACAGGTAATACAGCAAAAACAAGCCCATATTATACATTAATAATTGTATGCAGCAGTTACTCCTTATTCCTGATATAGATATGCTTAATACGTGTATTTTGAACCTCCCTTTCGTCAATTTCAATATGTTTTTTTAACGATTTAATAAGAGGGGTTAACTTGGTAAAACCATAATTTCGAGAGTCGAAATCGGGTTTCTTTTTCATAAGCAGGTTTCCTACCTCCGCAAGAAACGCCCACCCATCATCATCGGCTAGGTCGTCAATTGTAGCCCTTAATAGTTTAACCAGTTTGTCATCAATCTTGTCAACTTCGGGAGCGATTGGAGCGTTTTTGTTGATTTTTGTCGTTTCCTTGCCTTGAGAAGTAGATTCTGAGGATTTTGTTTTTGTAAGCGCGATAATTTCAATGTAAATAAACTTGTCGCAGGAGGCGATAAACGGTCTTGGGGTCTTTTTTTCGCCAATACCAACAACTAGCATTCCCGATTCTCTTAGCCTGGTTGCCAGTCGGGTAAAATCGCTGTCGCTCGATACAAGGCAGAACCCATCAACCTTATCGCTATGTAAAATATCCATAGCATCAATAATCATTGCCGAGTCGGTGGCGTTTTTGCCTGTTGTGTAGCTGTATTGCTGTATGGGTGTTATGGCGTGTTCGAGCAGTGCGGGTTTCCATCCCGAAACGGTGGGTTTTGTCCAGTCGCCGTAAATTCTTTTTATGGTAGGTATTCCAAGCTTGGCAATTTCATCTAGCATCCCTTTTATGTTTGAGTAGGGAATGTTGTCGGCATCAATTAGAACTGCCAGTTTTAGGTCATCTATGTGTTTCATTTTAATGTTTTTTAATTACCCCGAAGTAGGTTTTATGTTGAGTTTTTTGGGTTTTATATATCTCAATAATTCTTTCTAATGTACGAATTTTTCTGCTCGAAAATCAATTTTTATTACCTCTTCATTTTGCTGCTTTTAAAACAGTTAACAAGGATTTGCTGTAACCCCCTATCTTTTAAACATAAAGTAAACTGCTAAAATCAGAAATAGGAATGAAATAATATGGTTTATTCTGAATGTTTCGGTTTTGAATACAAGTAAAGTGAATATCGCAAAAACAACTAGGGTAATAACCTCTTGAATTACTTTTAGCTCAATTAGGGAAAAGGGACCGCCGTTTCCACTAAAGCCAATTCTATTTGCAGGAACCTGAAACACATATTCGAAAAGCGCGATTCCCCAGCTAATTAGTACTATGGAAACTAATCCTAGTTTACTGAACCAATTCCATTCAGCAAATTTTAGGTGTCCGTACCAAGCAATTACCATAAATGAGTTGCTTAGTATAAGGAGTACAATGGTTAAAACTGCTTTCATTGGTGTACCATTATTTTAATTTGATTTGTTTTAGCGTGTGCGAAGCACAAAATTAGTAAAAAGCGATAAGGATGTACCGCTTTTTTATCAACTTGTATTTTGTTCAGCTTTGTGCTAGAGGTCGCTATTTTGTCTTCTTTTTGGGTTTGGGGTCGGGTAGTTCCTTTACCGAAATCCTTACCAATTCGCTTAGCCGTTCTTTATTCTCAATCTTTTCTTCTATTAAAAAACTGGGTTTAGCGCCTGTGTAAGGCGATGCTTCAACTACATCTCCAATAAATTGGGCGCCGCCTTTAGTTGGTTTTATAAAGAGTTTATTGTCGCAAATGAGGCCGAATATTTTCCCATTAGAGTATATTCCGTACTCCCCAAACATTTTCTTTGCGGTAATTTCTCCCGCATTTTCTATTTGATCTAAAATATAATCAACAAAACTTTGGTCTGAAGCCATACTGCTTATTGTGGGTTAGGGTGCGGGTTGTAAATTATTCAATTATTTACGAAACTCCAGTAAAATATTGATTGAATGGTCTCGAAACATTTGTTATTCGCTCTTAGCTCTACTTGTTGTTATGACCTCTTATATGGTAATCCTAAATTTTGTGCCTTTACCAATTTCGCTGTCTACGGTAACTTTGGCATTGTTCTTATCAAGGAATTCTTTTGTTAACATTAATCCAATTCCTGAACTGCTTTCACCTTGTGTGCCCGACTTGCTATGTGATTCATTGTAATTAAATAATTTGCTAGCGGTGTCTTTATCCATCCCAATTCCAGCATCAATTATTTCAATAACAGTCTTACTCTCTTGTTTTTTTAACCGAATAGTTATTAAACCACCATTCTGCGAATATTTTATGGCGTTTGATAGAATGTTGTTTAAACCCACCTTAATCATTTTTCTATCTGCGGACACAATGACCTTTTCAGCGTAATAATCTTTCTTTATTCTAAGTTTTTTTATTTCTATGGTTTGATTGAAGAATAGTAGAAGGTCATCAATAACTTCAGCTAAATCTATTGGTAAAATCTTAGGCTCTATTTGTAGTATCTCTGCCTTGGACCAACTCAGCATATTTTCTAGTGTAAAATACGATTCGGATAGGCTTTGACTAAGCGAGAGGAGCGTGTCTTTAAGGTGTGTTTTGCTATAGTCGTCTATGTTTTCAATAATTAACTTCAGTAATTGGTCGGCACTGCCAATGTTTCCGCGTACATCGTGCGAAATTAAAGATAGGAACTTCGTTTTTGTAGCATTCAGTACTTCGAGTTCTTTGTTGGTTAGCAAAAGTTGTAAGTCAACCTCAATATGCTGCTTAATTTGAATTAATAGATTCTCAAATTCCTTGCTGTAATGGGTCTCTTTATTGGCTAAAACACAGATAGTTCCAAAGCATTCGCCATCGGGCCAGTTGAGTGGAACTCCCATATAAGAAATCATATCTATATCAACATCGGGATTATTTTTGTTCCAAAGCTCGTTTTTGGTTGCATTGGGTACAATCAATGTATTTTGTGTTCCAATAACGGTTTCGCAATAAAAACCTTGAAGCAGCTTGGCTTTCTCATTAGCTTTATAGGGGTTGCTTTCGGTATTGCTTTTTAAAAATACTTCAATCGTTTCTTCATTTAAACGCATAATTAAACCTGATGGCACATCAATAACTCTGGCGAGTGTGTTTAGTAAAGTTTGCCATTTTTCGATAATTGGGTCAAGAATCTTTGGTTTTGAATCAGAGCTGATTCTAACCGTTTTAAATTTTTTTTCTCCTCGTATTTTTATAGTTGAAAACTTATCCATAACCAAGTATTTAGATAGTACAATTTAAGCAATATAGTGAAAACTAGCCAATTATTACAACAGATTGCCAGTTTTGACTATAATCTGTTTGCATTACCGTAGGGCGTTTTGCAGATTTATGCGCCTAGTACATTACCCAATGCTGTTTATACATAGTTATGTGTTAATTGTTCAATTTGGATGCCAGTTTTTTTTAAAAGATGCCGTGTTGTCGACAATCAGGCGCGTTTTTCATAAACACCACTCTCAAGGTAGATTTTCCCCTCTTTAAGTCCGCTTAGTAGGTTGGCTATTTTATCTTTTGTTGATGCACCCATTAAAACATTTAGCCCTAACCTCGGAGCACCCCGCGTTGTTAGTCTATCCAACATTTTTTCAAGCACTTTTATGCCACTCTCGGTTTGGTTTGCTGACTGTTTTTTTACCAAGCCAAGCTGCAGTAAAATGGAGTCGATTTTTGAAGATTGCTCAAGAAAACTGATGCTCGATTCATCGGCCCAAGGCAGTGGATAATTCACCTCCTTATTGCCTGTTTTAAAAACCTCGTAGTAGATAAAAACGCCATTGTCATTTAAAACCCTCTTAATTTCACTGTAAAATTTTAGCTTATCGCTAATGTTTACCTGCACGTGCTGCGTCCAAACAACATCAAACTCATTGTTGCCAAAGGGTAGGTTTGTTGCATCGGCATAAATAAATTTGGTGCTATGGCTCAGCCCCACAAGCTCCGACAGTTTGCTGGCTGTGGCAACGTACTCTTTAGATACATCAATTCCAACCGTATCGCAATTAAATTCGTCGGCTAGCATTCTGCAGGGGCCGCCAATGCCGCAGCCAATATCCAGCAATCGAGCATTATTAATATTGGCAATTTTCGCTAACTCCCTTGATACTTCTGCACCTCTCACGTGAAATTCATCAACACCTGCTATATCCTTTCTGGTTACATTGTTTAGGTCAACCTCCAACTCTTTGAGGCGATTTATAATGTCATCATACAAATTGGGTTGATGGTAATGTTTCTCAATTTGTGAATTTAAAATTTCCATAGTACGGTTAAAATATTGCTGACAAATATATATATATAGTTGAAATTTCTGTTTCACTTTAGAACTAATTATAAATTAATCATTCTCGGCATTCTGGTTATTCAAACAAATAATTCGTAATTGCTCTTCTAACTGACTTATTTCTAGGTTGGTTTCGCAAAAAACCACAATCTCATTTTCGGCGCAAATATGCATAAAATTATTACTGAAAATGGCATTGCTATTGGTTAGGTACAGCTGAACGTAGGCAGCTAAATTATTGGAGGTTAAAACTATATTGTAACCTCCTTTTGCTGGCTCAATTCTGTGTTTTATATTGACTTTAGGTAGCTTCACTTTGCCAAGAGGAACTAAAAATTTTCGGTTTGTGTATTCTTTCCCATTTGCATCGGTAAATATGGCTTCAATTAGTGTGCGGCTCGTATCAAGCCCTTTAAAGAACTCATCAGCATTTTCCGAAATAATTTGAAGCGAACTATTTGCCTCTATTCCTATTGATTTATTGAAGATGTTTTTACGTTTTTCAATGGTATCAATGGCATTTATGGTGATAATTCCCTGTGTACTAGTTAGCCTATCGGAAACTACAAATACTTCAAGAATACCCTTATTCTCAATTACCGAAACCAGAATATCATCGTACAGTTCTCTAACTTTATACTGAAGGGCTTTCCAATTGCCAAAATAGTCAGTACTGCTCCAGCTGGTTACGGGCCAGCAATCGTTTAACTGCCAGTACAGAGAGCCCATACAGTATGGCTTTGCCCTGCGCTGCGCTTCAATGGCAAGTCCAATGCCCTTGGCCTGCACAAGCTGACTTAGGTAAATAAACTGCTCAACCGTTTCGGCGTAAAGCCCTTCGTTTTCGAGGTAAGCATCAATGGTTTGGTAGCCCGTGGGGTGTTTCTGGTGGCATTTTAGCGAAGGGGAAAAGAGATACTCTTCACTCTCATCCTGAAACTGCCGAATAGTAGCCAAGGTTGGCATTGACTGCAACCCAAATTCGCTCATAAAGCGTGGCACTTTCTGTAGGTATATCTCAATTGGCTGAACGCCCCACCAAACGCCCCAGTAGTGGGCACTGCCGTGAGTCATACTTTTTTCGCGCCCCCACCCGTAAAGCGGCGAGGTGGAAAGGTAAAACCGTTGGGGGTCGAACTCCTCAACAACCTTAGACAGGATATTGTGGAAAATATTTTTGTAGCCATCCCAAATAGTGGTTGAGTCAGCTTTTGATAATTTATGTGATTTTTGCCAACCCCAGTTATGCCAAGCTTCATCAACCTCGTTGTTACCGCACCAAAGGGCAATATTTGAGTGTTTCCTAAGCCTTTTTACCTGATAAATTGCTTCCTGTTTCACATTCTCAGCAAACAGACTATCGGTTGGGTACATTGAGCAGGCAAACATAAAATCTTGCCAAACCAAAATTCCGTTACGGTTGCACAGCTCGTAAAAAATTTCGTTCTCGTAAACGCCACCTCCCCAAACCCTTAGCATATTCATATTCGACTCCTTAGCGGTTTGTATTACCCTTTGGTAATCGGATTCGGTAACCTCGGGCACAAATGAGTGCTGTGGAATATAATTTGCCCCTTTCATATAAACGGGCGTGCCGTTTAGCTCAAAATAAAGGGCTTTGCCGTGCTCGTCGTCCTTAAAAATGGTGCGTAAGGTTCTTATTCCTAGCGGAATAGTTTGCGTGTGGCTATATCCGCTTTCGGTAATTAGCTCAAATTGCAGGTCGTAAATATGGGGCTCGCCTAAACCATTAGTCCACCATAACTTTGGATTTTTAATTGAAAAGTTAGTGTTGATATTATTGATGCCACTCAATAGACTAACCTGCTCCCGATGTAGCTGTTTGCCAGTATTACTATCGGTAATTTTGATGATAGCATTTTCTGTTACGCTCGATTCAACCTCACCGTTTAGCTCAAGGGTTGCTGCATTGTTTTCAATTTTTTTTGTGTTGATATAAAAATCTTTAGGCCGATGAGAGTCCCAAACTTCAAGGTAAACAGGCTTATAAATTCCTGCAGTTACAAATCGCGGTCCCCAGTCCCACCCAAAATGGTAGGCTGCCTTGCGGGAAAACGCCCATTGTCCGCCGGGTAGGGGATAACCCAATGCAAAGGAATCTCGCTTAATTTGCTTAACTGCAGGGGCAAACTCAACCTCAAGCGTATTATTGCCAACCAACAATTTATTAGTGCAGTTTACCTCCCATTGGCGGTGCATATTGTTGGCGTGCAAAACCTTTTTGCCATTCAATAACACACTAGCATACGTATCTAATCCCTCGAAAACAAGGCGAATATTCTTTTTTGAAAGTATTGCAGAATCAACATAAAACTGGGTTTTATAAATCCAGCTTCGCTCGCCAATCCATTGAAGTTTCTGCTCATTACATCCATAAAACGGATTGGGAATTACCCCGTTACCCTGTAGGTCGGTGTGAACAGTTCCCGGAACATTTGCTGGATAATATTCTGCCTCATTTTTATCTCTGAAAATCCAGTTGCTCGACAAGCTGTACTGCTCAACTAAACTCGATTTTTCGGGTTTGCAAGAAATTATTAGACTGAAAAATACTAAGACAGTGATTAATCGCATATTACCTATTTATTATCAATTGCATTTAGTGCATAGGCGTATGCGCCAATGGCAACAGCTTTGCTGGTGCCAAGGTGTGTAAGCCCAACACCAATTTGCTTACTGCAGTTGTACTTTACCTGCTTATTGGTTTGTGGAATGGCAATGGTTTTTTGCTCATTCTGAAAGAATAGCTTGCTATCCTCGGAATTTTCAAGGTCGAATGCTTTTACTTCAAGTCTATTAACATTCTCTCCGTTATAGGTTGATATTTTACCGTTTAGCTGCCCCATCATTGCAGGGGCAAAAAGTGGGTAAGCATTCGATAACCCTCCGCCAATTACAACATTACAATCAAGCAATGTAACAGCGTTGGCCAGCACATCACCCAAAACCTTGCCCAGTTGCTCAAAACTTGCTTTGGCGGCAATGGCATTGCCCTGTTTTTGTCCATTGGCAATATCAAAAATATCTTTGGGACTAAGGTTCTTATCGCTCTCGTTACCTGTATGCTGCGAGTAAACCCGCTGCACAGCACGTATGCTTATACTCTCTTCGGAAAAAACGTTTGGCTCTAGCGCATTACGTGTAACCCATATTTCGGCACCCGACGAGTTATCGCCAAGGTACAGCTGCCCGTTGTGAACAATACCCGCACCAAAGCCAGTACCCAAGGTAACTCCCAGTAAGTTTTTATATTTTTTTGAGATTCCACTAGTGGTTAACCGTCTATTTATTTCGGGAAGTATGCCTGCAATAGCTTCGCCGTAGGCAAACAAATCGCCATCATTATTAATAAAAACGGGGATTTTATAAATATCCTCTAGCATTGGACCTAACGCCACTCCTCCTTTAAAAGCAGGGAGGTTTCCTAAATCGCCAATTATGCCGTTTGGGTAATCGGCCGGCCCGGGAAAAGCAAAGCTTATGGCCACAGGTTTTTCTGATATTTCTTTTAATATCCCTGCAAAGCCCTTTACTATATTATCTAGGCATAAATCTAAATTGTTGCCGTGCGCAGGTAGAGTAATGGGGACAACAATTTCTTCTCCTCCTTTTATGGCCGAAAACACAAGGTTAGTGCCACCAGCATCGAGGGTTAAAACTACCCGATTATCATTCTTCATTATTTCTGAATACTTAGTTTACTAGCCTTTGAAAAGGCAAGGTATGAAACAAAAAGCAAGCCTACAACAGGAACAATAAAACCGCCTAGTACCGTTGTTTTATCAGCAACATAGCCCATAATGGGCGGAATAAATGCACCACCTGCAATGGCGGTTACCATTAAGCCCGAAATTTCGTTTGAGCGTTCGGGCATAGCATCAATGGTAATTGAGAAAATGAGCGGGAATATATTGGCGAAGCCAAGTCCCGTAATAAATATCCCCACAATGGTAACAATTTGGTTATCTATAAAGATTAGCCCAATTCCAATAATTGATGCAACGACTGTTGCCCTAAAAAATGCTGATGGTTTGGCCCAGTTTAGTATAATTGACCCTATAAATCGACCAATGAGAATGGCTATAAAGAAAAACGCATTGCCTAACAAACCCCACGTCTTTAACTCAATACCATAGCGTGAATTAAGAAGGATTGGCACTCCTGAACTTAGGCATATCTCAATTCCGACGTAAATAAATATGCCCAGCACCATAGCCAGAATAAACTTGTTATTTAGCAACGAGAAACAGCTATTCATTGTGGCGGGCTCTTTGTCCAATTTTTCTTCTTTAATTTTGGTGAACCCAATAATTACAATGGTTAGCAATAGTGCCGATACGTAGATTGGAAAAAGGATTTTCCAGTCGGCACCGAACCATTTTGCAGCAGCAAAAGGTATAAGCGAGCCCGATAGCGAACCAATGGCCTTTATAAACTGTCCGAAACTTAGGTTACGGGCGTATTTGCCTGGTGCCGAAACATCGCGCATTATTGGGTTGCCAGCCACCTGCAGTATTGCCGCACCTGCGCCCAAAAGTAAGATTGTGAGCAAAAACAGGGCATAGCTGCTTAGTCCAAATAGCGGAATGGTAAGCCCTACCAGCGCAATTATTAGTCCAAGCATTAGTACAATCTTTTTCCCTTTTCTATCCTGATAAATTCCCATAGGGATTGATAAAATTCCGAACATTATAAATCCCATAAATGCAATTAGCTGCGCCTCGAAATTGCTAAGGGCAAATTGCTCTTTGGCAAGACCTACAAATGGACCAACAGCATCGCCAAAGCCCATTGCAAGGAATGCTAAATAAATTGGGAACGTTTTGTTGCGTTTCATACTCTATTGGGGTTTAGTTGATGATTCTCTAACTATTAAATTTACTGGTAGGCGAACAAAGCGTTCGCTTTTTGTTATCGTCTCGCCGTTTATTTGTTGTAAAAGAAGGTCGAATGCCTCTTTGCCAATCTCCTCAACAGGCTGACTTACCGCACTTATTGAAGGTTGATTAAATCCAAAGTATAGCATATCGTCGAAGCCAATTAGGGCAATATCGTTGGGGATACTGATGTTTAATTTGCGAAGCGCTAACAGACAGTGCGATGTGAGGTTATTGTTGAGCGCAAAAATTGCCTTAGGCATATTACCCGATTTATGTAACTCACTGAGTTTCTGCTCTACTTCGTTTTCAATATTACTAAATGCTATTTTCAGATGCCACTCTGCTGGGATATTAATTTTCGCCTCGGCTAAGGTCGACAGAAACCCATTGGTACGTTCGGTAATGGTTGAAATATGCTCTGGGGTAATTGACAAGAGAGCAATATCTTTTATTCCTTGTTGTAAAAAATGCCTAGCTGCCATTTTTGCCCCCGTAGTATTATCAACGGTAACGCAGGGCGATTCAGTGTCTTTAAAGCATCTATCAATAAGTACGTGCGGAAATTTAGCATCCCGAAACTGTTTAAACCCATCGCCATTCTGTTGCGATGACGAGATAATTAGGCCGTCAACCTTTCTGCTTTGCAGAAGCTTAATCCGATTAATCTCTTTCTCAATATTCTCATCGGAGCTGCAAATAATTACGCTATACCCTTGCGCCCAGGCATAATCCTCAATTCTGCGAGCTATACGAGAGTAGAACTGGTTTGTTATATCGGAAACAATTAGCCCAATGGTTTTGGTTTTCCCAGTCCGAAAACCCTGTGCAAGCACATTTGGAATATAGTTAAGCTCCCTGGCTTTGGCTAGTACCTTTTTTTGGGTTTGCTGGTTAATTCCATACTTTGTGCCCTTTCCATTTAACACCAATGAGACCAAGGTTTTGGAAACACCCAGACTCTTGGCTATGTCAGCTAACGAAATCTTTTTACTCACAACTATTTCCTTATTATTCCAATCTTACTCCACGGTTATCTCACTGGTAAATAGAAATGCAGGTTTCCCTTCGCCAGAATGGCCAATTGGGCAAGTTCCCAAATTTTTTAGCGTTACCCTAATAAACTGAACGTTGTTTGCGTGTTTTTCACATATGAATTTATATAGAATTTTCCCGCCTGCTGTGGGTGGTTCAGGGGATTGGTCTTGCCCTACTACAGTGTATTCGTCACCGTTGGTAGAAACTTCAAATATAACCTCCTGTGGAAAGAATATCCACGAAACAGTATTCTGCATCGCATCAACAGAAATACGCTCAATGCTCACTGGTTCGCCAAGGTTAACGGTGGCTACCATATCGTTGCCCAAAAAACCTTTCCAGTTGCCGTCGGTGTGACTAATGCTGCCCTCAACACCGTTTACCAGCGTAAGGTTGCTCTTGCCGTCGTACCTACTATGCGAGGGGTGTTGTAAAATTACCTTGGCAGCGAACGCCTTATGAAGGTTATAATGATTTGCACGTGCCTTACCCATTGGCTCGCCATTTTTGAAAGTTACCGCCTTTAGCGTAGTAGTTTCTTTTATGGTTATGGGCTTTTTGTAGATTTTTGAGTGTCTATCTGGTTCTTCACCATTTAGCGTGTACCTTATTTCAGAATTATGTGCCTCGGTGCTAAGCTCAAGGATTAGGTTGCGGTTTATTGAATCGATACTCGTTGTTACCGTAACCTGAAATGCGCTATGCGAGTAGTTTATGCCAAGTTTTTGGTAACGGGCGTACTGGTCGGTCATCCTTTCGCAAAAGCTGGGCCAATCCCTTTGTTCCTTTGCCGACCAAAGCACCTCCGATAGTGCGGCTAGACGAGGAAATGCCATATATTCCACCTGTTGTGTGGTGGGCATATATTCGGTCCAATGATTTGCTTGTGCCCCCAGTATCAACTCGCTCTGCTCGGGGGTTAACCCTTCGGGTATTGGCTCATACTCGTACACCTTTTTAAGCGGGGTAAAACCGCCAATGGCCAATGGCTCAAGCGCTGGGTCGCCTTGGTAATGGTCGAAGTAGCAATGGCTCCCCGGCGACATAATTGCCGTGTTGCCCTGCTTGGCTGCCGCAATTCCGCCCTCATCGCCACGCCACGACATTACCGTAGCGTTGGGTGCTAGTCCGCCGTCGAGTATCTCGTCCCAGCCCACTAAAATTCTGTTATGCTCATTTAAAAAGGCTTCAATTCTATGGATGAAGTAGCTCTGAAGTTCGGCTTCATCTTTTAAACCCTCTTTCTTTATTCGCTTTTGACATTTGGGGCATTTCTTCCAGTTGGTTTTATCGGCCTCATCGCCACCAATGTGAATATATTGCGAGGGGAATAAATCCATTACCTCGGTAAGCACATCTTCAATAAAATCGAAAACCTTATCGTTACCTGCACAAAAAATATGGGTAATGGGCCAAACGCCGCCTGGGGGCGTTCCTAAGTCCTCGCCCGTGCACGACAGTTCAGGATAGGCTGCCAATGCCGCCATAGCGTGGGCAGGCATCTCAATTTCGGGCATCACGGTTATATTGCGCTGCGCTGCGTATGCCACAACCTCGCGCACCTGCTCCTGAGTATAAAATCCGCCATACGTGGCATTCTCGGGGTCGTTAACCAGCGGCCTATCGTTCCAATGCCTATCCTCCATATCAACTCGCCACGCACCAATTTCCGTAAGCTTTGGGTACTTCTTAATTTCCAAACGCCAGCCTTGGTCGTCGGTTAGGTGCCAATGGAAACGGTTTAGCTTGTGCATTGCCATATAGTCTATGGTCCTATAAATAAAGTCGATGGGCATAAAGTGGCGTACCACATCTAGGTGCATCCCCCGGTGCACGAACCTTGGATAATCGGTAATGGTTACGCAGGCAACCTTGCCATTTTTGGCCGTGCTAATAAGCTGGTAAAGGGTTTGTAAGCCGTAATGCACGCCTGCTGGCGTATTTGCTGTTATTTCAATGTTATCCTTGGTAACCTTTAGGCTGTATCCCTCCGTATTAGTAGTTTCAATCTCCCCAATTTTCAGGATAATGGTATTCTGTTTCTTGAAATCATCTTCTTGTTTATTATCAAGCACATAGCCAAGGTAAGGTTCCCATAAGGATGCTGCGTAGCCAGCTATAAACTCTAGCTGGGTATCGGCAAAGACTATCTGTGTGGTTGGCGTAAAAGTGAAGTTGCCCTTTTGAACTTCAACCTTTACGGGTTGCGGAATAATGCTAATTTGCTGGTTATTTTTTGTGCAACCGCTCAGAATAAGCGTGGCCATAAAACCAATGGCGATAATTTTTTTTAAACTCATTTTTGCAGTGTTTTAGGGTTTGTTAGTTATTTGTAACCACTAATCTAAATCGATTTACCCTGCAATTTAGTGATAAGTTTTATAAGAAGTCAAACTTTTAGTGATAAAACTTTTTATGATATGACAAAGGGATGTGCAGCAGCCCACAAAATACCTGATTTATGGTAGTTGTTTAAAACACTCCTGTAAAGTGTCCAGTAATGGACACTTTATTTTGATAATGGACACTTTAGGTTTTAATTATCCTTGATTATCAGTCGTATGCGATTGTGGTACACGCTTTGCCTTTCACAGGCTAAAGAAAATTAAAATGGACAGAAAAATACCAAAAGAGGTTTTACAAAAAGAGAAGCGTAATAAATTCATAAAGACAGGCGCTATTGTTGTGACTTCCATTGTAGCTATAGTCTTTATTATCTCGTTGCTACGCGACAGCATATCACTCAAAAATATTCATCTCTCCACTGTGGATAGCGGTACAATTGAGGTTTCGGTAAGCGCATCGGGTAAGGTGGTTCCTGCATTTGAAGAGATTATCAATACGCCCATCGAGAGCAGAATTGTGGAAGTATATAAAAAGGCGGGCGACTCGGTGGATGTTGGAACACCCTTGCTGAAGCTGGACCTACAAACCATTGAAAACGATTACCACAAAATGCTGGACGAGTTAAAGATGCGCCAATATCGAATGGAGCAACAACACGTAATAAACAGTAGTACACTGAGTAATATGGAGATGCAGCTGAAGGTAAACGATATGAAGATTGATAAAATGGAGGTGGAGCTGCGCAACGAAAGATACCTCGACAGTATTGGCGCCGGAACTACCGATAGGGTGCGTGAGGTGGAGTTGAGTTACAACGTGGCGAAGCTGGAGCAAGAACAATCGAAAAAGAAGTTTGAGAACGATAAGCGGGTAACCGAATCCGAATTGAAGGTGCAGGAACTTGAGCTTGAGATTTTCCGCAAATCGCTTGCCGAAACCCGCCGCATATTGGACGATGCACAAATACGTTCTCCCCGAAAAGCCACCCTTACCTATATCAATAACCAAGTGGGTGTGCGTGTGCCACAGGGGACGCAAGTAGCCATCATTTCCGATTTGTCGCACTTCCGTGTGGATGGCGAAATTGCCGATAGCTATGGCGACCGCATTTCCACAGGAAACAAAACAGTGGTACGCATTGGCAGAGACGAGCTCACGGGAGTGGTAAGCAGCGTGACGCCGTTATCTAAAAATGGCATCATCCAATTTACCGTACAGCTAGATGAAGATGACAACGCCCGTTTGCGTTCTGGCCTAAAAACTGATGTGTATGTAATGAATGCCATTAAACAAGACGTAATGCGCATTGCCAATGGCCCCTACTACAGCGGTAAAGGCTCATATGAACTATTTGTGTTGGATGGTTCAACACTCATCAAACGAAAAATACAACTGGGCGAAAGCAACTACGAGTACGTAGAGGTGATTTCTGGCTTGCAACCCAATGATAGGGTGGTGGTATCGGATATGTCGCAATACAGGAATAAGAGTAAATTGAAAGTGTCAGAATAAAAACTCATACAATAACATGAACCCAATGATTCAACTAAAACAAGTCGATAAAATTTATCGCACAGAAGAGATAGAGACCGTAGCATTAGAAAATGTGAACCTTAATGTACAAAAAGGGGAGTTCGTAGCAGTAATGGGACCTTCGGGCTGTGGCAAATCCACGTTGCTCAATGTAATGGGACTGTTGGATGCTCCTACATCTGGCAAAGTGATGCTAAATGGCAAAGAGACCATAACTATGAAAGATAAAGAACTGGCCAAGTTCCGTAATGAGAACCTGGGCTTCGTATTTCAAAGTTTCCACCTCATCAATTCGCTTAATGTGCTAGATAATGTGGAACTGCCTCTCCTATACCGCAAGGTATCGGCAACGGAACGCAGAAAATTAGCCGAAGAGGTACTAAAGAAAGTAGGACTATCGCACCGTATGCGCCACTTCCCTTCGCAGTTGTCGGGTGGTCAATGTCAGCGTGTGGCAATTGCCCGTGCAATTGTAGGTAACCCGTCCATCATACTTGCCGATGAGCCTACGGGTAACTTAGATTCTAAAATGGGCGCTGAGGTGATGGAGTTATTGCACAAACTAAATCAAGAGGATGGCCGCACCATCGTAATGGTTACCCACGATGAGAATATGGCGAAAGAAACAGGTCGCACCATTCGGTTTTTGGATGGTAGACAGATTTCATAGTAGAGACGTCCCACGGGGCGTCCAATGTAAAAACGTCCCACGGGTGTCCAATATAAAAACGTCCCACAGTACGTCCAATATAAAAACGTCCCACAGTGCGCCCAACGTAGAGGGCGTTTATCTAAAACAACAACAAAATGATAAAACAATATTTCAAACAAGCCTGGCAACTGATAAAGCAAAACAAGCTTTTCAGTGGTATCTATATTGCCGGAACGGCTTTGGGAATTTCGATGGTAATGGTAATGGCTATCTTCCTTTACCTGAAAACGGGAAATATCTATCCCGAGTTGGAACGTAACAAGTTATTATTTGTGAGGTCTGCGCAAGTAACACCCAAAGATACAACCGACGGTTCCAACGCAAGCTCATTTTTATCGTTGCAAACAGTAAAAAGTTGTTTCTATAATCTTCAAACGCCAGCGGCGGTAACGGCAACATTGTTTACTTATAAGGAAAGCAATAGAATACATGCTGTGGGGGGCAGTGGTACTAAATCGGTGTATGTAAAATATTCCGACCATAACTACTGGAAAGTATATCAATTTCGTTTTTTACAGGGAAAGCCTTTTTCGCAGGAAGATTTTGATTCAGCCATTCCCTCTGCCGTAATCACCGAGAGCCTTTCACTTTTCCTTTTCCCCGATGGTCAAGCTGTTGGGAATCATTTTATGATGAATGGCAAAGAGTATCGGGTAAGCGGTGTAGTTAAAGATGCTTCCTACTTGTTGTCGGAATCTTTTGCGCATATCTGGCTCCCTTACACACTTCATAAAGACCATACCCAAACATTTGCCGAAGATGATATTCTGGGTTACCTGTCGGTTGCCATTTTGCTAAAAAACTCTCGCGACGCCAAAAAGGTTTCCGATGAAATCGATACCAATATGCAACGTTACACCGCTAATCTTACACAGAATATAGATTTACTGGGACAACCCGACAAGGTATTGGCGAAATCTTTCCGCATGGGGAATAGACCATTGAAAATTAATGATATGCTACTAAAATTTGCTGTCGTTTTACTTGTTTTTCTGTTAGTTCCTGCCATTAATTTATCAGGATTGAACAGTGGTCGTATGGAAAAACGCTTGGCCGAAATGGGTGTACGTAAAGCCTTTGGTGCGCCTAGCAGAACCTTATTAAATCAAGTTCTTATCGAAAACTTTATACTTACGCTGATGGGAGCGGCTGTGGGATTGTTAGTTTCATATTTGCTGGTTTCAGTTTTCAGTGATATGTTCCTCGAAGGGTTTACACTTCTATCGTCAGACACACAGGTTATTACCAGTAATGCCTTTGGCGTAACTCCAGGTATGCTTATCAATTTTACGGTTTTCTTTTGGACAATAATGGGTGCTATGGTCATCAACATTTTATCAGCTATTATTCCGGCTTATCGGTTTACAAGAATGAAAATAACCGATTCGTTAAACGAAAACTATTCAAACTAAAAAGATACTATAATGATACGCCATATATTAAAACAAATTTGGACACAACGCCGTCGTAATGGATGGATTTTAAGTGAATTATTAATCGTTTTTGTGCTTGCATGGTATATTGTAGATTATTCTTTTGTAATGGCTCACAATAGGATGATTCCCAACGGATACGATATATCGAATACCTTTCAGGTAACATACGGAAATAATGTAAATGACAGTACTCGCGCAGATTTCGACCGTTTTTATAATAAAATCAAACACTTTCAGGGTGTGCAGCATATTTTTGTAACATCGTCTTGGAGTGTTTCGCCTTTCAGCGGTTCATATAACGGCGGAACAATACAAAGCGACTCAACCGCAGACAGTTATCATGCTCAGTATAAAGGGATAGCCTCAAACGGCTATTTTAATGTATTTAAGGTACGTTCTGTTAATACCGAAAAATTGGCTCGATTAGATTTTTCTGATTTCAATACGGTAGTTGTTTCTCAAAACTTAGCAACTTCGTTGTTTGGCAAAGAAGGTGCCATTGGTAAAACTGTTTTTTTAGGAAAAAATCCGTACCGCATTACCGATATTATCGAAAACCAGAAACGTTACGCTTATTACCAGCCTGGCAATGTAATTTTCTATCCAAATAAAATCGCCAAAATGTCGATGTCATCACCAGAAATATCCATTCGTACGGGCGATAATTTTTCCATAGAACAATTTAAACACGATGTAACTGCCGATATAAAGCCTTATGGCGATATACAGCGTGAACAGGAATTTGCAGAGGGAATAACTAAGGATATTCGACTGAGAAATGGGATAATGATTTTCTTCCTTTTAAATATTGCTCTGGGCGTTATTGGTACGTTTTGGTTTCGTAATCAAACACGACGAAGCGAAATCGGGTTGCGATTGGCGTTGGGTAGTAGTCATCGACAAATTCAAAATCAGTATATCACCGAAGCCATATTGATTCTTACGTTGGCGGCAATTCCTGCACTTTTTATCAATATAGGGGTCTTACAGGCAGATCTGATTCAAACCTTGGGCCAGCAAGTGACAGACAGCGGCTATATCACCGACAATAAATGGCTGCGCTTTCTTATTACCAGCTGTATAACGTATGTTTTATTAGCCCTCATCGTAGGATTAAGCGCATGGATTCCCGCCCACCGAGCATCTAAAACTCACCCCGTTGATGCGTTAAGAGACGAGTAGTCTTTGTAAAAGTGCACGAGCGTGGTAAAGCTAACAGCCAAAAGCCAAAAGCCAACACCTATTAAACAAAACAAACAATGAATAAATCACTTTTTTTACACTTCTTATTTATCCTCACTTTGGCAACGACTGCGTCGGCACAACAAACGCTCACGCTTCCCCAGGCCATAGAAATGGCTCGTCTACAATCGGTGGATGCTGCCGTGGCGCTCAACGAGCTAAAAACCTCGTATTGGGAATACCGTACCTATCAGGCCGAGCTGCTTCCCGAAGTAAATTTCAATGCGGTACTGCCCGATTATAGCAGGAGTTATAACCTGTATCAGAGCGAAGACGGTACATATAAGTACGTGCGCAACAACTCCTTGCAAATGATGGGCGATATTTCTATCGACCAGAATATTGGGTTCACAGGAGGTAAACTATCAGTTAATTCATCGCTACAGTTTATCGACCCGTTGAACACCAGCGGTGCCAATAAATACTATATGAGTGTACCTTTTGGGGTAACCCTCTCGCAGCCCATTTTTGGGGTAAATAATATAAAATGGCAACAGCGCATTGAGCCCATACGCTACAACGAGGCAAAGGCTGCTTATTTAGAAGATGTAGAGAGGGTTACCCTGCGAACAATTACCTATTACTTTCAGCTGTTGCTGGCAAAGGAAAACCTGAACATTGCAAACCAAAACAAGAAAAATGCTGACCGCATTTACGATATTGCTCAAGCACGACGAGGAATGGGACAGATATCTGAAAATGAGCTATTGCAGCTTAAACTTTCTGTTTTAAAAGCAACTTCAAGCGTTACAAAAGAGCAATCGGGCCTGAATGCTGCCATGTTTCAACTGCGTTCCTTTTTAGGATTAAGTGAAAGCGATACCATTGATGCAGTCATTCCCGAAATGACGGAATACCCCAACATTGCTTACAATGATGTGCTAACGAAAGCACAAGACAATAATCCGTTTGCACAAAATATTCGCCGCCGCCAGCTGGAGGCCGATTTCGAGGTAGCACGGGCTAAAGGGGACCAGCGTCAAATAAACCTGTATGCTTCTGTGGGTTACACTGGACAGGACCAAAGATTTAAAGACACTTATCGCGATTTGATGGATTACCAAGTGGTACAGTTTGGCCTTAAAATACCCATTCTGGATTGGGGTAAGCGAAAGGGCCGAGTAAAAGTAGCCCAATCAAATAGGGAAGTTGTATCACTGCGGTTGAAACAGGAACAGATGGATTTTAATCAGAATATTTTCTTGTTGGTGGAGCAATACAACAATCAGGCTGAGCAATTTAGCATAGCAAAAGAAGCCGATGAGATAGCACAAAGGAGATACAGTACCTCAGTAGAATCGTTTATGATTGGCAAAATAAATACGCTGGATTTAAATGATGCCCAACTCTCAAAAGACAATGCGCGTGGTAAATTTGTATCCGAGATGCATCTCTACTGGTACTATATGTACCAAATTCGCAGCCTAACATTGTACGATTTTAGCAAGCAAACGAATATTGATGCCGAATTTGAATCATTGATAAACAGGTAACCGTTGTAGAGACGTCCCAAGGGGCGTCTCAAAACATTAATGCCCAAGGCGCGTCTCAAAACCTTAATGCCCAAGGGGCGTCCTACGTTTTATAAATCACAAATTATTAACAGTTCGAAATTAATGATTAAATTTGCTAACGTACCAATGCTGCGTTGCCGCCTACGAACCAAAAAACACTGTGGTACGAAATGCTGAACCCATGGAAACTAAGAAATTCCGCAACCGTTATCGCATACAAACAGCACGAGCCAGCTGGCACGAATATAACGGCGGGTTATATTTTATTACCGTTTGTACTGACGATATGAAACACTATTTTGGTAAAATAGAAAATGGCAAAATGCAATACTCCGTTGTGGGGCAATATTTAGTCAATAGTATAGAACAGGCACATACGCATAAAGATGCTGAAATACCATTGTTTGTAGTAATGCCAAATCATTTCCATACCATCATCTCCGTATCTCCTGCCGTACCACCTGCCGTACAGTCGTCCCACGGGGCGTCTCAAGAGGCATGTAAAGACGTGGCATGCCGCGCCTCATTAGATGACATGAAAACAATTGCCAATCAATGCGGCAGATTATCACATATTGTGGGCGGCATAAAATCCGCAACCACAAAATTTGCACGAACCCACGACATCGAATTTGCATGGCAGACACGTTTTCACGACCGCATTATACGCAATCAGGACGAATACAATCGTATTGCGCAATACATCGAAAACAATATCGCAAAATGGGAATCTGATAAAAAATAATGTAGTACAGACGTCCCATGGGGCGTCTCCGTGCTACAAAAACAGACGCCCCCGGGGCGTCTCAATGTAAAGACGTCCCCTGGGGCGTCTCAATGTAAAGACGTCCCACGGGGCGTCTCTTATACTACTAAAATATATGATACTAATTATTGATGATGATGCCTCTGTACGTTCCTCGCTCTCGTTTTTATTGAAACGTGCAGATTATGATGTGGAAACAGTATCATCGCCCGATGCTGCGTTGGCGTTTGTGCGTAAAACCAAACCCCAATTAATGCTCATGGATATGAACTTCTCGCTTGCCACCAAAGGCGACGAAGGCCTGGAGTTGTTAGCCAAGATGGGCGTTTTATGCCCAGCAGTACCTGTTATTCTTATCACCGCTTGGGGCTCCATCGAATTGGCCGTAAAAGGTATGCAAGCAGGTGCCTTCGACTTTATTACTAAGCCTTGGGATAATCGTCAGCTACTGAAATCGGTGGCCACTGCACTAGATTTATCCTCAGAAAACAGGCAGATTACAATACCCGAAACCCGAAAAGAGCTGGACGAGAAATATAATTTTGGTGCTATCATTGGCCAATCGAAAGAGCTTATGAATGTGCTCTCTACGGTGGCTCGAATTGCCAATACCAATGCACCAGTGCTAATTACGGGCGAAAGTGGTACAGGAAAGGAGCTAATAGCCGAGGCTCTTCATTTGAATAGCAGCCGAAAGGCGCAGCAGTTTGTAAAAGTAAATCTTGGCGGCGTTTCGCAAAGCCTTTTCGAGAGTGAGATGTTTGGACATCGCAAGGGTGCCTTTACCGATGCTTATAGCGACAGGATTGGGCGATTTGAAATGGCCGACAAGGGAACAATTTTTCTTGATGAGATTGGCGAGCTAGATTTAGCGTGTCAGGTGAAGCTGCTACGCGTTTTGCAAGACCAAACATTCGAAGTGCTGGGCGACAGTCGCCCCCGTAAGGTGGATGTGCGCGTGGTGAGCGCTACCAATGCCAATTTGCCCGTTATGGTTCAGGAAAAAACGTTTAGAGAAGATTTGTTCTATCGCGTAAACCTTATTCAAATTCATCTTCCCGCTCTGCGCGAACGGAAAGAGGATATTCCATTGCTGGCTAACTTCTTTGCTCAAAAACAAACAGTTCAAAACCGATTACCCAAAGTGAAATTCACCTCCTCGGCGTTGCAGTTACTAGAGCAACTCCCATTCCTGGGTAATATTCGCGAATTAAAGAACCTGATTGACCGAACCATCCTGGTAAGTGGCAAAAGCCTGATTGACGCCAATGATATTCAGGCGCAAATTGAAACCGGTCAAGTAGTAAGTAACGATATTATCCCATCAGGATTAACTTTAGAAGAGATAGAAGCAAAATCTATTCGGCAGGCCATTGAGCAGCATAATGGCAATATGTCCAATGTTGCAAAATCGCTTGGTATTAGTCGGGGTGCACTTTACCGACGAATGGAAAAATATGGTATTTGATATGAAACTACGCGGATACTTCTATATTTTGGCCCTGTTACTATTGGCAGTTTTTGGTTTCGTGTTTTACGAAGGCATTCAAACTCTCTCGTGGAGAACCATCGCTGCAATCCTTCTTGTAATTGTTACCTTGGTTTACCTCATCGTATTTTATCAAAAAGTGGTACGTCCCTTACACAATATTGGTAGCGGTATGGATTTGCTGCGCGAGCAGGATTTCAGTTCACGCCTGCGAAAAGTTGGGCAATACGAGGCCGACAAAGTGGTTGCTATTTTTAATAAAATGATGGAGCAGCTAAAAAACGAGCGGTTGAGGCTTCGCGAGCAGAACCAGTTTTTAGATTTACTTATCCACGCATCGCCCATGGGCGTTATTGTTTTAGATTACGATAACCGGATAACGGAACTTAATCCGTCGGCTTTTAGGATTATGGGTATTGATGATTTTGATGCTGTGAAAGGGAAACAACTCTCGGAACTCAAGGATAAATTGCTAATTGATTTATCAACCATCCCCATGCACAAAACACGCACCCTAAGCCTGAACGATGGCACGGTGTATAAATGCACACTGGAGTCGTTTATCGACCGTGGTTTCCCACGCTCTTTCTATCTTATCGAAAGTTTAACCGATGAGGTTCGTCGTGCAGAAAAGAAAGCCTACGAAAAAGTTATTCGTATGATCTCGCATGAAGTAAACAACACCACAGCTGGCATTACTTCAACTTTAGATACCGTTCAGGAAGGGCTTAAAACTGTTGCTGATACCCACGATATGCGCGAAGCCATGCAGGTTTGCATTGATAGGTCATGCAGTATGAGTGAGTTTATTACCAACTTTGCCGATGTGGTAAAAATTCCCAAAGCGGTTCTTTCTCTTGTAAATCTGAATGAGCTCATTAAATCTATGACACGATTTATGGAGGTGATGTGCCTAAAAAGGAATATTAAGCTCACTTTTATTGCCGATGATGAGTTTCCCTTGCTTCAGCTAGATGCATCACTCTTTGAGCAAGTATTACTGAATATAATTAAAAACTCGGTCGAAAGCATTGAGAACAATGGGGAGATAACCATAACAACCAACGCTCAACGCCAAACACTCGAAATTGCAGATAATGGGAAAGGGATTAGCAAGGAGATTGAAAGTAAATTGTTCAACCCGTTCTTTTCGAGCAAACCAATGGGGCAGGGGCTAGGTTTGCTCTTTATTCGAGAGGTGCTTACACAGCACAATTGCAGTTTCTCGCTGCGCACCTATGAGGATGAGCTAACGAGGTTTGTGGTGAAGTTTGGAGGGTGATATTACCCGATCCATTCAAACAAATACTTTTCATCATATTCTAACTGGTATTTTTCAAGAAAACCCAGATACTCCTCTTTAAAGGTTCTTTTGTGATGATGCTGTTTTTGATTAAGGATGTAATTATAAATTTGCTCAATTTGTGAGTGAGCATAAGAAAACGCTCCGTATCCTTCCTGCCATGAAAATTTTCCTTTAATAAATTTCTTATTGTTTATCACTCTCGTCCGGTTAAAACATTGATTTATACTATAGATTCTTCGCTTCACTACGTTCCGCTCTGAATGACAGGCTGTTGGCTTTTGGGAAGGGGCTTGGTTGGCGGCTTTGCCGCCAACCAAGCCCCTTTCATCCACGTTTAGTCTAGATTCCTGTCATTCCGACCGTTGGGAGGAATCTATTTCTTTTTAACCGGAACCAATGATTTTTAATGATTAAACTAATTTAGTTTCTGCGAGGCATAACCTGATTTTTTTTCATTGGGTAGAAATATCAAATTACAACATTTTATCTTTTTGATGAAAATTTTCTTGAACTATTTCAATAATATCACCCCAAAGGGTTCAGCACTGCAACATAAGTCTATTCTAGAAAAACAACACCCCTTTGGGGTTTTGGTATTGACGGATTTGCTGTTTTGATGCCGCCATAGAAATTATTTTCAGAAAAAGTTATAAGGGCTGATATTATTATAACTCTATCCCCAACACCACTCTTTTTAAAACCCCAGAGGGGTGATATGAAAAACATACAAATAATTTCATCTCTATTATATTGAAACTTGTTAAAATGTGTTATTGCTAGAACTTCGCCTCTATGGAGATTCTTTTAATCTGCCCATTCAGGGCGTTGTTTTATGACTTTTGTGATTTTATCCCATAGCGTTGCCTTGGGCTGCATTAAATTGCCACTTCTTGGTGTAAACGCATTTGCAAAATTTATTCGGACTGAAAGCCCAATTGAATATAGTCTGAGGCAACGCTTCAGGTAGGCTTGTGTTAATTGGTTTTGCGCCCTGCAAGAGCATGTTAAAAATTTAATAGTATTTAGGCTTGGCGTATCCAAATGAACCTAGAGACCCTACAGCATAACTATATGTTTTTCGAATAAAAAAAGGCTCCCCTATATTTGGAAAGCCTCTTATATTGGAAGGAATGCTATTCTATATCAATCCAGCATTTTTAAGAAGAGTCTCCATTTCACTCTGGATAGTTTTGGCCTTAGCCTTTGCAGCATCGGCAAAGTGCATCGATTGGTCGCCGTACAAAATTCCTCTGGCCGAGTTTACGAGCAGTCCGCATTTTTTGTTCATACCATATTTGGCTACATCGGCTAAACTTCCGCCTTGTTCGCCTACACCAGGTATTAGCAAGAAATGATCGGGTACGATTTTTCTAACACTTTCAAGTTTTTCGGCACGCGTTGCGCCAACTACAAACATCATATTGTTTTCGTCGCCCCAGTGAATGGCTTTACCTAGCACTTCCTCATAAAGATACTTTTCTGATTCGGCATTTTTAACCATTTGAAAGTCGTCGAAACTACCGTTTGATGTTAGTGCCAAAACAATAACCCATTTCCCCTCGAAGGTTAGGAAAGGCTCAACCGTGTCGTGCCCCATGTATGGCGATAGGGTTATGGCATCAAAATCGAGATGGTTAAAAAAGGTGCGTGCGTACATTCGCGATGTGTTTGCAATGTCGCCTCTTTTGGCATCGGCAATGGTGAATATGTTTGGGTGGTTTGTTCTAATGTACTTAATCGTTTTTTGCAGACTGTTCCAGCCAGCAGCCCCGTGTAGTTCGTAAAATGCTAAGTTTGGCTTGTACGCTACGGCAAAATCGGATGTTGCATCAATAATAGCTTTGTTAAACTCAAATATTGGATCCTCTCTTGAAAGTAAAAATTCAGGGATTCTGTTTAAATCGGTATCGAGCCCAACGCAAAGAAAACTTTTTTTCAGGCGAATTTGCTCAAAGAGTTCCATACTATTCATAATGCAAACTTTTTGTTTTTAGTAAAATATTTAGGTGTCACATGATAACAAGCACAGCTATTATATTTCACTTAATTTTAAACGCTCGGCATTCTCGGCCACTTGTAACTTTTCTATAATTTCGTCTATTTCACCATCCATAATTGTCGAAAGGTTATATAGCGTAAGGTTAATTCTGTGATCGGTTACCCTGCCCTGCGAGTAGTTGTAGGTTCTAATTTTGGCCGAACGGTCGCCTGTTGAAACCATCGTTTTTCGTTTCGATGAAATTTCGTCAAGATATTTTTGGTATTCAAGGTTGTAAAGCCTTGTACGAAGTTCTACTAAAGCCTTGTCGAAGTTTTTGAGCTGCGATTTTTGATCCTGGCATTGAACCACAATTCCCGAGGGGACGTGAGTTAGCCTAATTGCCGAGTAGGTTGTGTTTACGCTTTGTCCACCTGGTCCCGAGGAGCAGTATGTGTCCTTGCGGATATCTTCCATCTTTAGGTCTACGTCAAATTCTTCCGCTTCGGGTAGTACTGCCACAGTTGCAGCCGATGTATGAACCCTACCTTGAGTCTCGGTTTGCGGTACACGCTGCACGCGATGCACACCCGATTCGTACTTTAAAACTCCGTAAACTCCATTGCCCGTAACACTTAGTACAATTTCCTTATACCCACCAATAGTGCCTTCTGAAAAATGCGAAACGCTATATTTCCAACCTCTAGACTCAATAAACTTGATGTACATACGGTACAAATCTCCTGCAAATATGCTAGCCTCATCGCCGCCTGTTCCGGCCCTAATTTCTAGAACTGCGTTCTTGTTGTCTTGCGGATCAGCTGGAACAAGCAAGAGTTTTATTTCGGTTTCAATCGTGTCTCTTTCGTCCTCCAACGAGTCAATCTCCATTTTTGCCATCTCTCGCATCTCCTCATCCTTTTCGGTTGATAGCATTAATTTTGAAGATTCTATGTTGTCCAAAATGTTTTTGTACTTGTCGTAAGCCTCAACAATAGGCTCTAAGTCCCTGTACTCCTTGTTTAGGCTAACGTATCTTTTCATATTAGCCATAACCGCAGGGTCGGTAATTTGCTGACCTATTTCCTCAAATTTTTGCCTAAGCCCTTCTAGCTTGGCTAGTATCGTATTATCCCTCATATTTTCATTGTAAATTACCACAAAGGTAAGGCATTTATTTTAATTTTTTTTATGCCAAGGAGTTGATTCGTGTGGTGTATTCGTTTTTTTTAGTGTCCACAAATCATAATTGAAAAACCACTTAATTTTTTGATGCAACTTTTTAGGAAAGTGTAACTGAATGCTACCGAATAGCAGCACTATTAATTAGTGCACTGGTATGGCTCAGCATTAATTATATTGTGGGATGCTTTATGCGCTACTCGTTAGGGCACTCCTTAACGTATATTTTTACCGTGTGAAATGAAATAATTCCGGCGGTGCCGTAAAATACAACGGTGTCAAAAAAGCCACGCTTGCTTACTTTTTCGTAGTTTTTCACCTTGATTTTTTTGTCAACCTTGCGTATAGGTATAAGTTCCCAGAAAAGTGCGACCTCTTTTTCCTTGGTTAGTAGTTTTTTGTCGCATTGAACCTCGTTATAGTTCCCCACTGCCGTTCTTTGAATTGTGCACGAGGTTGCTAATATTATGGTTGATATAATTATGAGGGTAACTTTTATTGCTTTCATACTGCTAAAAATTCTCAAGTTATTTAATTGCATATCAAGGTTTGTAAAAGTATGAAATATTGTCAATAGTTCAAGGTTTTAACTGAAAAACAAGCGAAACATAAAATAATATGGTTTAAATTCAGAACTGTTTCCTTCCCTTTAACTTAGTTGTGTTAGTTGTTAAACTTGAAAAATTAAGTGTGACAATAGCAAATTGCAGTGTTTTTTTAGAGAAAAGATCGAATAATAACTCAGGCAAACTAATTTAGGTTGAATTGCTTCCTCTTTGAAATCAGCTTTTAGCACAGGCTTTTTTTAGGGCGAATTCTCATTGTAACGGCAACAGCCCCCAAAGCAACATATTCCCTTTTTAAAACCCTATAAAATGTCAAAACCCCAAGCAGTTTTGCTTGGGGTTTTGTGGTGCCACCTGGAATTGAACCGGGGACACACGGATTTTCAGTCCGTTGCTCTACCAACTGAGCTATGGCACCAGTGTTTTGCGGTGGCAAAGGTAAATAAAAACATAATATCTGCAAATGTTTTGTGTTTTTTTATTTATAAAATTAATTATCATTCCAAGTAATCAGGACATTACAGTGTGTTTTTTTATTATTTCACTCCATTTGGCTTCTAAAACCCTTCTATTCGTTTTTCTCAATGTATTCTACGTTTTGGCACATTATTCTCTTTGGCATATCGTTGTAATTCACTACGTTTGCAGATTAAATTTTCAATATGATTTTTGAGAGCCACACCCTGAATAATGGTATTCGTGTTGTGCACGGGCGAACAAATTCGCCGGTAGCGTATGCCTGTATAATGATTAATGCTGGAACTCGCGATGAGCTGGAGGGAGAGCATGGCATAGCTCATTTTATTGAGCATGTACTGTTTAAAGGTACAAAAAAGAGGCGAGCTTATCACATTATGAGCCGTTTAGAGGATGTGGGCGGCGAATTAAACGCATATACCACCAAGGAGGAAACGGTTATTCACTCTACTTTTTTAAAGGAGGATTACCACCGAGCTGTTGAACTTATGTTCGATATAACTTTTCAATCTTCCTTTCCCGAAAAGGAGTTAGCTAAGGAGAAGATTGTTGTAATTGATGAGATAAACTCATACAAAGATTCGCCCTCAGAGCTAATTTTCGATGATTTCGAGGAGCTACTTTACCCAAATCATCCATTTGGGCGGAATATTTTGGGTTCAAAAAAAACTCTAAAACGTTTCACGCGTAACGATATCTTCAATTTTATAAATAGAGTATATAATACCGACCAAATGGTATTTTGCTCCATTGGCAATATCCCGTTTAACAGGGTTGTTAAGCTGGCCGACAGGTATTTTGGTACCGTTACAACTAATCATCGAACAGTTAATCGGCGAGCCATCGAGCCAACTTTGCCACTATATAAGGAGGTCGGAAAAAAAACTTTTCAACAGCATTGTATGGTAGGGTGCCGTTCCTACCATTTACATGATGATAATAGGATAGCCATGTTCTTGTTAAATAACGTGTTGGGCGGGCCTGGGCAGAATTCGAGACTAAATCTCTCAATGCGAGAGCGAAACGGCTTTGCCTACACCGTAGAGTCTTCGTATATGCCTTATTCGGATACGGGCGTGTTTAGTGTTTACTTCGGAAGTGATAAGGTGAATTTCTCCAAATCGTTGGATATTTTGTACGGAGAGCTTAGCCTGCTGCGTAATAAAAAAATGGGGGTTCAGCAGTTGATTAAAGCTAAAAGACAACTTATAGGTCAGCTGGCTATTGCATCTGAGAATAACGAGGCTTTAATGCTAAATGTGGCTCGAAGTCATATGTTTTACAATGCCGTTGAGGGATTTGATGAAGTTAATGCTAAGATTGAAAATATAACGGCCGACGAGTTACTCCGGGTAGCCAATGAGAATTTTTTATCAGAAAAACTATCAACTCTAATTTACACGTAGATGGAATCCGGATTGAATCTTTCTAACGATATGGAGGAGTATATACTTCAACATACCTCGCCCGAAGACAGTGTTCTTTACGAGTTAAATAGGCATACCCATCTGTCAAACCTTCAGGCTCGAATGCTAAGTGGTCCTATTCAAGGTAAATTCCTCGAAATGATTAGCCGAATGGTGCGCCCAGCACGTATACTCGAGATAGGCACATATACAGGTTACTCGGCAATCTGCCTCGCAAGGGGGCTGGCTCCAGGCGGGCATTTACACACAATTGAAATAAACGACGAGACTTGCGATACGGCTCAAGATTTTTTTCAGAAATCTGGCCTTGAAAACCAGATTACCTTACACATAGGCAGCGCACTTGATATTATTCCTAAACTTGATTTTGAGTTCGACCTTGTTCTTATTGATGGGGATAAACGACAATACCCTAAATACTTAGATCTTGTTTTGCCTAAACTCACCAAAAACGGGTATATAATTGCCGATAATGTACTTTGGGGGGGGAAAGTGCTTTTGCCCGAGCCCGATGATAGTTATACAAAAGGGGTGGTTGATTTTAATAGTATGGTGGCGCAGAATAGCTCACTTGAGCAGGTTTTACTCCCTTTGCGAGATGGCTTAATGCTCATCCGTAGAGTGTAAGAACCATTTTTACCTTCCTGATTTTGAACTTAATTGTGCAGCTATTGTTTTGTTATCTGTAAACAAACAAGGCGAAAATGTATAGTATAAAGCAACTTTCGGTTCTAGCTGGCATAAAACCACATACTATTAGGGTGTGGGAGAAAAGGTATAACCTATTTTCACCTAACCGAACCGATACCAATATCCGAAGATATTCCGAAGATGATTTGAAACTAGCCTTAAACGTGAAGGTGCTGTCGAGCATTGGATATAAAATTAGTCGCATTGCGGGTATGTCTCACGAGGAAAAGGTTTCAATAATTCTAAATGAGAATGTGCATGGAGGGCCACCACCCGTTCTGGAGAGCATACTGTTTGCTGTAATTAATATGGATAAAGAGGCTTTTCTGAGTAAGGTAACGTGGTTTATTCGTGAGCACAGTTTCGAATGGTTCTTCGAGAATATGGTTGTTCCGCTTCAGACGAGAATGGGCCTGCTATGGCAAGCAGGTGGGGTTAGTCCGGCTCAAGAGCATTTTGCATCAAATTTACTTCGCGATATAATTATTAACGAAACAGCAGACCTAAAACCTGTTCCAACCTCCCAGAACAAAATTATTTTTTATTTACCGGAAGGAGAACTGCATGAAATAGGACTGCTTTACTTTAATTACATAGCTCTACGTGAGGGGTATGGTACAATCTATTTAGGCCAAAGTGTTCCGTTAATCGATATGCTTGCCGTTGCACAGAAAAGCAATATTAATTTACTATTCACCTCCATTACCGTTTCAATGCCCGAAAATACCATAGAAAATCATTTCGAAAGCGCACTAAAAGCATTGCCTCAGGTAAAGATGTTTGCAACAGGTAGACAGATTCAGGAGCAGCCTCAAATGTTGCCAAAAGAGATAAATAAAATTTCAAGCGCAACACAATTTGTACACCTACTAAATCAGTAGTTTGCGGTTAATAATTTTTTCGACCCTTTTTTTGTAATATTTACCCCTTTTTTTAAACAATGCAACTGTAAAAATTGTCTATTCATCAAAATATAATTGTAATTATGTATTGGTATTAAAATAAAGCGTACATTTGCCCTTGTATTAATCAATTTATTGACAATCTAATTTTTAAGCATGAACATTTTTTGTGGAAGTCTTCCTTTTAGACTGCAAGAGTCTGAGCTAAAGGAGTTTTTTGAAGAGTACGGCGAAGTATCGGCTGCTAGAATTATCACCGATAAGTTCTCTGGAAGAAGTAAAGGTTTTGGGTTTATTGAAATGCCCGATGACGAACAAGCCCGTAAAGCTATTGAAGAACTCGATGGTGCTGAGGTTGACGGTCGTACAATCGTAGTAAACCAAGCTGAAGAAAAGAAAGAAAGAAGTGAAGGTGGCTTCAGAGGTGGAAACCAAAGAGGCGGCGGTGGCGGTGGCTACAATAAAGGTGGTGGCTCTAGTCGTGGAGGCGGAAGAGGATCAGATCGTAGATCTGACTACTAGTCTTTATTTTTTGTTCCTATTTTCAATTGTGTCTAATAAAATCTGAAAAGATTTTAAGCGTTAGTTTCAGAACGGTTTGTATTGTATCTCAGTAGCGCTTTATTTTAAGCGTATTAGAATATTAAAGGCCAACTTTGCATTAAGCAGAGTTGGCCTTTTTCTTTATACTATCTCTAGGTTGTTATGCTAAGGTTGTTTTAAATCATCAATCTTTTTTTTGGTATAGTATGTTAATATCTAAATAGGTATTAACTTTGCATCATCAATTAGAGACAAGAGCAAGATGCCTTACGGCCGGTGATCCAAATCACCACTTTTTTTTGAGCTAATTGAAACAAAAAGAGTCTTTTTGCGTTTTCATAGTGTAACACAACCTGATTTTCATTTAAAGGGTTTTAGTTGGTTTCAGGTTAGTTGCTTTTAGGTTAATTTTTTAGGGTGTGAAACCGGGTCTGAGGAGGCCCGGTTTCTTTTGTTGTGTGCCGTGCATGGCAATTATCTAGGTGGTGAAAGTCCACTATGGGGGTTTGTAATCACTAACCATTAGCTGAAGGCAAGGGTGTCCATCGTGAGGTGGAATCTGAAGGAAGCCGTAGG
>JBBACY010000013.1:0-76809 GCA_041656735.1 Bacteroidales bacterium | reverse complement strand
ATGTTCTGTAAGTTCAAAAACAGTTAAATAGATAGATGAAAATTATTTGCATTAACAAAAACTACCCAGGGCTAACCACTGTACCTGAGGTCAAGATGACGGATTGCCCCATATTTTTTTTTAAGCCCGACACCTGCTTGCTTAGAAACAACCAGCCTTTTTTTTACCCTAGCTTTTCAACCGATATTCATTGCGAACTAGAGGTGGTAATAAAAATTTGTAGGCTGGGAAGAAACATAGCCGAACGATTTGCTCACAGATACTACAACGAAATTGGCTTAGGTATAAACTTTTCCGCACAGGACATACAGCAACAATGCAAGCAAAAGGGTTTACCGTGGGAAATATCGGAGGCATTTGATGGCGCTGCCCCTATTAGCCAGTTTGTAAAAATACCGAACAACCCCAATGGCATCAATTTTTGGCTAGAACAGAATGGTGAGATAATTCAGAAAGGGAACACCAATGAAATGGTGTATAGTTTTGATAAACTTATTGCATACCTATCGAAATACACCACGCTAAAAATAGGCGATTTAATATACACAGGTACTCCCGTTGCCACAAAACCCGTAGCTATTGGCGACAGGCTTAAGGGCTATTTGAATAACGAACTTTTGCTCGACTTTTTTGTACGATAGAGTTAGCGTAAAGACTCTGCGGCGTTTTTGCCTGCTAACCAACCTGTTGAGTAAGCTATTTGCAAATTATAACCGCCTGTTGAAGCATCGAGGTCTAGCAACTCTCCAGCGAAAAATAAACCGCCAACTAATTTCGATTCCATTGATTTTGGGTTTACCTCCTTTAGTGAAACACCTCCTGCAGTTACAATAGCCTCGTTCCATAGGCGTTGCCCCGTAACTACAAAATGCTGTTCTTTTAACCATTGAACAATACTATCACATTCGGAAGCAGATAGGCGAGCCACCACCTTTTGGGCTGCAATCCCAAGCTGGTCAACCATAACAGTGGCTAAATCTTTAGGTAGGAGTTTACGGGCAAGGTCGATAACCGCAATGCGGGAGTTTTCATCTATTTCGCGCTGGATACGGTTCTTAAGTTTTTCGTTAGTTAATGCAGGCTTTAAATCTAAAACAAGTTCAACCTTACTGCCTTTAGCCAAAGCAAAAATAACCTTACGACTAAGCCTCAACATTATCGGCCCATTTAGTCCATAGTCTGTTAGTTCAAGTTCACCAAACTCTTCATCACTTTGCTTGCCCTCAATAAGTAAAGTTAGGTTAACATTTTTAAGGCTAAGCCCACTTTTAAAACTAAACACTGGGGTAGTTTCAACCCCCACAAGGCTAGGCAATAAAGGCGTTATGGTATGACCACAATCCTGAGCCAATCTATAACCGTCGCCAGTAGAACCAGTTGCAGGGTAGGACTTACCACCTGTTGCTAAGATAGCCGCACCACATTTCAACTGAATTGCACCCTTACTATTGTCAGTGTAATCTATGGAAGCAATCCGTGCATTACTCACGGAAATACTGGTAACACAAGCTTTGTTAACAATTGTAACGCCTTGCGCCTTTGCCCATTTCACTAACCCTTCGGCCACGTCCCAGGCCTTACCACTTGCAGGAAAAATACGCATACCTCGCTCCTGAACCGTTTCAACCCCCACACTGCTAAGTAGCTCAACAATATCATTATTAAAAAATGAGTTAAACGCATCGCGAACAAAACGGGGTTCGGGGTAAATATCGTCCAAAAACTCAAGGTAGGGCTTGGCATTGGTTATATTACATCGTCCTTTGCCCGTAATACGAAGTTTACGAGCCGGCTTCTCCATCTTTTCGAGGAGCAAAACCTTGGCCCCATCGGCAGCGGCCTTTCCGGCCGCTAGTATACCCGCAGGCCCTGCCCCCACCACCACAATATCAACATTTTGAGAAACCATAGAAAAAACGATTTAAATAATTTGGCGATCTAATTGCTGCGGCTCACCGATCGGAAAACAGGATATCGCATAAACCCTTTCTCAAAGAAAGGAGAGCGTTGGTAAAGGAAGCTTAGCTGGGCATACGAGTTGGATGCGAACTTTTTATCCTCTCGGCGCTTCTGCTCAAACTCCTCTTTCAACTCTGGATTAGATTTCAGCATTTCGAGCGCAAAATCTTCAAAAATATATGGTGAAAAGTACTCCTTACGCTGAAGAATTGGGTCGAAAAAGTTCCAAACGAAGTACGAATCAGACGATTGAGGTTCGAGCATTTCAACTAAAAACTGATTAGCGGGTTGGTTTACAGGTACAATGTAGTCGCCAGAATAAAACTGCACCTCCTGTAATTCGGTTCGCAACTCAACATTATAGTGCAAATAGTGTCCATTTTGCGGGCGACTATAAGTTTCGTAATCCTGAATATAGTAGGCTTCAACCTGAAGAATAGTATCCTTCTCGAACTGGTAAAGTTGAACCTTATTAAGTGTGAGCCTGTCTATCACCTCTCGCCAAGCCTGTGGAATATAATAGAAATCGGGTGTCGCAATGGTTAAGCTGGGTATAAAATGCCTTAAAAAAGGTATGTCTTTTGTGTAAGGCTTATCTCTGTTGTACCGAAGTCTTTTGCTTCCGGTAATTTCACTATCAACATACTCAGCCTCATAGCCCATAAATGAGATGGTCTCGCTACGGGTTGAATCAATCTCCCATGCAAGCACAAACTCTTTTTGATTGGAAACGTAAAGATTAGCCTCGTTGAGCAAAGCCGCAAGTTTACTCCCATTTTCACTAGTAAATCGCAGCGAAGCTTCAATAAACTGGTAAGTAGCCAATACCCTATCGGCAAAATCTTTAAACATATGCGACTCGGTCATAAATGATATGGTATTAAACATTCGGCCGTATCCAGAAGTATAACGCGGAGGGTTTAGGAATTGCTGTATTCCGCTATCTGGAGTTTGCCCCATGGGCGAAACGTAGGGTATCATAGGGTATCCTCTCTTTTCCATTTGACTGTATAAATATGGCTCAAATACATCACCATAGTATGCACCCAGCATAGGGGGGAGTTCCTGTGGATGCGTGGCAACCAGAGTCATAATATACTGATAATCGGCACCATTGGTGGCGTGTGTATCAATTAGCAAATTTGGTTTCCAACTATGAAAAATTCGCGCAAATGTTTGGGCATTCCGGCTATCCATAGGAGCATAATCTCTGTTTAGGTCTAAGTTTCGAGCATTTGCCCTAAAGCCCTGCATTTCGGGTCCATTTTGGTTTGCCCTATTGTAAGGAGAACGGTTGTGGGCTCCACCTATATTATATACAGGCACAATACACAACACAGTGCTATCCATATAAGTCCATAAGCTATCCTTTTTCGATAGTATATCGGTAGCAAGTTTAACGCTGGCATCAATCCCACAAGGCTCGCCCGGGTGAATACCATTATTAACCATAACAACCCTAAAGCCCTTTTCGTGGAGTATTACTGGGTCGAAAATTTTAGTGCGAGAAATTACGAAAAGATGAAGAGGCTTCCCAAAATCGGTTGTACCATAGGGTATTAGTTTAGCCTCCCTATATTCAAAATCAAGATTTCGGTAAGCTGCAATTGCCTCGTCGTATGTAAGGCTAGAATTCTGGTTATAACGTAACTCAACCTGAACGTTACTTCGAACATTCCTTTTATATATATGCTTTGCACTAAAAAAGAGTATGAGTATACTGAAGGTTGCAATGAAGAAATAGCGAAAAAATTTGTTCATATTCGTAAAATTGGATTTTAAGTACGACTCAAAATTAGGTAAAAGGTTGCATTGGAGAAAAAAGTATTACAATCAAATTCATTATAAACAAAATTCAAGAGGAATTCTATAATCCCAGCTCATCAATTAACCCAACATAAAAACTAACACGCTTAGGGTTTGGATTTGTAACTAATCCAAGTGCTATTGCGGTTTTTATATCCTGCTTGCTTTCAACCAAAGTACCTATTATTGTATTGGCAATATTTATACTATCGGAAACATTGGATATACCCGTAATAAAATCGTTACGCATTTGTTCAAAAAAACATTTAACTACCTCGTACCTAGCGCTGTGGTTACTTAATAAATCTGGTATATGTCCAAAATTTTGCTCAAAATTTGCAAACCGATTGCCAAGGTTCACTAAAACTCTTTGGGGAATATCTTCAATGGTTATACCTCTAAGCGCATAAATTTCGAGGTATCTAAAAACACCAACCAGGCCAAAGGCATCCAGGTCGTCGGCAGTTGAAATAAGCGTAACCAAGTTAATTGGATTTGGCCTTAAACCTGTATTCTTAAAACGCTTATCATCGTGATGTTCAATAGCGTCTAGTATTTCATGAAGCCCCTCAACCGCAAGGTGAGGATTGTTGCTAAAAAACTGTTCGCAAAGAAGTCTGCTTTGATAACCATGAAACTCGCTAGTATCAACCGTTAAACCTACATCGTGAAACAAGCTTGCAATGAGTGCCTGCTCAGCAGTAAAGGTTAACGTTATACCGTGTGTCACAAGCTGGTAAATCAACTCCTTACAATAGATCCAAACCCTAAGGTGATGGCTAGGATCGTGCGAGGGCAAATGAACACTACCGTATACACTTTGCAAATGATTAACTATTGGCTTATGCCAACGCTGTTCAGCTTTTGAAATTGCAGTAACAAAATCATCCATTTATTTGGCAATTGGGTTAGGTGGTAAAAACAACAAAGGCAGAAAATTAATTCCTGCCTTTGTTACTTCATGTATGTATTTTTTCTACTAAGCCATACTTTTAGCCTCTTTCGCAAGAATTTCTTTTGCTACATCTAATATGGTAGTGTCGTCAAGTGTTACAATTCCTCCATCGGGACCTTGCTCGTAATGAAACCCTACAGATTCTCCATTTTCCCAGTTAGTACCTCCAAAATAATTTCGAACGGTCTCGGCGTTCAAATTCAACTTATCTGCAATTATTTGCGTGGCTCCATCAGGAAGTTGATCTTTTATCTTCCTAAGCTCGTTAAATGTGATTGTTTTCGACATAGTTTAACTGTTTTATGGTTGAATTAATGTGCTATAAAAATAATAAAATGAATTCAATTTAAAAAATTTTTCGAGGAGTATTACCATACTATTAGCTCAAGTTAACCTAAAAACTAGTGTAGATACCCCCTCGGCAAAGGACAAAGAAAAATACATCTCAAAACAAATGCTTTGAGTAAGCTAAAACATTTCATATTTTTGTGGGTAATACTGAGCAAGCCAATGTAAAGTATTTGTCCTATAATTTATAACGTAAAACTCTCAATAAAGTTTAACATTCTGATTGTTTCTTTTATAAAATTACCCGTAAATTATAACGAACGCCCCACCCTGCTAATGAATAAGTATTTAACAAAAATGGTTATAACCGACCTCGATGGCACTCTGCTAAACTCGGAGGGATATGTTAGTACGCAGGATTATGAAACGCTTGTTAAACTTGGAGAAGAAGGCATTATAAGGATGGTTGCAACAGGGCGTTCGCCATATTCTTTTAACAAGGTTATACCAAGTAACTTCCCCATTGATTACCTCGTATTCTCTTCTGGGGCTGGGGTAATAAAGTGGCAGACAGGCGAAATGCTTTTCACTTCCGAAATACCTGCCATTGAGGTGCAAGAAATTGTTAGGGAGCTTCTAATTCACAATGTTGACTTTATGGTTCACGAACCCATACCCAATAACCATCGGTTTTTGTACCACCAGAGTAACAGCAATAACTCCGATTTTTCGAAAAGAATGCAGCTGTACAACAAGCATTGCAACCCCTACGTACCGGGTTTTATATTTGAAACCAATGCGTCGCAGCTGGTTGTTATACTACCCTATGATGTTAAATGGTTTGAAACACTGAAAAACAGGTTCCCTGATTTGAAAGTTATTAGAGCAACATCTCCGCTCGACGGGCACTCCATTTGGATGGAGATTTTCAGAAAAGATGTTTCGAAGGCTAACGGCGCAAAACTAATTTACGATAAGCTTAATATTGAAGAGCACGAGATTATTGCAATTGGCAATGATTTTAATGATTTGGATATGCTTACCCATTTTGAACGTAGCTTTGTGGTAGCTAACGCCCCTGTGGAGTTAAAAAACCAGTTTCGAGTGGTAAAATCAAACAATGAATCGGGGTTTACCGATGCGGTAAAAAAAGCAAAATAATACCTCTTAACGTGTTGTAGTGTATGGGGAACGTTAAGAAAAAGAATAAAGATGATAGTGAAAAAAAACTGATACAGGTTTTTCTGCATTCTCTGACGAATATCCTATTTACACTACAGGAAAAACAATTACTGAATTAATGAATAATGCGCTAGAAGCTGCAAGTTTAAACTTTGAAGAAGAGAATATTTCAATTGCTCAAGAAAACTGAAATTTGAAATTGATTTTAAACAGTTTTTTCAATACTATAAAGTACTAAACGCAAAATTCCTTGCATACAAAATAGGAATGAATCCAACACTATTATCACAATATGTGCAAGGACATAAAAAACCATCAGAAGCACAGACAGAGGAAATTTTGTATGGAATTCATCAGATAGGACAAGAACTTCCCGAAATTAATTTGATTTACTGACATTAAAAAACAAAAAGCACAGGCTACAACTAAGGGGTTAAGCGCAAGTACAGAAAACAAAAACAAACAAAAACAAATGCCAGCATCAGTGGCACAAATTCTATCTAGTCAATATTCTTGCTCTTTAGGTAAGGCACAAAATCCATATCAACCCCTTGAATATGCTGAATTAGCCAATCGCGCATAAACGATAAAACCTCAATGGTTATCCCCTCGGAATTTTCCGTAAGCTGCTTGGCATACTTAAAAACCGATTGTTCAAAATACTCGTGTAGGGCAATATGATTTTTGAGATAGGGGTATCCGGCTTGTTCCATCAAAAGTTCTTCTCGCCTAAAATGTCTCTGGGCATATTTGACTAGGGATTTAACCACATCGTGCACAGCCGTCCCGCCCTTACCAGCAGCTACGGCATTATACAACTCATTTAGTAATCCAAATATAACTTGGTGATCCTTATCGATACTAACAACATTTACGCTATAGGCTGAATTCCACTTAAATAGTTCCATTTCAGTTTAAATAAAATGTATAACATTTGAAGAATAAATAAAATAATTAGACAATAAAATGGCGAATAACACTAATCTTTGGGTTAAAAAATCTAATGCTAATCCATAAATTTATAGCCAACTCCCTTAACCGTTTTAATAAAATCTCCGCCGATTTTCTCTCTCAGTTTTCTGATATGAACGTCTATTGTTCGGTCGCCAACAATAATGTTATTGCCCCAAACCGAAGCGAATATTTCGTTACGTGTAAACACTTTTTTGGGTCGGCTACAGAGCAATTCGAGGAGGTCAAACTCCTTTTTGGGCAAATTAATCTCAACCCCATTCATAGTAATTATGTACCTCTCCTTATCAATAGTTAGTCCTGTACTCGCAAGTTCTCCTGTATTCTGCTCGCCAATTACTGTATTAGACCTTTTCAAAAGAGCCTTTACCCTACTAAGCAGAAGCCTAGGTTTTATAGGCTTAGTAATATAGTCGTCGCCTCCCGCATCAAAACCAGCAATTTGCGAGTAATCCTCGCCCCTAGCCGTAAGAAATGCAACCAAAGTATTGCTAAGTGTTTTATGCTTTCTAATCTCTTTGCAGGTCTCCATACCATCCATCTCGGGCATCATAACATCGAGTAAAATTAGGTGCGGACTAACCTCCTCGGCTATCCTAATAGCATCCTTACCATTGCTCGCCACGAATACCTGAAAATCCTCTCTGCGTAGGTTATACCCAACAAACTCTAGTATATCGGGCTCATCATCAACCAAAAGTATTCGGTAATTATTATTATTCATTTTCAACAACTTTGCAACCAAACAATAGCTATTAACGGCACCCGCTAAAGGCGATAAATATACAAATAATAAATATTGCTATGTGTACATCCTAGCTTTTGCTAAAACAAATATTTACTGGTAGGCAATTGCTGCTGCATTAAAAAACGAGAGAACGGGCAAGCACTTACCTTACTAAACATTTTTAGCGCTAACGATATACAAAAATGCACAACCAGCAAATATGCATTACGCAACTAAGTTGAGCATACCAATATTATAGTAAAAATTTTGCATATTTGCAGGGGTTGAGGGTATTCCTTAACATCATTACTTGTTAGTTACTTACTATGATTTTCAAAGATAAACTTTGCTGGATAACTGGAGCATCATCGGGCATTGGCGAGGCTTTAGCCTACGAATTAGCCAAGCAAGGCGGACGCCTTATCATTTCAGCAAGAAATGAGGATGAACTTAATCGGGTTAAGAAAAACTGCCTTGAGCTAACCCCTTTTTGCGAGGTGGTTCCTTTCGACCTGTCGAACCCCAACGAGGTAGAGAAAACCGCCAACGAAACCATTACTCGGTATGGCAATATCTTCCTTCTTATTAACAATGGCGGAATTAGCCAGCGAGCATTGGCACACGAAACCCCGCTGGAAATTGATCGCAAAATACTTGAGATAGATTTTTTCTCGTACGTAATTCTTACCAAAGCGGTTATTCCGGGAATGATTGCGCAAAAGAGCGGCTACATTGCTGCCACCAGCAGCATATCGGGAAAATTCGGTTTCCCATACCGCTCGGCCTACGCAGCCGCCAAGCATGCCATTCAGGGTTATTTTGAAACCCTCCGAATTGAGTTACAACCCTTTGGAATTAGCGTTACCATTGCCTACCCCGGGCGTATTAATACGAATATATCTTTTAGCGCCGTTAAAAGCGATGGCAGCGCTCATGGCCAGATGGATGCGGGGCAGGCCAATGGCATACCAGCAGAAAAATGCGCAAAGCAATACATTAAGGCCATTGAAAAACGAAAACCTGAAAAACTGATTGGCTCAAAGGAGCTGCTAATGGTTCACATAAAAAGACTTTGCCCCTGGCTTTTTTTTAAGATGGTAAACAAAATAAAACCTAATTAATACTTTTTTGTTAGGATGTAAACTCCTTGGTTTCAAAAACTTCGAAAGCCTTGTCTTTGGCGTTTTATTATCAAAGGCATAAAAATCTGGAGTTTTCTTGCTGACTCTAACTTAGGAACTTACATTTATAACAACTAACCTTTTTAACAAATTTATTATGGGAAAAATTATATGTGGAATACAGCAAATAGGAATAGGCGTTGAGAAAATTTACGAAGCGTGGGAATGGTATATAAAAGCATTTGGCGTTGATGTTAGAATATTTGAAGACAAAACCGTTGCAGAACTGATGCTTCCATACACTGGCAACAAACCCCAAAAACGCCACGCAGCGCTTGCTATGAACCTTGACGGAGGTGGAGGTTTTGAAATTTGGCAATACTCAGAACGGAAACCCCAACCTTCGTTGCAAAGCCCGCAACTTGGCGATTTAGGAATTTTTTCGGCAAAAATTAGATGCTTTGATATTACTAAGGCGCACAATCATATTGAAAGTATTGAAAACAAAAAAGTTACCAGCATACAAACTAGTCCTGCCGGTCATAAACACTTTTTTGTTGAAGACCCTTTTGGAAATACGTTTAATGTTGTTGAAACCAAGGATGGCTGGTTTAAAAGAAAACCATCGAAACCCACTGGGGCTACATACGGTGCAATTATTGGCGTAAGCGACATTGATAAGGCCTTGGCCGTTTATGCTGATATTCTGGAATTTGACAAGGTGCTAACCGACGAAACAGGCACTTTTAGCGACCTAAGCGACCTAAATGGTGGTAATGGGAAATTTCGCAGGGTAATACTAACCCACAGCCAACCCCGCAAGGGAGCTTTTAGTCAGCTACTTGGTAGTGCTCAAATAGAACTAGTGCAATCGCTCGACCGCACACCCGTAAAACTATTCGAAAATCGTTTTTGGGGCGATCTGGGTTTTATACACCTTTGCTTCGATATTCGAGATATGAAAGGACTCAAATCGGAATGTGAATCCAAAGGGTTTCCATTTACCGTTGACTCAAACGCAAAGAACGAGCAAGGGGGAACCTTTGATATGGGCGAGGCTGCAGGTCAGTTCTCATACATTGAAGACCCCGATGGCACTTTAATAGAGTTTGTTGAAACCCATAAAGTACCCATTGCTAAAAAGTACGGTTTAGCGTTAAACCTTTCTAAATATCCCGATGATAAACCGATATCTAAATGGATATTAAAAATGCTTAAATTGAAGAAAGTTAAGGACTTGGGGTAATGTCACCCTTCGACTTCGCTAAGGATGACAAAGGAAGTCTTCGCTAAGGATGAGTACACAAACGATACAAAATTCCTGTCAATTAAACCCATTAAAAAAGGTATCCTCAGTAGGATACCTTTTTTAATTATGACAATCAAGCCTCAAACATCTGAGCTAAAGCTTTATAAACTCCCTCAGGTCGTTTTTTAGTATATTGTCTAACTCAACAAAATTCTCTTCGCGCGTTTCGGCAAAAATATACCCAAAAATGGGGTACTTATTAATATCCATTTCCCTAACCTCAAGCGGTTTTTCGAAGCATTTTAACACCCCACCGAAATCGAATTCTTTAATGTCACTTGCATTAATATCTTTGGGCTTATCTAAAATTGTAACACTGTAAACCTTTCCATCCTTACCCTTTAAAATACTATCCCAATCGGGTGTTTTTCTCTTCATAAAATACTCATACGGATTTATGCCGTAGGCAAAGTATGCAATATCGGTGGTGCAAAGGCCGGCAAATCGCATGGGGTTTACCTCTATGGGTATAATTTGGTCACCGTTTATCCTAACCTCAACGTGAATTGGGATATTCTTAATTTTAAGTATGCTACCAACTTCTTCGAGAAATAACTGAAATCGAGATTTAAACTCATTAATAATGCTTTTTGATGTAAGGTAAAGCCTATCGCTCACATCTTCGGAAGAAGAAAAAATATGTTTCAAAATATTAACAATAACAGGCTTTCCATCATTATCGTAATAGGCATCGAAAGCATACTCGGTGCCATCAATGTATTCTTCAACAATAAACTTGCTGGTATCAAGCACCTCTTTGGGGAACATACTTTTTACGTCGGCCATTTCCTTTTCAATGGCTTCAACGGTTTTTGCCCAATCGGCATTGGTGTTAACCGTGTAAACCCCTAGGCTTAAAAAGCCTACTGCAGGTTTAATAATAAAGGGTTTCTTAACATCTTCAACCTTAAAACTCCTTAGCTCATTAATATCTAGCTGTTTGTAGTAAAAGTTAGGGAACATTTCACGTACCTTATCTCTAAACAGAGCCTTGTTTTTAAAAACATTAATATGCTGGGGCAATTCAGAAAACGACAGGTTGTTAACAATCCACTCAATACTATTTTCGGAGTTTAGGTAAAGGAGATTGCTAGACCTATAAGCCTCAATCATTTGCTCATCGTTATACAGTAACTCACTGTCGTAGTGACCTGAACTTACAGCAAATTCATTTTTCAGAAGTTTATACCTGTTCTTAATAATGGTGTCTTTAAACAGCTTCGACACGTAGGGTTTATCAATTATAAACATTAATTCATTAAGTATTTAGTTATAGATATCCGCACACTATTTGCGGCTATGCAGTAAGACAAGCAACTCTTCAAAATGTTTAAAGTGTTACTCTGCCCAATCAACAATGTTAGCTTCATCATCATAGCCATTCACCTTGGTATAATGAGTAATAGACACTCCCTGAAAATAGAACATAATAATATCAGAGTAAGTTTTCCCTTTTCGGGCCATCTGCATACCCCCATCCTGGCAAAGCCCAACACCGTGGCCATACCCCCTACCCTTGAGCCTAACTGTGTTGCTCACAATATCGACAGAAAAAAAGCTAGAACGCAAGTTAAAATACGTACGGATATCGGTAACCGGAATTTTTGCCCCAGCCACCTCGTAATAGTTTACTCTTTCCTTTGAAGTGAACACAAAACTATCTGGACTTATTGTTTCGGCGGCTACACCCTTTCCAACTAGGAACTCACGCCATTTCTCAATGGGCACTCTAATCTCCCAGCTTGAGTTTGGTCGATTTTTACAGTAGGGATCCGTAATAGAAACCAAGTAAGGCTGCGGTGTTACCCACACGTCGCCAGAGTTTGCAGTTTGCCCTCCGCAATTTGCATGAAAAGCACCCGAAATTAAATCGCCATTGGCGTCAACAATAACCTGATCGGTTGTTTCCTTCGTTGCTTTTAGGATGTCGGGATTTCGGACTGACCTTCCTTTGTATACCTGGCAATGCACCTGATCGCAAAGGTTAAAACCCTCGTCGATATGCTTGTTGATATGCCCCAGCGCATAGGTACGAGCCAATAAAGCTTGCGCTTTATAAAACTCGATGTGAGCGCTTGGCCCCGATTCGGCATCTACTACGCCTGCAATATACTTATCTACGTCAACAATATTAATGGCCATAAGCCTATTAAAATCTACATAAAAACCAAGGTTATCGTCGTAAATTCGCGCTGGAATCGAAGGCGTTATCGAATTAATACGAATTACATCATTATCGGTTTGACCAACAATCGACACCCTTTTCCAAGTACCATAATGTGAGGTCATATCACGAACCCTAACGGAATCGCCAACCCTAGATATGTAAATAATTTGGTTAGGACTGAGTGAAAAGTTACCATCCTCGGTAATTATTAGGTAACGACCACTAACTGGGGTAATTAGTATGGTTTGTAAATTCAACTCGTTGTGCAAGCTAATGCTGATTTTCTGAGCATCGGCAACTTTTACGCAGCAAAAAAGAACAACAATCAGAAAAAATCGCTTCATATATGTGTATTAAGTATTTGACTGTTTTAACGTATTAACAATCACATCGGCAAACCGCTGCGATGCGCCTGGTTTTCCCAACTTTTCTTTTAACTCTGCAAAAGATTTAAGCATTTCATCCCGTCCCAGGGAGCCTGGTAATATATTAGAGAGTTCATGGCTTAAATTGGCAGTGTTTAGTTTAAACTGTATTAACTCTTTAACAACCTCTCTACCCATAATTAGGTTCACCAATGAAATATATTTAACCTTTACCACAAGCGCCGCAATAAGTATTGAGACCAAGCTGCCCTTGTAGCACACAACCTCTGGCACATCGAGCAGGGCAGCCTCTAATGTGGCCGTTCCGGATGTTACCATTGCCGCAACAGAATGTTTAAGGAGTTCCTGTGTTTGGCCAAAAATAATTTTAACATCAGTGCCCAAAATATAGGGTTGGTAAATGTCCATTTCGAGCGAGGGGGCACCAGCAATAACCAGTTGATAATCGCTTAGTTTACTAGCCATACTAAGCATAATTGAAAGGTTATGCTTTATTTCTTGTGCTCTACTGCCAGCCAACACGGCAATTATTGGCTTTTCGCTCAGCGAGTTCTGCTTTCTAAACTCAGGATTCTTTGCACTTTCCAACGTATCAATTAGCGGGTTACCACAGTAAACAGCATCAACCCCTCGCTGCTTAAAGTACTCTATTTCAAAGGGAAAAATGATTAGTAGCTTATCAACATATTTTTTTAATGCTTTTACCCGCGAAGATTTCCAGGCCCAAACCTTAGGCGAAATGTAGTAAAAAACTTTATAGCCAAGCTGCTTAGCAAACTTAGCTATGCGAAGGTTAAAGCCAGGGTAATCAACCAGAATTACTGCATCGGGATTAAACTGAGCAATATCTTTTTTACAAAACTTAAGGTTTTTTGCAACCTGCCTAAGGTTAACCAGAACCTCCCAAAACCCCATAAACGACATGCTACGGTAGTGCTTTACCAGCTTACCGCCCTTTTGTGCCATCAGGTCGCCACCAAAAAACCGAAAATCTGCTTGGGGGTCGGTGTTCTTTATGCCTTGCATTAGGTTCGACGCATGCAAATCGCCCGACGCTTCGCCAACTATTAAGTAATACTTCATATTTAAAAAACTACCAAATTAACTTCATAACTAAAACTGCAACTGCGTAAACAATGGTTGCGGTTAGCACCCCTCTGGCCGATTTTAACTTATTGGTATAAATAAATAAGAAAAAGAAGCCTAGGTTAGGTATCGCTGCTATGCTAATCATTCTAGGTGCCATTAAATGTAGCCAAATGTTATGCAACGACCTGTCGGCAAATTCAAATGGGTACACAAATTTTAGTATAAGCAAATATGTTATAATTGGAACAATAGCGCCAACTATAAGACCAAGCACCGTACTATCGAGTTTACTTTTCATATATCTATTTATCTGTTTTCAATAAGAATATCCATTAGATAGTTTTTGGTGCATTTTTCTAGACTATTATCAGAATATTTCATCGTTAATAATGATAATTACACCATACTATGAAAGGCTATACGTTCAAAATATGAGCCAATTATTTAATTCTACAATAAAAAATATGCCTAAACCCTTCCTAACATATTACTGGTTTAGGCCATAAACTAATATCCAATGCGTATTTATAAAAAAAGCGTACAAATTAACCAGTGTACGGTTTTAAGTATTTTCCCGTTTATTTAATCTCCCTTTCGGTTGTTAAAACTTCACTTTTAATGCTTGTATCGAGCATTTTAGATAAAGTAATAACTTCGTCTCTATCGGTTAAATCGACCCTAACCGGAACAACCGAAACATACCCATTTGCCAGTGCATACTCATCGGTATCGGTAGCTTCAGGTTCATCATTTTGATAGTATCCCGTTAGCCAAAAATAGTCAACACCCCTAGGGTCAGTTCTTTTATCAAACTCCTCGCGCCAAGTACCTAGGTTTTGTCTGCATACCCTAACACCTCTTATCTCTTCAAGCGGTATTGCCGGAAAATTTACGTTAAGGCATACGCCTGTTTTGAGGCCTTTGGCTAAAACCGATTCAACAATAGGCCTACCGAACCTAACGGCACCGCTAAAATCGGCATCGGGCAAATAGTCGAGTAAAGAAAAGCCTATGGCTGGTATTCCGTACAAGCAGCCCTCAATAGCCGCACCCATTGTACCCGAGTAAAAAACGCTTACCGACGAGTTTGAGCCATGATTTATACCCGAAAGCACAATATCTGGCATTCCTTTTATAATCTGATTCATTGCAATCTTAACGCAATCAACGGGGGTTCCGCTAACCGAGTACATCTCCACATTATCGTTTCGCTTGTGCTTACGAATGCGCAACGGCCTCTTAATTGTAATGGCGTGCGACATACCTGAACACCCTTCGCTTGGAGCCACCACAACTACCCTACCCAATGGCTTCGCCATTTCTATTAAAGCTTCTACACCCTTCGCACGATATCCATCATCATTCGATATTAATATTAACGGCTCTCTTTTACTTGAATTAATTGACATATTATTTTTAAGTTTGGTTACAAAGTTACTCATTTCAATGAAATTATACAGCTAAACATCATCGTATGATAGCACATTTACTCATATATATACATATATAAACGAATAACCGTTAATATAAAACACAACGGGCAGAAAAAGGTTTGCAAAGCGAATAATGTGTTATGGGTTGGATTAACTACTGGGGTTAAGGTTGGCGAGAAGTTAACTACAAACTCTGAACCTGCCATATTTTCAAACACTAGGCTGCAATTATCTGAGCCAGCATCTTAGCTATAGCCATTTTCACCAAGTGCAAATCCCCTTCCCTGTAATTTTCTACCCGTTATACTTTTGAGACGCGCATAATAAAAGCAAAGCCGAGAAGTTGGTGAACTCCCCGGCCTTACCTACAAAAAAGCTCTATAACAACCTAAAAATTAAGAATTTATAATTCGAACCGATTCAGATGCTGATGTTAATGTTTGAGAACCGCCCACACAACCACCCTCACAACACATCACCTCGAAGAAATCAGTCTTACAATCTTTCACCGCACGAGCCAGCTGCCGTATGGTTGCTTTATTGAGCCCACTTACTTGATGTACCTCCAGCTCCTGCCCCAACAATATTCCTACAGATTGAGCAACACCACCCGAAAGAGCAAATTTCCTCCCCAATTCAGGAACCTTCTCGTTCAAAGGAAAAGTTTCCTGCTCTGCAACTTCAACACCGTGAGCAACAATTAAAGCACCAAGTTCCTCAAAACTCATTGTATAATTAACATTTTTATCTTTTCGTGCCTCCCCTTTTTTTGCCAAACACGGCCCAATAAATACTATTTTAGCATCAGGATGATTTTTTCGCACTTCGATAGCCGACAATACCATTGGACTAGGAGTATGCGATATAGATGAGCGCCACGAAGGCTGATTTTTCTCAACATAGTCGACCCAAGCTGGGCAACAGGAACTCATTAAACCAGGATATTCTGATTGCTTAAGAAGTTCCACCAACTCATCCGTTTCTAGCCGTGCAGTAAGTTCTGCTCCCTCTGCAACTTCGTATAAATTGGAAAACCCTACGGCTTTTATAGCTCCGTAAATTTGCTCAAGCGGAGCCCTAAACTGCCCCGCAATAGCAGGAGCAACGATTGCCACAACCTCCTTTTCAGAATTTATATCTTGAATAATTTCGGGAACGTCAGAAGAAGGAATTATAGCTCCAAATGGACAAGCCTGCATACAACGACCACATAAAATACATTTTTCCATATCAATCTCTTCATGGCCCTCAGCATTTGTACTGATTGCATTGACAGGACAAACTTCCTCACAAGGTCGCGGTTGAAATTGGATGGCATTATACGGACAATTACGCATACACAACCCGCAATTGACACAAGTTTCAGTATCAATAAACGCTTGCCCATTTTTAAACGAAATCGCATTTTTGGGGCAATTTACCTGACAAGGCCTCGCTTCACAACCTCGACATAAGTTTGTAACCACATAATTTGCAGAGGGGCAATTGCTGCATGCTTCTGAAATTAGGTTTAGATAAAAATTTTGTGACCCACGAGCATGCTCACCATACCAACTCAGCGGGGTAAGCTCGTCGGTTTCATCCTTTTCAGCATAACCGAGAATTGACATAATTTTATATTTCAGCACCGCCCTATCCTTATGCAAACAGCACCGCCACGGATCGCGACCACGTGGTTTAAGAAGCAAAGGTATTCGATCGAGGTCTCTAGTATTTTCTTGCAAAAGGAGTCTATAAACCCTTATCATTAGATCCTTACGAATAATTGATGTATTACTTTTACTTAGTGCCATGTCCAATACGTTTTTCCAAATATTCCAATACTTTCGAAACAGAAGCCTCCTGCATTACCTCGCCATCAATCTCAACAAATGGAGGATGCATTTCACTATCTTTGCAATAGCCCATACATGGCGATCCCTTAATATCGACCAAGCCTCTCCACTCCTCGGGCAATCTTTGACCCAACGATGGTAATTCAGACCCACCGAGTACATGACACAACGTTCCTGTACAAACGACAACTTTATGTTTTTTCATTTTCAAACATTTAAGTGTAAAAACTCTTTATATATATTTCAAGGAAGCCTCCTTGAGGTATTTCTTCTCGAGCAAATACGCAATCTTCTTAATTACATTACGCCGAATTTCTAATTCAACAGGCAAACTTGGATCCTGATGAGCCTCATTAATTTTAGTGCCAACCAAAAACTCGATATGATCGTGACTCAGGAATTCCTCTATCACCAACCGAGCAGGATCATGCCGCGCAGCGTCCTCATAGTTACCATGCTTGAGTAATTCGGCCGCCTTACATAGAGTGAGAATTCCTTCGGTGACCAAATCAACACCATTGATATACGAAATGGGTGGAATGTCGCTAGTAAAATTCTTCATATCAACCTCAATCTGCTCACCCCATTCGCGTGCAACAATAACCGCTGTAGTTCCTCCGCACAAAACAGTACGCCCTTCAAACTCTCTAATGGTAGCAGCCATTTCCTCATCTTTACTTTTAGAAAAAGGAGGGCCAGTGCAAACCAATAACTTACGAGGGTTACGAAAATACAGTACTGCACAGGTTATATCGTCGCTGGGCTTACCAATATCGTTGAGAACAGATTGGCTAATAATCCTTTTGCGCAATTCATAGGCTGATATTCCGGGGTTCTTTTCAATAATTTGACTAATGACACCTCCCATTTGATCTGTTTCCCAACCAAAGGGCATATCCTTACGACCAATTCCCGATTGCGAAACTCCATCGCTAAACAATACTATACGATCCTCTTTTTGTGTTTGAAACTCGGTAATGCTAACCTCTCCATCTGCCAAAACTTGATGTTCGAGTGCTAGTAACTCATTTTTTCGAAAAACCAAAAATTGAGGATTTCCATATTCAATAATGCGTGTCTTTCCATCAAATTCCGTGTCGACAATGGTGAAGGAAGCAAATGCTATTTTTCGCTGAGGATCAACGGGCAATGTATCACGAATAGAAGTAGCACTGCGCTCAATGGGCTGATCGTTAATGGTGAAGTTAAGTGCCATGGTAGCCGTCATGTTAGCCAATATATTGGCTCTTATTCCAGAACCCAACCCATCGGACAAAACGGCAACCAACCGGTTTTCATTCTTTATCTTCTCACTTAAAAACACATCGCCACACACGATTTGTCCAAACTTGGGGATAAAACCGTAATCAATATCAATAAACGTCTTTTTCATATGAAGAACCTCCTGTAAATGAATCGATAACAGTATTAATTACACATTCGGTGTTAGCTGCATTTTCACCGAGAACACTCGCTGCCTTTTGCGCCGTTAACATATTCTCGCGAATCACATTTTTCAACCGCACAATTACATCATCTAAAGACACCTCGTGCTCTCCGGGAACCCGAACAATGGCACATACCTGTTTATGTTTTTGAATAGTAAATAAGGACACATGCAATAGCCTCCCCTTATGGTTTAAATCGCGTTCAATGCGTTCATGCCCCGATTCGAGCAAATTTTGAAACAATCGCGATAGCGGTGTTAATTTATCAATACTTACCCCCTCTAACCCCGGCTTTGCCTCGTAGGCTAGTCTAGAGGATTCGTCCCAGATAGAAGCAAATATTTGGTTGGATTCTATCACTTTCAACTTATCATCAACGATTACAACGCCATAGGGCATTTTATGCAATAAAACGGAAGCCTTATTTTGCGCCATTTTTCGCATATAGCTCACACACATTTGAGACTCGGCTTTCCCATCCAGTATAGCACGCACAAAAGCTTTACATGTACTATATCCGCATCCGCCACAATTCAACTCATCGGTAGAAGAGAATTTACCAATGGAAGTGAGCGTTTCGGTTATTTCAGCCTCAGAGTATACAGAAGCATCTACGGAACTATTAAAATGAAAATCAGCAGAAACATTTACAGGCTGGTAAAAACTTTTTTTAGTGCTTTCTAAAACTTCAGCATTAATACTTTTCAGCACATCTTCACGCGCCTGCACAATATTAAATGGGCTTATGCGACCAGGTCCATTGATGCATCCACCATCACATGCCAACAACTCTAAAAAAAGTGGCGAAGAAGGGGATTGGGGCAAGTTCTCGAGAAGAGCCTTCACGGTACTCATTCCAGAAAAACTCATAAAAGCAGAACTTGTTTGGGCAACTCCTTTACTCAAACTATTACTCATTCCGCCATCAATAGGGTAATATTTACCTGCTTCTGCATTAAATGGATAGAAAGATTCAGACCCATCGAATTTAACAAATTCAGGTCCCATGCCGCCACTATCTAACATCTCCTGTAATTCCTTAAAAGTTAAAACGGCATCAACCACATTTCCTGCGGATTCCACCTCCTCCTTTTTAGCAATACATGGCCCGGCAAAAACCACCTTGGCATTTGGATGCATGCGTTTAATCAAACGAGCATGTATCTGAAGTGGGCTTGCAAAAGGCGTTAACTTATCAATATGCTGCGGGTAGTACTTCTGTATCAACTCAACAATAGTGGGACAACAGGTGGAGATATGAACACCATTTTTCTGATCTTCTAACCAAACACGTAATTCATCAGACAAGTATTCGGCACCCAACGCAGTTTCCGACACTGCTGTAAAACCTAGTTCTCGCAATGCGCCTAAAAATTGATGTTCTGAATATTCTTTAAAATCACTAATAAAGCTGGGAGCTAACGAAAGGTATACGGGGTCCTTTTGCTGAAGAAAATAATCTACTGTTTGTATATCATTACGAATTTTTTTTGCGCCAACCGGGCAAACAGTAGTACAAACGCCACAATAAACGCATAAATCATACATAACACTAGCCAAATGATCCTCAATTTTAATGGCTTTAACCGGGCAATGCCGAATGCATTTATAACAATCCTGACAGTTGTTAGATTCGGTATATATTGCTTTCTGCTTGTTCATGGCTTATCAAAATTAGAATTAACCTAATGCACCAGCTCGAAATGCTGATTTAAAATATCAATAACAGAATTTCTATCAACCTTATGGTAACCAATGTCGTTAACAAAAAAGTTGGGACCTTCGGCACATTTTCCTTGGCATAGATGTCCTTTAAACTCAACCTTGTCGGTTAGTTTATGGGTGCCCAAATATTTCTTAATAACTTCCAGCACCTCCTGATTGCCCCTTCGGTAACAGGAGCTACCCAAACAAATTGATATAACAGTCGTTTCTTTCATAGCAGCAGATTTTACTAAAAAAAATGATTCTTAATTCCTTTTCCATTTACTTCTTTATAGCCACAACCTCAGCACCGAGGCGCAACGCCATCAACAAACTAAAGGAGATTGTTTGTAAAGTGTAGTGGGATCAAAAACAAGAGCCCAGTGCCAATTCCAAAACAAGCTCCGTTCAGTTCAATTAAATATTAGTATAGTTGCCTGTATAAACTGCCATAAATAACTTTTCAAAGTCAGCAGCAGTTGTGGGGCGAGGGTTAGATCCAGTACAAGCATCGGCTTCAGCATTTATTGAAACTCGACTTAAGTTTGCCTTAAACTCAGCCTCGTCAATACCATACTCTTTCAGCGAAGCAGGGATTCCCATCTCCGCATTCAAAGATTTTATCATACCGATGTATGCATCGCATAACTCCTTGTCTGAACGTCCCTCCAATCCAATGTAGCGAGCAATTTCGGCATATTTTGCTTCCGAAACTTTTCTATTCCACTGTATAACAGTTGGTAAATAAATGGCATTGGCACATCCGTGTGGTATATGATAAATTGCACCTGTTTTATGAGCCATGCTATGACAAATACCTAGCAAAGCATTGCTAAAAGCCATTCCGGCCAAACACTGAGCAATATGTAATGCATCCCGCGCTTCAGCATCTCCATTATACGATTTCATAAGGTTCTCCTTAATCATTTTGATGGCTTTCAATGCCAGCGGGTCGCTAAAATCTGAAGCTAAGGAAGCCGTTAACGCTTCTGTGGCATGTGTTAATGCATCCATACCAGTATGAGCCGTTAAAGTGGGAGGCATTTTATAAGCTATTTCGGAATCTAGAATGGCGATATCGGGTGTTATTTCAAAATCGGCTAAAGGATATTTGATTCCAACCTTATAATCGGTTATTACCGAAAATGCTGTAACCTCGGTTGCTGTTCCACTTGTGGAAGGTATGGCTACAAATCGAGCCTTTTTACGGAGTGTAGGAATATTAAAAGGCTTGGCAATATCTTCGAACTTCGCATTGGGATGCTCATAAAACACCCACATTGCTTTTGCGGCATCAATGGGAGAACCGCCACCAATACTAACGATCCAATCAGGCTCAAAAGCCTGCATCTTTCTAGCTCCTTCGAGCACCGTTTCAACAGATGGGTCGGGTTCTATCCCCTCAATCAGCTGAGTTTCCATTCCGGCCTCTTTCAAATACTCAAGAACTTTATCAAGAAAACCAAAACGCTTCATTGACCCACCACCAACAACAACGCTTGCACGCTTTCCCTGTAAGGTTTTTAGCACTTCCATGCTTCCTTTTCCAAAATAAAGATCTCTCGGTAATGTGAATCGGTTCATAACTGTAGCTTTTAATATTTAACAATAGGATTAATTATTCATTTGTCTATCCTATGTCAAATCAAATACCAAAAGCCACAATTCACTATATGTCAGTGCTTTAGAAACTAAATCCTACAATAAATCAAATTACGCCAATAAAAATGTCCTAAAACCGCTCGATCCACCTTAAATTCGTGTGCAGTTTTAGGACATTGCTCAATTTCAGTACAACTACTACCTAATGCTGATTTCGTACCGTTTAATCTTCTGATACAAGGTATTCCTACTAATATTCAAGACCTTAGAGGCAGCAGACACATTAAAATCGTATGTTGTTAAACAGGATATTATTCCATCCTTTTCTATTTCGGCCAATGTTTTTGGCACAAAGGCATTTTTAGCACGCTGCAAAGCCTCTCTATTCTTTTTAAAATCACGTTGGGTGCTATTATTCAAAAACGAGGAATAATCGCCATCGAGAACCACAAATCGTTCCATAAGATTTTCAAGTTCCCTAACATTTCCTGGCCAACTATAATTCTGAAGCCATGCGCCCAACTTATTATCAATATGAGGCATTGGACGAGCCATTTCGCTCGCTTTTTTTGCAGCAAAAAAACGCGCCATCGGTAAAATATCGTCAACCCGATCTCTTAGTGGAGGTACATGAAGATGAAAAACATTTAAACGATAAAACAAATCGAGACGGAATCTTCCATTTAACATCTCTTCTTCCAAATTCTTGTTGGAAGCTGCGATTATACGAACATTTATCGGAACATCTCTCTTGCCCCCAATACGAGTAATATATCCTTCCTGCAAGCAACGCAACAATTTCACCTGCATTTCAAACGGCATATCACCAATTTCATCCAAAAAAATTGTTCCATGGTTGGCCAATTCAAACTTACCGGGCGAACCACCCTTTGCGGCGCCAGTAAAAGCCCCCTCTTCATACCCAAACAATTCACTTTCAATTAACGAAGAAGCAATTGCACCACAATTAATTGCTATAAAAGGGGCTTCTTTTCGCAACGATGCATTATGTATAGATTGAGCGATAACCTCTTTCCCCGTTCCACTTTCGCCACTCAACAAAACGGTAGAAGGTTTGGTTGCAACCAGCTGTGCTTGCTGAATCAAATTATGCATAGAAACACTCTCGGCGATTATGCTATCAAAACTAAACCGCGTGTGATGCCCTTGGTATTTCTTTATCAAATCCACCACCCTGCTAAACTGTCTAAATGTTAATAGGTAGCCATGCATAGCATTATTTTCTCCTCGAATAACATAGGCATTAAATAAATATCGCTCATTAATACCAGGTATGCTAAATGACGCATGCTCATCGGTAAACTTCAATTCGTTGAGAATAATTCTTTTTATCCTTCTCCAATCAGGAAGCATCTCATTAATATCCTGTGCAAGCAACTCTGTACGGCGGATATTAATCATACGACAAGCGGTATCGTTAATCCATTCTACATTGTCGCTGATATTTATGGCCATCACTCCAAAAGCCAAATTATTCATCATCGCAAATGCAAATTGGTTTGATATTTCCAGTTGTCGCAAGGACTCCTCTTCACAAATTTGATTTTCAATTGCATGTGCTGCAGAAATCACCATACCCAGCGTATGGGGATGAACCTGATTAACATGCCCAGTCATATTAATACACCCAATTACTTTACCGTCTTGAATAATTGGCGCAGCCGAGCACGTCCAGCCATGATAAGCTGATACAAAGTGATCTCTCCCCGTAATCTGGACTGGTTTCTTATCATGAATAGCCAATCCCATTGAATTTGTTCCAATAGACGATTCCGACATATATGCCCCCCGCACTATTTGCAATTCTGCCGCCTCTTGAAGCATATTATCATCACCTAAAATAACCAATATACACCCCTTGGCATCCGTGAGATTAATAAAAAAGTCGGATCCTGAAACCGTTTTATAAATCTGAAATATAATGGATGCTGCATGTTCAATAAGTCGACCATTCACTTTAATGAGAACGTCTAACTCTTCACTCGATAATATATGACTGGGAAACTGTCTCGATGTTTCTATGCCGTACTCTTCACTTCTCCGATGCGATAACCCTATATTACTCATTTAATCTAATTGAATTTAATATGCAAACCACAATTTGCTTAAGATACAATCCGCAAGCATTCTCCGGTAGTAACAGAAATCAGCTGTTAAGATCGGGAATGATGATTTACGGATTTCGACGACAAACTTACAATGCTTTTCTACTTAACGACACTAGCAACCAAAAGTTATTACAATTCGTTAATATTTCTCCACTTTCCATTAAATGCGCTGCAAACAATCGAATTACAAATACCTATTCGAATAAACATACCCCAGAAAACCAACCAAATTCAAACAAATACCAGGCTATTAAACCTTTGCCAAAAACACATTCGCGATACAAAAACGATTAACCCAAACAGTAATACCAGTGAACTTTAAACAAATAGCCTAACGGTTAAGTATAGAGTCATTTTTTTCATACATTTGTAAGTTTTAAAACGAATTGCGTTAATTCATAAATAATTTCAGTTTCAATGAAAATTTCGTACAGCTGGCTAAAAGAGTATATTGATGTAAATCTCTCACCCGAAGGGATGTCGGAAATACTAACAGACATAGGCCTTGAGATTGATTCGCTTAAAAAAGTAGAAGCGGTAAAAGGTGGCCTGAAAGGGGTAATTATTGGCGAGGTACTTACCTGCGAAAAACACCCCGATGCCGATAAACTTAGTGTTACCACAGTAAATATTGGACAACCTGAACCACTTAATATTGTTTGCGGAGCACCCAATGTAGCTGCCGGACAAAGAGTTGCCGTAGCAACCATTGGTACTACGCTATACTTCAATGAAAACGAGCTAACACTAAAGAAAACCAAAATAAGGGGTCAGGTATCGGAGGGTATGATTTGCGCCCAGGATGAGCTAGGACTGGGAACCGAACATGATGGTATTATGGTGCTAAGCCCCGATGCCCCCATTGGCCAATCGGCATATAGCTACTTTAAACTTGAAGACGATTTTCAATTTGAAATAGGATTAACGCCAAACCGTATTGATGCTGCTTCGCATTACGGAGTTGCCCGCGACTTGGCAGCCTACCTAAACCTACAAAAGCCCACCAAGGCGGCTAAGCCTTCGGTAGATACATTTAAACCCGATAATAACTCGTTACCCATTCAGGTTGAAGTAGAAAACACAAACGCCTGTCCTCGATATAGCGCAATTACTATTAGCAATGTAAAGGTTGGTCCATCGCCCAAATGGCTTCAAAACCGTTTACGCTCAATTGGACAAAACCCCATTAACAACGTGGTTGACATTGCTAACTTCGTATTACACGAAATAGGCCAACCAATGCATGCCTTTGATGCCGATAAAATTGAGGGCAATAAGGTTATTGTTGGTACGCTACCACAGGATACAAAATTTGTTACACTCGATGAGGTTGAACGAAAACTTAATGGTAACGACCTAATGATTCGCAATGCTACCGAAGGTATGTGCATTGCGGGTGTTTTTGGTGGTAATAAATCGGGAGTTACGGAGCAAACGCAAAATATTTTCCTCGAAAGCGCCTATTTTAATCCTGTTTGGATTCGCAAAACAGCAAAACGCCACGGTATGAATACCGATGCCTCATTCCGTTACGAACGTGGCACCGACCCAAACATAACCATTTGGGCATTAAAACGTGCTGCCACATTAATTAAAGAGATTGCCGGGGGTGAAATCTCTTCAGAAATTGTGGATATATACCCAAATCCCATAGCAAATTTTAGCGTTACCCTTGATATTGACTACACAAACAAGCTGATTGGGAAAGTTATACCCATAGAAACGATTAAACAGATTTTGAAAGGTCTCGAAATTTCAATTGAGGCTGAAGACAGCAACAGCCTGAGCCTTAGCATTCCTCCTTATCGTGTTGATGTTCAACGAGAAGCCGATATAGTAGAAGAAATTTTACGCATTTACGGATATAATAACGTGGAGGTGAGCCGTAAGGTAAACAGTACGCTTGCACACAGCTCACGACCAGATAAGCACAGTGTGATTAAGCTAATATCCGACATCCTTACAGGCATTGATATGAACGAGATAATGTGTAACTCATTATCAAAAAAAATATACTACCAGAATCTTGAAACACACCCTACTGCCAGTACTGTTGAAATAATTAATCCGCTTAGTATCGATTTAAATGCAATGCGCCAAACGCTTCTTTTTGGTGGACTAGAAACGATTATATACAACACAAACCGTAAGCGAAGCAACTTAAAATTATACGAGTGGGGCAACTGCTACTTTTTCGACAAAGAAAAAAGCAACCCTGAAGATGCTCTAAAAGCATACTCGGAGGAGATGAAGTTAGGCCTATGGATAACAGGGGATGATACGGAGGAGAGCTGGGCAAAGGAACAGAAAAAGGTGTCGTTTTACCACCTTAAAGCCATCGTTACCAACATTCTGGAAAAGCTGGGCATAAACAGCAACAACATTAGCCTAACCGATGCGCCCAATGACCTGTTTGATTATGGCACAACCCTAGTGGTTAATAACAAAACGGTTGGGTACATAGGCGCAGTTGCGAAGAAAATATGTAAAGATTTTGACATTAAGCATAAAGTATTCTTTGCTGAGCTTTACTGGGGAGCTATATTTAAAATGGCGAAACGGAATAAAATTCAGTATGCTGAAATCTCTAAATATCCTGAAGTACGACGCGATTTGGCTCTGCTTATTGATAGCAGCATATCATTTGCACAAATAAAGGAGGTGGCCTACAAAACGGAGCGTAAATTAATTAAAAACATCAATCTGTTTGATGTGTACAAAGGTGCGAACCTGGGCGAAGGGAAAAAATCGTACGCGGTTTCGTTTACCCTACAGGACGAGAACAAAACGCTAACCGATAAACAGATTGATAAGGTGATGAATAATCTTATTGGTTCTTTCGACAGGGATTTGGGAGCACAGATAAGGTAATTTTGAATTAGTACACAACAAAAAAGCCGCCCATGGGCGGCTTTTTTGTTGTGTACTATGCTACTTCTTGTATGAAAATTTCATTACACCTAAGCTAGCCTTAGCAGTAGGATCAGCATCAGGAGTGATTTCAGTAATTTTAATTACATATACCTCTTCGCCCAGCACGCCAATGTAAATATCATCAACAGCAGGAGCCTCAACAGCCGTTAGCTGGCCTTCTGTTCCGGCAGTATTAAACACATCCAGAGCAAGTTCTTTAATGCCAAGTTCGTAATCAAAATCATTGGCTTTTACATACTTTGCTCCAACGCCCGCAGTAGTAATCTCTTCGTTATTGCTATTTGTCCAAACTACTTCATTTGAATTCCAAGCACCTGTAAAAGTCGATTCAGCTACATTATCAGCGCTTATTAAGTATCTGCCCAAGGTTTCATTTTCAGTATTATCATAAGCAGAAACAGCCACATCATTTTTCAAATCCCAGCAACCTTTACCAGAACCCATCAAATGCCATATTTCACCTCCATTTTCTGTCTCAACGAGTGTAGTATATGCTCCCATTGTAACAGTAAATGTGGCATCCTTAGTCTCACCTTGTCTGTCCTTTACAAAAACAGTATACTCAATTGCGTCAATTGTACCGTTAATAAAGTCTTCGTAGTTAACATTGTCAGAGTGCTTAAAGTTAACCTCAGTTAACTCGAAAGCGTCTTGCTTTTCTACTGATAAAACTTCTCCCACCAATTCATCTTTAAGCAGTTTTGAACGTTCAATGGTAATTTTTTCAATTTTACCGGGAGCACCAATGGTAATATCTATGCTCAAATCGAAAGCAGTTCCTTCGGTAATATCAAGAACTTTTGAGGATCCCTCGTTAAAAGTTACAGTAGGCGCTTCAAAAACCTCTGGATCTTTTTCACAAGAGGTTAACATAACACTACCAGCAAACATGGCTAAAGCCAAATACTTTAATGATTTAATTTTCATAAGATAAAAATTTTAATGTAACAATATTGTTTAATTTTATGCAACGCATACAAAGATAAAATAATAAAATTATACTACAAACGCTATGCCTAAAAGAATGTTCAAAGAGAAAAAGTTATTATTAATTAAGGGAGATATAACTGCCCACAAGTTTGATGCAATTGTAAATGCTGCCAATGGCACGCTTTTGGGGGGCGGTGGCGTAGATGGGGCAATTCACAGGGCGGCAGGTCCTGGGCTGCTCGAAGAATGTAGAACCATTGGGGGTTGTCCCACTGGAGAAGCCCGAATAACTAAGGGCTACAACCTTATTACACCCTACGTAATACATACCGTTGGTCCCATTTGGAATGGAGGCAGCAGTAACGAGCAACAGTTGCTGCAAAATGCGTATAAAAACAGCTTACAACTTGCAAAAGAGCATAACATACACACCTTAGCATTTCCTAATATTAGCACGGGCGTATATGGTTTTCCGAAATTACTGGCTGCCAAAATTGCAGTTGAAACTGTCAGCAGTTTTTTAGCCCATAACAGTATGCCTAACAAAGTAACCTTTGTATGTTTTGATGATGAGAACTTTGACATTTATAAAGAGTTGCTGGGGAATTAGCTTTGTTTTTCATCCGCATTATTAAGTATCTATATTTAATGCTGTTTGGTTAAGGTTGCAGGCTTTCCTTCGTCTTCGCTCAGGGCAAGCCGCTTAACCTGACTGTCACATCTAATAAAATTCACACATCCATAGTGCAAAACGAATCCGTAGGATTCAAATGTTTATATAACAATAAAGCACCCTAAGGTATTCGACCTCAACAAGGTAGAACAACATAGCGATACAATAAACGCTATAAATATGCAACCCCTTCGGGGTTTCCTGGCAAAGCAAACAGATCCGCAAAATTCAGATACCTATAAAGAAATATGGCAAATACATAATACGCACAACAATTATTGAGGTTTAGCCGCCTTTAAGCAGGCATACTCACTACTATTTAATTGATTAATTATCAACAATTGGAAACTTAATTTCAGCTATATCGAATTAACGTAGTGAACTAAACGGCATTATATCATTATTTAATAATAACAATTGCCAACCTATGCCTAGGCTCGCTGAAATGTGTAAAAACATAATCTGTTTTTCGTTCCATTTTAATTAACTTTGCAGCAACCATATAACAAGAGTAAATGCTTAAAAAGATTAGAGTTTCGGCTGTATCGTATCTAAATACCGCTCCGTTTGTATACGGGTTACAAAAATGCGAAACTGCCGGCATTATCAATTTATCTCTGGACAACCCTGCCGAGTGTGCTAGGAAATTAACAGAAAATGAGGTTGACATTGCCCTTACTCCCGTTTTTGCAATTCTAGATAAACCTGAGTATAAAATTATAACCGACTACTGCATAGGAACTAATGGCGTTGTACGTACCGTTGAACTTTTCAGTAACAGCAATTTCGAAGATATTAAAACAGTGTATCTCGACACCCACTCACGGACATCGGTAAATTTGGTGAAAATTCTTGCAAAATATTTCTGGAAAAAAAACTTTGAATGGAAACCCTTAAACCCTAGTAGTAAACCCTCGGACTTTAAAAAGGAGGAAGCAATTCTAGCTATTGGCGATAAAGTTTTTGACTACGAACCACACTTCAAAACGAACATTGACCTGGCCAGTGAATGGCAAAAATTTACGGGCCTACCCATGGTTTTTGCAGTATGGGCAACACGTATTAACACGGAGCCCAGCTTCTTAGAAACGCTCAACTCAGCCTTAAACTTTGGCATCCAGCACATCGATAAAAGCATTGCACCTTACATTAACGAACGGATATCACATAAAGAAGCCTATATTTACCTAACTCAAAACATATCGTATGGGCTTGACAATAAAAAAAAGGAAGCCCTCGCGCTATATGGAGAATACGCTCGTAAGCTAAAAACTGAAAACTATATTCCTTCAAAATAATAAGCAATGAAAACAAAATCCATACTGCTCACCATTAGCCTATTGCTATTTGCCAGCTGGCTATTCGGAAATGTCGACACAATTCCAAATGACAAAAAAACCCTTATATATAAAATTGGAATTTTAGAGGAGATTATGCCCTCTGCCTGGAGGTTTGTTCAGCAAGGGTTTGACGAGGCCAATGAGCTAAATGCCGACATAGTACTAATACACCTAAATACATATGGGGGGTTAGTTGACGTGGCCGACTCAATTCGCACTAAAATATTAAATAGCCACATTCCCGTTTGGGTTTTTATCGACAATCAGGCCGCATCGGCGGGTGCACTTATAAGCATTGCTGCCGACAGCATTTATATGCGACAGGGAGCCAGCATTGGCGCGGCAACGGTGGTAAACCAAACTGGCGAAAAGGCGCCCGATAAGTACCAATCGTTTATGCGTAGCATTATGCGGTCAACCGCCGAAGCCAAAGGCAAGTATCCAATAGTAGAAAATGGCGATACAACTTTTAAATGGCGACGCGACCCTAAAATTGCCGAGGCAATGGTTGATGAATCGGTTTTTATTGAAGGGGTTATTGATACGGGTAAAATTTTAACATTTACCACCGAAGAAGCTATGCTGTGGGGGTATTGCGAAGGGAAAGCAGAGTCGATAGAAAATCTTTTAACCAATGCGGGTATCACTAACTACAAACTAGTTGAGTTTAAGCCCACTTTAATTGATAAAATCATTGGGTTTTTAACTAGCCCAATTATTTCGGGCCTGCTTATTATGGTTATTGTGGGTGGAATTTACTTCGAACTTCAAACACCCGGGATTGGTTTCCCCTTGGCAATAGCCATTCTGGGAGCAATTTTATACTTTGCACCCCACTATATTGAAGGGCTAGCCGAACATTACGAAATTTTAATTTTTATTGTGGGACTTTTACTAATCGCTCTAGAGATTTTTGTAATACCTGGCTTTGGCATTGCTGGTATTAGCGGAATTCTGCTGGTAATTATAGGCTTAACTGTGGCTATGATTGATAATGATATTTTCAGAGATACAAGGCCCTTTTCGTGGGTAGAAATTTTGAAACCACTTGCCACAGTCTCCGTGTCGCTAGTATCCGGAATAATTATCTCCATAATACTTAGCCGCAAGTTAATTACCTCACCCTCATTCCCTTCACTTGCATTAAACTCGTCGCTAACTATGGAAGATGGGTATATTGGGGTAGACAAAAATCAAAAAAACACACTAGGAAAAACAGGGGTGGCCGTTACCGTTTTACGCCCATCGGGAAGAGTAAAGATTGGTGAAGATATTTTTGATGCCGTATCGGAAGATGGGTTTATTAATAAGAATGAAGAGATAAAAGTTATTCGTGATGAGGCTGGGCAGGTTTACGTTATAAGACATCCATAATATAAGTCGTTAATGGCTGAGGGTGTATGAAGCGTTGGGCATTTCGAAGCACTTTCCTGTTAAGCCACCACAAATTTTATTAAATGTAACGCCCTTGAAATTAGCACTATCCGCCCAATGATTTACACACTTTGTTGGCAACTGGGCATTTTATCAATAATTTATGAAAGATTATTTATTGTATTTCTGTTCAAATATTTACACTTTACTGAATTGTCTCTTTACATTTTCAAGTTCTTCTATAAAAACATTCATATTGGAAGATGGGTTATTGAAAAGGGTTAATTCTTTTGCCCGTTCACATGCTTTTGTGCAAATCTCAGATAATTTAATTTCAAGTTGAGAATCAATAACTCCTTTCTTATATGTATTTCTGTTCCTATTGCTCAATTGTCTAATGCAATTTTCCGTTGTAATGTTTGCTGTCTGATTTTTATAGTGAAGTAAAAACCACAACTCAATAGATGGGTTTGATGCTATCAATACAGCAGATTTTATTGATTTAAGTTTCTCTAAAACTTGTGGCACATCCGCATCATACATCAAAAAGTCCTTGTCTTTGTCATGAGTGGGTTTGCCTTGCTTGCTATTCTGAATTATTCGTTGTGTTATTTTATTTCCAACAATTTTAGGCACAATTTCAATGGGGATTCTATATTTTGAACGCAGAAAATAAACATATGCTTCTTCTGTTTCGCCTTCACAAAAGACCCAAAAATGAGGATTTATCTTTTTCCCTTTTGATGCACTTCTTTTACTTGCCATCTAACAATGATTTAATTTTTTCACTTGAATCATTCATAAATGGAATTGCATCAAAACGTCCTTGTAAATATGCTTTTTCTAAATCCATTGTATCTCGAAAATCACTGTAATCATATAACGAGTATAAATCGGTTGAGCCATCTTGATTCTTATTTGCAAAAAAGATTTGGTCTTTTCTTACATTCTTTAAATTTAAAAAACGAGTGTTATGAGTTGTACATAATAACTGCGCTTTCTCACTTGCTCTAAATATATTAAACAGGTATTCAATTATTTTTGGATGTAAACTATCTTCTATTTCATCAATTAAAAGTACTTTATTATGCTTCACTACATCAAGTATAGTCAGCATTATGAAAAATAATTTGATTGTGCCTTGCGATTCTTCTGTAAGAAAATCAAAAGCTATTGATGGTGAAGCTTTATGAAAAGTTCTGATTTGTAAATAGTCTTGAACAACATCTTCAACAGTTAAAGTCATGGTTTTAGCATCTGCTTTATAATGCTTACCAGCTTTTTTTAATATTTTAATTTTGACATCAACAATATCACTATCTGCAATTTTGATAGCATCAATTAGTTGTTGTTTGTTTTGATTCGAAAGAGTTTCAATAGCTGAAGCTCCAAATCCAACATAGTCTAAAATAAACTGACTATGAAAATAATTAAAGATTTCTTTTCCAATTTCTCTGTCCATTTGACTGGCACGGGAAATATATAAAGTTTTTTCAGAGGTGTTTTCAGCCACATCCAACGGACGTTTTATTTGGTCTCCAAAGCTATATTTCTCTTTTTTTGTTTTTCCCAAACGCTCATCGCGGGTAAAAATTTCTTTTATTCTGCCTTTAGGATAGAAATATAAACTTTCAGAAATAATCTTTTGACGTGTTAATGAAAAGGAATATTCATATTCAATGCCTTTGCTAACAAATCGAATGAAATAAGTACTTGGCTTACTATTATAACCGCTGAATTTAAAGGGCTGAAAGTTGTAAATAGTATTTTCATTATGTTGGTGAGATTCAAATACTAAAGCATTACAAAACCGAATAGCTTTGATAATATTACTTTTACCGGAAGCATTTGCCCCATAAATTGCTATTGTTTTTAAAATAGGGGTGTTATTAAAATCAAACAAATTATTATTGAGTGCCCTTGCATTTGCTGATTTTATATTTGCAGCTCTAAAATCAAGAACTATCTCGTCCTTAATAGAGAAAAAATTACTAATTCGAATTTCTAATACCATTTTAATAGATGTATTTGTAATTGTTTTGCAAATATAGACAATAAAAATGATTAAAATACATAAAACGCTAGTTAAAAATTTTTATTTTCAAATCTGTATTTAACAGGATGATAGTTTGCATAGTCTGTTTTCTTAGTCTTGCAGCCAACTATTGAATAAAATAACTAAACCGTAAGTTTCAACCTACTGAACATCGGTCTTACGCCCAGACCTATATAAAAAACCTGGGTCGAAATTATTATTCTCTGTCCTTGTCGGCGTGGTTTTACGCTCATGCAAAGGGTTTCGTACATCAATATCTTCAACAAAATTCCAGTATGCCCCATCAAAACTAAATCCGTTAAACATTGCATCGGGTACATAGTACTGGTAATTGCCAGCAAATGCCGGCTGCAATGGGGTAAGGCTATTAAAAACTATAATTCCATAAATTTTATCCCAACGCAAAACCATTGTTGCACGTGCCGAGTATTCGAATACTACCCTACTCAAAATACTATTATTAAGCCTAAAAATCGGCTTTCCAAAAATAATACTCCCATTTTCTCCTATGCTTAAAACATCAATAATTCTTTTTGATGAGAACGCATTGTTAAGATCTACCCCCAAAAGAACGTAGTAAGTTTCGCCTTCGACAATTTGCTGAACAATTTCGTAGTATAGAGCACCAAACCATTTTTCTGGCGAACCGCTTTCGGTATGAGGCTGGGCAAACTCACCCCTTTTATCAATCATTTCGAACACAGAAACAGCACCCTGCAGATTTAAAACAACCAAACCAAAGTACTTTTGCGTTCGGTTGGGCCCTGGTATATTCCATGTAAACAGGCGAATCACACCGTCGGGCGATGTTTGCTTTCCAATATTCACAAGCGAGTCGAAAGGATAAAAGAAAGCGCTATCGAGCAGTAATACATCCTTAAACGCTCTAATAAACTCGCTGTTTACCTCCTCCATTTGCGAGAAACCCTGGGCTTCTGTGATAGGTGAAAACGTCTCTTGCAGCATCTTTTCGGCATTAACCAACACATTGGCTTGTTGAGATAATACAGGGATTGCCCACATCACGGGGGAATAAATTATACAATACAAAATTAAGCGCTTGAACATATGTGTGCTAGTTAATGTTTATATGATTCATGTTTTAAAATAAGGATAATGATTATGAGAACTAACGACTTTTTTAAAAGAATATTCTCACTTCGCGTACTAATAGGTCTTATTATTGGTGGCGCTTTAGGTTTTGCATACTACCATTTTATTGGATGCCAAGGAAACTCGTGCCCTATGTGGGCTAACCCATACAGAAGCACGCTAATTGGCATGGCGTTTGGCGGAATACTCTTTTTAGACACTTCGAAAAAGCCTAAAGTCGATTCAGAGAATCAACAATAATGCCACAAACGTCTTTTATCTCGTCATTGGTAATAGTAAGAGGGGGTGAAATTCTAAATGCCGTATCGCAAAACAAGAACCAATCGGTTAGGTAACCAAGTTCAATTCCCATTTTCATAAACCGAAGCACGTAATCGAAAGAGCCCAGTTCAACGGCCATAAAGAGCCCATACGACCGTATTTCTTTTACCTTTGGATGCTTTAGGAGCAACGAGCGGAAGAGTTGCTCCTTGCTACTAACTTCCTCCATTAAGTTTTGCTCAAGAATAATTTTTAGCGATGCCAATCCCGCTGCACATGATACAGGATGGCCTCCAAAAGTAGTAATATGTCCTAATGGAGGGTCAGTTGTTAGGGTTCTCATAATTTCTGTTGAAGAAATAAATGCTCCCAATGGCATCCCTCCACCAAACGCTTTAGCGGTAAGCAGTATATCGGGTGTTACCCCCATTCGCTGAAAGGCAAATAGTTTGCCTGTACGCCCCATACCCGATTGTATTTCGTCGAAAATAAGCAACGCTCCCATTTTGGTACATCTATCCCGAAGGGCAGTAAGATACGCTTCGGTTGCGACTAAAACACCCGCCTCGCCTTGTATGGGCTCAATAATTACGCAAGCAGTTTGCTCGGTAATTTGGCTTAACGCCTCTATACTATTTAGGTTAATGTGCTCTATACCTGGCAGTAGTGGGCGGTACGAGCGTTTTGGTTCCTCGTTACCCATAACACTTAAAGCGCCCTGTGTGCTTCCGTGGTATGCATTTGTAAACGAAACAATACCATAACGACCAGTGTATCGTTTTGCCAACTTCATTGCCCCTTCAACAGCTTCGCTTCCTGAATTAACAAAGTAGATATTCTGTAAATTGTGGGGCAACTGTGCAGCCAGAAGCTGGGCTAACCTAACTTGTGGTGAATGAACTAGCTCGCCATACACCATTAAATGCATATATTTTTCGAGTTGCTTGGTAACAGCCTCAAGCACGCTAGGGTGCGAATGACCCACATTGCTAACAGAAACTCCTGAAATTAAATCGAAAATTTGCTGACCACTTGGGGTATAAAGATAGACCCCTTTGGCACTTTCTACCTCAAGAGCAAGGGGTGATTCGGATGTTTGGGCAACGTGGCGTAAAAAAAGTTCACGGTGAGTAATCATTTAGAAAAAAATCATTTATTAATAAGGTTTATATCATTTAGTAGCTGGTCGCGATACGACTTTCCAATGGGAATTACCTTACGCCCATCGGCTAACTTTATGACTACCGAGTTATCCTCAATGCTCGAAATTGCCTTTAGGTTAACTATAAATGACCGGTGCACCCTTTTAAATTGTGGTGTAGGCAGTTGATTCTCAATAGCCTTCATTGTAAAATGAATGGTGAATTTGTCGGTTAAAGAGTTTATTACCACATAGTTCTCAAGCGCCTCAATCCATAAAATGTGGCTATACTTAACTTTAACCAGCGAATTACCTTTCTTAACAAATATCTCATCAACCGATGAATCCTGCTTGTTTTTGTCGAAATTTTCAAGTGCTTTATTTGCCGCTTTAAAAAAGCGAGCGTAGGTAGCAGGCTTTAACAGGTAATCGATTACGTTATACTCAAATGCTTCGAGCGCATACTTTTCGCGCGATGAAACAATAATAACTTCAGGTTTTTGGGTAATTGTATCTAAAAACTCAATTCCTGTCATCTCTGGCATTTCGATATCGAGGAAAATAAGGTCAACAGTATTCCCTTCGTTTATATAGTTAATTGCCTCAACAGCACCAGAAAAAACTTCAGCCAGAGTCAGAAAACTAGTGCGTTTAACGTAATCCTCAATAACGCTACGGGTAATCTCGTCATCATCTATTATTATGCACTTCATAAGTTATAAAAGATTATCATTTGAGTGACGAATTTACGAAAATTATTAATGAACAGAGTTTATTTAGCAGTAAAAAATTGTTGACTACCTGAATTAATGCCTAATAAAACACCTTAACAGGCTAAATACTTAACGCCAACACCAAATTACTGTATTTAAAATTGGCTATTTTACTGTGTTTTGCTGAGAAATGAAACGCTCCTCGATTAATTTCCAGCTCCGTACAGATTTTCGAAGCCACTGGTGAAGTATAATATTAAATTCGTTCGGTGTAAGTGCAAAATCAATTCCAGCAGTACGAACCCCGTGCGACAGCTGCTGAAGGCATATTGCTGCGGAATTTGACAAGTTAAGGCTTTCTGTAAACCCATAAGTGGGAATAAGTACATACTCATCGGCAAGTTCTAATGCTTTAGGCGATAAACCAGTAAGTTCCGTTCCAAAGAGCATGGCAAATTTACCGCTTGTTACATCAAAATTGTTAATAGAGGTAACGTATGTATGCGGCGAGGTAGCAACAATTCTGTACCCTTGCGCTTTTAGCTCGCCAATGGCCTCAACTGTATTGTTGGCTAAGCCACTATACCTGTGCAAATTGAGCCATTTACTTGACCCCATTGCCACCTGTTGGTCCACACTAAAATCGTTCCTATTCTCAATAATGTGCACATCCTGTACTCCAAAGCAATCGCAACTGCGAAGGACTGCGCTGGCATTTTGAGGTTGAAAAATATCCTCGAGAACAACCGTAATATATCGTGTGCGATTGGAGAGTATATAGCGAAGCATTTCGAGCCGTTTCTCCGATACGAACCCGCCTAGGTAATTAATTACGTCAACATTGCCAAGGGCAACCATTTACTAATGATTAAAAGGTAAAGAGCGGTTAGGTTTTGTACACTTTATAAAAAAAATAAAGGGGCACCAATTAATTGATGTCCCTCCATAACTGCCGAATTGCGGTTTATTGAACTGAATCGTTAAGATCGCTACCTGGCTTAAACTTAACAACTTTTTTTGCCTTAATAGTAATAGGCTTACCAGTTTGTGGGTTACGTCCTGTTCTAGCACTTCTTTCTGTAACAGAAAAAGAACCAAATCCTACAAGAGCAACTCTATCACCGCTTTTAAGAGCGTCTCCTGTTGCTTTAACAAAGGCGTCTAGAGATTTTTTTGCATCAGCTTTTGTAATTTTAGCTTCAGCTGCCATTGCATCAATTAATTGAGCTTTGTTCATAATAAAAACATTTTAGGGTTAGAAATAGTTTATTCTCCTATACTTTATTATACAAATATAGCGCATTCATTGGGCTTACCAAATAAATTGCAAAGAAAACAACTGTTTTTCAGTGTTTTTTTTACGTAGTAAACACCTTTTAAATAATACAAGTGCTAATTTATTGAAAAATAATTGATATTAGCAAGACTTTGCTCAATATATATTTTTCTTTTTTTTTCAAAAAAGTTTTTTTGAAAAAAAAAGAAAAGTATCTTTGCGACGGAGAAATGGCAGAGCGGTCGAATGCGGCGGTCTTGAAAACCGTTGTACCGCAAGGTACCGGGGGTTCGAATCCCTCTTTCTCCGCATAAAAAGGGTACCCTAGGGTATCCTTTTTTTGTTTTTAGGAGAGATGCCGGAGCGGTCGAACGGGGCGGTCTCGAAAACCGTTGTCCGCCTTGTGCGGACCCAGGGTTCGAATCCCTGTCTCTCCGCTATTACAATGCGCTTGTTTTAAGCCCAAAATTAGGGGGACAGGTTATTTGCAAGCCGTGATAATACCCTTAAGTATACTTACGCATATGAGCTAACCACAAAAAACATACGGGGTAACCTGCATAGTAGCAAATTACCCCGTAAGCTGTCGGAACGATAAACTATTTTTGCAGTTCGTGTAGCTTTGTATAAATTCCACCTGACTGTATTAGCTCGTCGTGCTTACCACGCTCAACAATTTCGCCCTCATGCATTACGCAAATTAAATCGGCATTTTTAACCGTTGATAAACGGTGGGCTATAACCAGCGAGGTTCTATTCTGCATCAACTTCTCAATGGCATCCTGCACTACCCTTTCCGATTCGGTATCGAGCGCCGAGGTAGCCTCATCGAGAATCATAATGGGCGGGTTTTTCATAATTGCCCTGGCAATACTTAGGCGCTGGCGTTGTCCGCCTGATAGTTTACTTCCCCTATCGCCAATATTGGAATAGTAGCCATTGGGTGTTGCAACAATAAACTCATGCGCGTTGGCAATTTTTGCGGCAGAAACCACATCATCCATGCTCGCATTATCAATACCAAAGGCTATGTTGTTGTAAAAAGTATCGTTAAAGAGTATGGGCTCCTGGTTCACATTACCCATGAGGCTACGTAGGCTGGCAAGTGTAACATCCTTAATACTTACGCCGTCAATTAGCACTTCACCCTCCATAACATCCCAAAAACGAGGCAGTAAATCGACCATTGTGCTTTTGCCCGAGCCCGATTGGCCAACAAGGGCTACCGTTTTTCCTTTTTCAATGGTAAGGTTAACGTTTTTAACCACATAATCGTCCTGATACTTAAAACTAACATTTCGGTACTCTATGCTATGTTCAAATGGTTTTATGGGAGTTGCACCCAGCTTATCAACTATGCGATTTTCAGCATTCAGAAGGGTATCAATCCTATCGGCCGAAGCCATTCCTTTTAGTATGTTGAAGTATGCACTTGAGAACGATTTTGCGGGGTTTATAATCATATAAAAAGCGCCAACGTATCCAATTAATGCCTGCGGCGATAAATTGCCGGTACCCTCAACCACTAGCTTACCCCCAAACCATAAAACCAGCGCAACCACCACGGTACCTAAAAATTCTGAGAGAGGACTTGCCAAGTCTCTTCGGCGCCACATTTTAGTCATTAAGTGCGTGTAGAACGAGTTTATGCTCTCAAATCGTTTTCGCATACGCGACTCGGCATTAAAAGCCTTGATAACCCTTAGTCCGCCAAGCGTTTCTTCAATAATCGACAGGAGGCTACCCATTCGGCGCTGCCCCTTGAGCGATGTTTTCCGAAGAGTTTTACCTATACGACCAATTAGTCCGCCAGCAATAGGCAACAGTACCATTACAAATAGGGTAAGTTGAGGGCTCACACTAATTAAAAATGTGAGGTACACAATGATTATAATAGGCTCTTTAAAAAACATTTCGAGCGACCTAATTATCGACACCTCAATCTCCTGCACATCGCTAGTCATTTTACTAATTATATCGCCTTTCTTCTCATCGGAGTAGTACCCTAAAGGTAATTCGAGAACTTTTTTAAATAGCGCATTGCGTATATCGCGAACCACGCCAATACGAATTGGCGCCATAAACCACAGGGCTAGGTAAGTGAACACATTTTTAAACAGGGAGGTTATGGCAACAAGCGAAATAATAAAAAACAATGCTGCCGATTTTCCTCGCAATAAAATTAGCTGGCTTATTTTGTAGTTTAGCAGGTCGTTAATTTGCGATATATCAAACGAGGTTACCTCTGGCCTAGTTTCAACTAGAGGAGCATTACCAAACAGTATTCCTAAAAAAGGAATAAGCATGGTAATTGAGAACAACCCGAAGAAGGCCCCCAGCAGGTTGGAAACTATACTCCCAGCCACTTTCTTTTTGTAGGGAAATATGAACTTAAAAATTTTATAGAATTTTTTCATCTATCTATTTTTACATTTTTCAAAGGTACAGATGGAGCATCCATAGGGTAGTCATTGCCGTTTGTAGTAACATTAATTACCATGGATGGTTTATTCTTAATTTTGCTATGGAAGCGAATAGCTATAAAGCTATTCCCGTATAGTTATAGGGTGAAATATACTTAAGTTCAGTTTTTACTTCGTCCGAAATATCTAAAGAATCGATAAACTCATGTAAACTCTCTTTTGAAACCGATTTATTTGTTCGGGTAAGCGCTTTGAGTGCCTCATAAGGATTTGGGTACCCTTCGCGCCTTAGAATAGTTTGTATGGCTTCTGAAATAACGATCCAGTTTCGCTCCAAATCGGCATTAATGGCGGCTGGGTTTATAACCAGTTTTCCCAGTCCCTTGCCAATTGATTTTAAAGCTAGAATGGTGTGAGCAAAAGGCATTCCGATGTTTCGCATAACGGTACTATCGGTCAGGTCGCGCTGTAAACGCGAAATGGGTAACTTTGCCGAAAGATGCTCGAAAAGGGCATTGGCAACACCTAAATTACCCTCGGCATTTTCAAAATCAATAGGATTTACCTTATGGGGCATTGCCGACGAACCTACCTCCCCTTCCTTAATTTTTTGCTTAAAGTAATCCATTGAAATGTAGGTCCATATATCACGACAAAAATCGATTAAAATCACATTAATGCGTTTCAGATTATCGAAGGTAGCTGCCATATTATCGTAATGCTCAACCTGAGTGGTAATTTGAGACCGTTCAAGCCCAAGTATTTCATTTACAAAAGTATTGGAGAAGCTCACCCAGTCGATATTAGGATATGCCACGTTGTGCGCATTAAAATTTCCGGTAGCTCCGCCAAACTTAGCCGACACAGGTACTTTGCGCAGCAGGTTGAGCTGCTTATTTATACGCTCAACAAAAACGCTTATCTCTTTCCCCATACGAGTGGGCGAAGCGGGCTGTCCGTGGGTTCGAGCCAGCATAGGCACAACAGACCACGCCTGAGCTAACTGCTCGAATTGCTCAATTAGTCCATCGAGCAAAGGGTAGTATACATCATGCCCTGCATCGCGAAGCATACAAGGAAAAGCTGTGTTGTTAATATCCTGTGAGGTTAGTCCAAAGTGAACAAACTCCTGAAATTTTGTGAGTTTAAGCTCCTGAAATTTTTCTTTCAAAAAATACTCAACGGCTTTAACATCATGGTTGGTTGTTTTTTCGATATCCTTTACTGCCTTCGCATCATTCACGCTAAACTTCTTATAAATATTACGCAATGATGTGAAAACCTTTTTATCAATATCATTTAGCTGTGGAAGAGGTAACTCGCAAAGGGCAATAAAATACTCAACCTCAACCATTACCCTATAACGAATAAGTGCAAACTCGGAGAAATAAGCATCGAGCTTGTCAACGCTATTACGATATCTCCCATCGATGGGTGAAATTGCAGTAAGAAGACTAAGTTCCATATGTTGTGTTTTTTTTATGCAAAGGTAACAATCGTAGGCTAACTGTAAAAGATAAATAGAACAGCGAAAGCTATTTTATGTTACTATTTGGAATGAAGGGTGGTTACACCTCTATATTATGCTTTTCAATTCGCCTATCGAGCGATTGCCTGGTTATGTTTAATAGCTGGGCTGCATCTATTTTCTTATAGTCGGTACGTTGCAATGCTTTAATTATGGCTAGCCTTTCAACCTCTTCGAGGTCGAACACCTCGTTCAACTCTGAGTTAGGAGGCGCTAAAGTTACTCGTGGGTTAAAGCCGGCAAAAGTGAACTCGCCAAGGGTTAACCTGTCTGAGTCGGCTAAAATAATTGCTCTTTCAATCATATTACGAAGTTCGCGAACATTTCCAGGAAAATGGTACGCCATGGCCGAGGCGATAACCTGTGGGTCGATAGCGGTAATTTGCTTGTTTAGTACTTTGCTTAGCTTAGCGGTATAGTAGTTCATAAGCAACGGGATATCCTCGCGGCGCTCTCTGAGCGGTGGTATATGTATCTCGAACGAATTAATTCTGAAATAAAGGTCGTTTCTAAACTTATTTTCTTGAATTAGGCTGTCAATGTTTTGGTTGGTAGCGGCAATAATTCGAACGTCAACCAAAAAGTCGCTAGTGCCGCCGAGTTTTCTAATCTTTTTATCTTCTAGCACCCGCAACAACTTACTCTGCATATTTGGCTGTATATCAACTATCTCATCGAGAAAGAGAGTGCCTTCATGTGCCGTTTCGAACCAGCCTGTTTTATCGTCGTTGGCACCAGTAAAGGCGCCCTTTTTATATCCAAAAAACTCGCTTTCGAAAAGGGTTTCGGGAATTGCCGAGCAGTTAACTGCATGAAAATAGTTGTCCTTACGCGAACTCAAGTAATGTATTCCTCTGGCCACAAGTTCTTTACCTGTCCCGCTTTCGCCCGTAATTAGAACAGATGTGTTTTCAACCTGAGCCACTTTGCGCATAAGCTCCATAACCTGCTGAATGCCTTTGCTTGAGCCAATTATTTCGTAACCAAAATTATCCCTTAAATCTTTCGATAATAGTTGGTACGACTTATTCACTTCTTTTAATCTATGCGAAAGGTCAATAAATCGGCGAGTGCGCTTAATGGCCGCCCTCATATCTAGAAGTCTGAAAGGCTTAGGGAAAAACTCCATAGCTCCCATTCTCATAGCCTGAATAACCGCATCCATATCGCCATGCCCAGTAATCATAATAACCTCTATAAATGGATAGAGTTGCTTCACCTTTTCGAGTACAGCAAAACCGTCCATTTCGGGTAGGCGAATATCCAGAATAATAACGTCAATGGCATTTCCCTCTAAAATGCGAAATGCTTCGGATGGCCTATCGGCTGCCGAAACGGTAAATGATTCGTTCTCGAGAAACTCACGAATCTCATCGCGAAACACTTTCTCGTCGTCTATAATTAAGATATGTAATGACTCCATGATGGAATGGTTATGATTTTGGAATTTTAACGTCAAATTGGGCGTACTCGCCTTCCTTCGACTCAATAGCTATATCACCTAAAATATCCTTAATAAATCCATACGCAATGGATAACCCCAACCCAGTACCCTTATCAACTTTTTTGGTAGTGTAAAAAGGGTCGAAAATACGCTCAATATTCTTCTCATTGATACCAATGCCATTATCGCGTACCGAAATGTACACAAAATCATTGTCTTGACTAGTTGATATCTCAATCTGCTTATTAAATGATGCGCCCAAACCCTGTTTTTTTTGCTCGACAGAAAATTTTGCGTTGCTAAGCAAATTTAGCACTACCTGCTCGAGTTTAAATTTATCGGCAATAACCTGCTCGATGGTTGGGTCAAGATTAACCTCCAGTTCAACCTGGTGACTAGCAAACTGGGCTTTTACCATAAGCAAAGCGTTATTTAAAACAGAATTTAAGTCTATCCGTTCAAAGGATGCCTGTTTATGCGCCCTCGAAAAGGTACGGGTATGCTCAATAATCCTTTTAATTCTATCTACATTTTCAAACATAAGGTTTACCTTGCCCTTGAGGTATTCGTCTGAAAGGTTTTTTTCTGAAAGTCGGATTAAGACATTATCGAGGCCCATTGAAATTCCCCCCAGAGGTTGATTTATTTCGTGGGCAATACCAGCAGCCAGAGTTCCTAGCGATTCGAGCTTAGATTTTTGAGCCAAAAGCAGCTGCTGTTTCTCCTGCTTTTTTATCTCGGAAATCATTCGTTTCTCGAGCGTTTTATTCATTTCGAGTATTCGCTGCTCAGTTTCTTTCTGCTTTACAAATTCCTTCTTCTTGTTATTATAAAAGAAAAAGAATAATACGAGCAGAGCGAACAGGAACAGGGCAAGCGAAACAAGCACTATTAGCTGATACTGAGACTTTGATATCTGTAAAGTTTGAATTTCACTATTTTGCCTTAGTATTTCGTTCTCCCTTTCTTTCTGGGTAATATCATACAATATTTGCATTTGAGCCAAATTCTGACCGCTCTCCTCGCTGTAAATTGAGTCGCGCAAATCGGCCCATAATTTATAGTACTCCAAGGCCTGATGATATCGCCCCTCCTCTTCTTTTACGCCCGACAAGTACTTATATACGTTAGCTGCCGAGTTGGTTAAATTTTCGCGAATAGCAATATCCAACGCACGGTTAAGGTAATCAGTTGAAGATGGATAGTCGCCAAAAGCCATAAAATAACGTGAAATATTAACGAATGCTGTAACCTGCTCCTGAACCATTTGGGTAGCTACAGCTAGCTCGTAGGCACGGTTATTTGTTGCCACAGCCTGACTATACTGGTGTTTATCAAAAAACACATCGCCAATCTCAATTAAAACGCCGATCATTGGCACTGTATCGTTTTGTAACTGATAAAATGCCAACACCTTATTGTAGTAGGAAAGGGAACTATCAAGTTCATTCATCAAGAATAGAGAGTAAGCTATTTGATGATAATCGGCAATTTTTTCTGAGGTTAAATCATTCTTATGGCTAATGTCAGCAGCCCTTCGGTATGCCAGAAGGCTTTGCTCAACCTGCCCTATGTTTCGATAAACCGAACCAATTTTTCGGTAGGTTTCAATTTTTTGCTTTACATTATCGGGTTTTAGGTTCTCCTCATTACCCAGCAGCTCGTTTACCCTAACATACTCTTGGTATGCACGCGTAAAATTATTTTGGCTTAAAAATATATCGCCCAAATGCTGGTGAAGCTTAACTTGAAAACTCTCATCGTTCGCTTGGCGTGCTATTTTAATAGCCTTATTTAGAAAGTTAGCGGCCATATCGAAATTTCGAGCGCTACTGTATACTTCCGAAATTCCTTGTAGTGATATAACCTGCTCGTTGGTGTAGCCATATTTTTCGAAATGCGCTAAAGCACGATTGTAATATCTCAATGCATTTTCGGAGTGATTGGCATTGTAACTAGACAAGCCCATCAAGAGGAGAGCGTGCCCCTCTAATAATGGATTACTACCTTTTTTTGCTAAAAAAGCTGCCTCAAGGCCAAGTTCAAGAGCACGTTCGGGGTCTATTTTAGCGTACTCATTACCCAACTCGATTTTTATTTTAACCAACTCTTCGCCCTGAGCAACAAGCATTTGCTCTTCGAGTTTTGTTGCCCTTTGCTGCGCAAAAACGTTAGTTGACAATATCAGTAAAAGGAGGCAAAAATATCTCTTCATTTCAAACTAGGCATCACTTTAGCAATCACTAAAATAAGATATTTTTCAGACATCATAATAGTTTACGCCAAAGTATTTTGGCTAGCTCTGATTATGACACCTAGAACTATCGAATAACTAGCAGGGCGCTAGCTATAAAACACCATAAACACTTTGGTTAATAGACCGAATAATATTTTCGAGATTCACCCTGCCGCTGATTTTACTGTTAATCATATGCCGCAACTCAACCATAGGCTTGCTCTTACTATACGCTGGCTGCATATAACTATTGGGAAGCAAAATAAAACCCAGCTTAGTGTAAAACTGCACTCTCCTCTCCGTTAAAGTATCAATAGGAGGTTCAACCTCAAGGATAAACGGTTTGGGGTGTTGGACAAGCAGAGTTTTCATAACCTGAGCCCCCACCCCATTGCCTCTCAAGTTTGAATCAATGGCAATATGCTCTAAATAAACGAACTCTGGAAAACTCCAAAGACTAACCATACCAACCGTAATACGATTATTTGAAATATTAAACAGTATGTTATTTGGGGAGGTTAGCTGCTTGCATAGCTCGTAAAACTCTCGGCGCTCACTCGGCGGGAATGAGCTTGTATAAATGCTCTCAATCTCTTTTAGCTGGGTAGCATTTACTATTCGATTAATACTTAGCTGCATATTTGTAGGGCTAAAAATAGGTCATTGTTAACAACGCAGAATAAAGACTTTACCAACTACTTATGCCTATAAACTTTTTTTGAAAAACAAACACCCTATTGTAAAACATACTGGCGTGGTAGATTGCAACCCGCATTGAACAAAAGAACCCACCGAATGTAATATCGAGTGGGTTCATTAATTTAGGCTGGATATAATTAAACTATTCCTGCAAACCCCATAAAAGCTAAGGCTAGTATACCCGCAACCACAAGAGCAATAGGTGCACCTTTCATACCCTTGGGTAGGTCAACCAAATCGAGTGATTCGCGAATTCCGGCAAAAATAATGAGAGCAAGAGCAAAGCCAACAGCATTGGAAATGGCAAACACAACGCTCTCTAATAGGTTAAACTCTTTTTGTACCAGCAATAGCGCCACTCCCAGAATTGCACAGTTTGTAGTTATTAGCGGTAAAAAAACACCCAATGCTTGGTAAAGAGCTGGGCTTACCTTCTTTAAAACAATTTCGACCATTTGCACTAATGACGCAATAACCAGTATATAAGTAACGGTTTGCATATACCCTATTCCGAGGGGCAATAGAACATAGTACATTACTATGTATGTTACAATGGACGCAATTGTCATAACAAAGGCTACCGCGCCGCCCATTCCAACAGCAGTTTCAATTTTATTTGATACGCCAATAAAGGGACAAATCCCTAAAAACTGAGCCAACACGATGTTGTTGACAAACACAGCTGATATTATGATAAATATATATTCCATGGCAAAATCTTATTACTTTTTGGCTAATCTGTTCATAATGGCAATAATATACCCAAGTGCTATAAAAGCACCCGGCGCGAGGACAAAAATAATCATTGCATAGTTTTCGGGGAAGAGCGCTAAACCAAAAACTTTGCCGCTACCCAGAATTTCTCTAACAGCACCTAGTAGCGTGAGGGCAAACGAAAAACCTAGTCCCATACCTAGCCCATCGATAAACGAAGAGCCCACCGTATTTTTTGAAGCAAAAGCTTCGGCTCTACCAAGCACAATGCAGTTTACCACAATAAGAGGAATAAATAAACCTAGCTGGGCATGCAGAGAAGGGAGGAATCCTTCCATACTTAAATCGACCATAGTTACAAATGATGCAACAATAACTATGTAGGAGGGAATGCGAACTTTGGCAGGAATTATATTTTTCACCATCGATATAACAACATTACCCATTACCAGCACAAAGGTAGTGGCAAGTCCCATTCCCAAGCCATTTATAGCGCTTGTTGTAGTTCCAAGGGTTGGACACATACCTAGCAGAAGCACAAATACTGGGTTCTCTTTAATAAAACCTTTTGTGAAATTATTTAGCTGGTTCATTGGGCACCTCCTTCATTTATAAATGCATTATAGGCTCGTTCAACGGCATCGCAATAGGCTCTTGAACTTATTGTTGAAGCGGTAATTGCATCAACATTGCCTCCATCTTTGGTTACAGCAAGTTTAAAGTTTTTAGGATCCTGTCCTTTAAACTGTACGTTAAAGTTGGATTTACCGCTCTCCATCTTATCGCCCAAACCTGGGGTTTCTTTATGCGCAATTACCTCTATTGCATGGATTGTTCCGTTGGGTAAAAAACCAACCATTAAATCAATTTGCCCACCAAAACCATTTTTGGTAAAGGTTTGAATTGCCATGCCAACTGATTGTCCGTTATTTGTGGCAGGGTAAAGAATTATTACCCCCCCATCAACCTGTTTCTCAGTTTTTTGAGAAGTGGGTTGATTATCAAACTCGGGCAGGACCTTACTAATGGCATTGTTAATTTTAGCATTTTTTGCGTCGGCAATTGGATCCTTAGTAAAGCTGTAAACAAATCCTAAACTTGCCGATGAAATCAGTGTTATCGTCAGCAAGGTAATGGTCATATTCTTAAAAGTTGATTCTTTAGCCATTCTTCACCTCCTCTCCAAAACGTGATGGTTTTATATATCTATTAATTAGGGGCACAAAAGCGTTCATTATTAAAATTGCAAAGGAAATACCCTCTGGGTAAGCGCCCCAAACTCTAATAATTACTGTTATTAATCCGATACCAATACCGAAAATCCACATCCCCTTGGGATGCATTGGCGAGGTTACGTAGTCGGTTGCCATAAATATAGCCCCCAGCATTACACCACCAGTAAGAAGATGGAATACAGGGTCGGCGTTGGCCTCCGGGTTAATAAACCAAAGTATACCAGTAAAAATTGCAACAGTTGCTATAATTGAAACAGGGATATGCCAAGTTATCACTTTAGTGAAAAGCAACCAGGCAAAACCAACGAGCAAAGCGAATGCTGCAATCTCGCCCATAGATCCTCCCATGGATCCCATGAAAAGTTCCATATGGCTTGGTATTTGATTAGAAATATTGCTCATGAGCTCGCCCTTTGCTAGCCCCTCTTTTACTATTGCCAAAGGCGTAGCACCTGTAATGGCATCGGTAAAAGACATACGCGACAGCATTGGCAATGGCCAACTGGTCATTTGTACTGGGAATGAAATTAGTAAAACAACCCGGCCAACCAGAGCAGGATTAAAAGGATTGCGTCCCAGGCCGCCAAAAGTCATCTTTCCAACCCCTATGGCTACCAATGCACCAATTATTACTATCCACCAAGGAAGGTTGCTTGGCAGGTTAAAAGCCAAAATTAGGCCAGTAACCATAGCCGACCCATCGGTTATCGTTGGCTTCACCTTCAATAAAAATTTTTGAATTAAAAACTCAAAAAACAAACACGATACAATGGATAGCAGGGTAACGGTAAGCGCGCCAACACCAAAATAAAAGAGAGATATGCCCAATGTAGGTATAAGCGCAAGCACCACGTTGTACATCAACCGTTTGGTTGACTCGCCACTATGAATATGCGGTGATGGTGATACTACAAGTAGTTTATTCATGTGTTTAAAATTGATTTTTTATTTGCCACAGGGAACTCGCAATAATAACCATTCTCTTTTGTGAGAAATCTTTCTTATGCTCGTTTCATATGTTTATTTATCTGTTTTCAAAGGAACAAATGGAACATCAATGGGCTAGTCATTCAGGCGTGTGTTAAGCCTACTATCATTATATGTTCCATTGCGTTTAGTTTTTTATCATTTAAAGTTATTGCCTCGACTTACTTCTTCCTGGCCCTAATCATTGCACCAACATCGGTTTTACCCAAGCGTATAAAATCCAGCAATGGTAGGTTTGCTGGGCACACGAAACTACATGAGCCACACTCCATACAATCGAGAATTCGTTCTTGCTCCATCCTTTCCACCATATTACGCTGCGATAAACGTATCAGCAGGTATGGCTCAAGTCCCATTGGACAAGCGCTTACGCATTTACCACAACGAATACACGAGGGCTGTTCGGCTGGTCGCTTGGAATCATTCTCAGGAAATAATATTACACCCGATGTACCTTTTGTAACAGGCACATTAGGCGATAAAAGGGCCTTGCCCATCATGGGACCGCCATTCACAATTTTAGTTGTACACTCGGGCATTCCAACCATATTTATAAGGTTAGAAATGGGCGTTCCAATACGTACAGAAAAATTTGTGGCATTTTCAAGGTTTTTGCCCGTAACGGTAACAATGCGCTCAACCAAAGGTTTGTTCTTTTGAACAGCCTCATATACAGCGAATGCTGTACCCACATTGTGAACTACTGCTCCCACCTCAATGGGCAAATTTCCCGATGGCACCTCTCTATTTATTAAAGCCTTAATAAGCTGTTTTTCTCCACCTTGTGGATATTTCACTTTTAGTGCGTGAACCTCAATACCCTTATAATTACTTGCCTTTTGCCTAAGGTTGGCTATGGCATCGGGTTTGTTATTCTCAATGCCTACTAACGCACGCTCAACACCCAGAGCCTTCATTAACAATAAAATGCCTACCATTATCTCATCGCCTTTTTCGAGCATAAGCCTATGGTCTGAGGTTAGGTAAGGCTCACATTCAACCCCATTTATTATTAGCACATCGGCCTTTTTGCCTTTGGGTACTGATAATTTAACATGTGAAGGGAAAGTAGCGCCACCTAGACCAACAATACCAGCCTCATTTATTTTGGCAATAATAGCTTCTGCCGAAAGGCTAAAATCTTTCTTCAGTATATCCTCCCTATCTATTTCCGGAAGCCACTCATCTCCCTCAACCGAAATAACTATGGCTGATTTCTGATAACCCGAGGAATCGAGAGCAGGTATAATAGACTCAACAGTACCCGACACTGACGAGTGAATGTTTGCAGAAACAAAGCCCGAACTTTTTGCAATTACCTGCCCCACCAATACCTTGTCGCCCTTAGCAACAACCGGTGTGGCTGGGGCGCCTATGTGCTGTGAAATAGGAATAGTTACCTGCTGCGGCAAAGGCAATATCTCTACCGGCTTTTTAGCTGAAAACTTATTTGCTAGGGGATGTACCCCACCTTTTCTGAAAGTTTTTAACATATTCATTTATGTTGAATATCGATTTTGAGGGCTGGAAATTGTGTACGATTCCTTATGCTCCTCAAAATCAAAAATACTACTCTGTTTTTTCGGTTTGCTTTACTTCCTCAACTTTTTCTTTACGAAGAGGGAAGTTTAATTCGAGAATTGAGCCTGTTGGACAAACCTCAACACACTTGCGGCACAACTTACATTTATCGTAATCAATATACGCCAAAAAATTCTCCAAAACGATAGCATCAAACGGACAAGCCTTAACACACTTTCCGCAACCAATACATGCAACCTCACACGATTTTTTGGCTACACCACCTTTATCTTTATTTACACACGACACAAAAATCCGTTTCCCTTTGGGACCTTTTTTGCGAAGTTCAATAATACTTTTTGGACATGCCGTAATACAAGCGCCACAAGCAGTACATTTATCCTCATCTACCACAGGTAATCCGGTTTCCTCGTCAATATGAATGGCATCAAAGTTACATACAGCAACACAGTCGCCCAGACCCAAACAACCATACTGGCATCCCGTATCACCAGCGTATAATGATGTGGCCAATTTACACGACGATGCCCCATTGTAATTACTAGTTTTGGCTCGGTGATCGGGTGAACCCGAGCAACGAACAACGGCAATCATTGGGGCTTGCTCAACTGCTACCTTACCCAAAACGGTTGCTGCAGCCACCGATGTATCGTTACCTCCAACGGGGCAATACAAGGTGCTAATATCGTCGGCATTTACAAATGCTTCAGCAAATCCACGGCATCCAGGGTAACCACAACCACCACAATTTACGCCTGGCAACACGGCCTCAACCTCATCAATGCGGGGATCTTCGTAAACCTTAAACTTTTGAGCAACAAAATATAAAATCACAGCCAGTAGCACCCCTAGAGTACTAAGCATTAATACGGTGTAAACAATAATTGAATAACTCATGCTATTCTGTTTTTATTAAATTGATTCAATATCGAATGTAAACTGCCTGGATATCTTATCATTAAAGAAATACAATCCTGCATAGTAAGGAACCAAAACTGCAATTGAAAATAACCCAGCCTTTAGCTCGCTAACATTCATTGCTGAAAGCGTAATAAGTAGTATCACCATAAGAAAAAACGGAAAAACATATCCTAATGCTAGTGCCTTAAAACCAAGAGATTGCCTGAGGGTAACTTTAACATTCTGACCAACCGTGTAACTATGATCAGGCTTATGAACCACAATTGTTTTTTCGGCAGTGTCGGATAAACCGCAAGCACCCTTTGCATGACAGGCTGCACAAGCCGACTGCGATAAAATTCTGACAATAATATCGTTTGAAGTAACCTCTTGAATACTCCCAATATGATCAACCGTTTTAATCTTTTGTGCCATTCGATAACGACTTTAAAATTAACTGCAAAATTAAATTACTTTAGCCATTGTTAGTAATATAGCTACTGGAAGTTTATAGTTTAGAATACCTCTAAATAACGAAAGTGGGTTGTCCTTTATTCAAACTTAATCTTTTTAGGTAAAATTCAGCCTTATTTTGAATTACTCGCTTCAAACTGAATAGACTGTAAATGAGCAACTAATGTTGATTTGTCGAGTATTTGCTGCGTAATACTTCAACCATACAGTCTCGTAAATACCATATACAGATTAAGTCTATAGCAATAGTTTCCAAAATATTATATCTTCACCACTTATTATTAGCATTCACACTAGTAATTAGTCGTTAAATGGGATTAATAATAATTTGCACAGGTTAAAACTTCAACAAAAAAATGACGATGTTTAATTCTAGGCATAGCTGTGTAATAATATAGAGAACAACAGTTAATACCTTTTTTTACACCTAAACCACTAGGTTTGCTTGTTTAGGTTTACTAATATTGCAAATTCAAAAACAAAAAAAGAAATGCTTTGTGCCTGAATGGCTAACAACAAACAATAAATGAAAATTAAACCACTAAAAATTATCAATTCATGGATTCTGGCCTTGCAGCATTTAGGCCAGCAGCGTTTAATCCTAATTTTGAGTGTGGTGGTTGGTATTCTCAGTGGTTTGTCGGCTGTTATTTTAAAAAACACGATTCATTTTATTCGCGATATAATTGAACGTATTATGGAGCAAGGCACGCTTGGCTTTTTATACCTTGCGTTACCTGGTATTGGCATAATTCTTACAGTGCTTTACATTAAATTTTTTGTTAAAGACGATATAGGGCACGGGATTTCTAGAGTTTTGTACTCAATTTCTAAACGAGGGAGCAAAATAAAGCGACATAATACTTACACCTCTATTTTGTCGAGTACCATAACCATTGGTTTTGGAGGATCAGTAGGGTCCGAGGCACCTGTAGTGCTGACTGGTGCTGCTATTGGGTCGAATATTGCACAAATATTTAAACTTAACCGCCAAACTATTACCCTAATGCTTGGTTGCGGTGCCGCTGCTGCAATAGCCTCAATTTTTAAAGCACCATTAGCCGGACTAATTTTTACCCTTGAGGTACTTATGCTCGACCTAACTATGGCGTCAATTGTACCCCTTCTTATATCGGCGGTAACGGCAACAACCATATCATACTTTTTACTGGGTCGTGAGGTTACCTTTGCATTCGAAATAGTTGAGCAGTTTACTTTATATAAAATTCCTTACTATATATTACTTGGTATTTTTTGTGGATTCATGTCTCTTTACTTCACCCGACAAGCGATGTGGGTTGAGAGCAAATTTGCTAAAATTAAAAACCAATATAAAAGGGTGCTAATAGGCGCCGTAGTTCTCGGAGTTCTAATATTCCTTTTCCCTCCACTTTATGGAGAAGGTTTCACAACCCTTCAGTCTCTTCTAGATGGCAATCCCAAAGCCATTCTGGATAACAGCCTCCTTTACTCCTTCAAAGATAACGTGTGGGTAATAATTGCCTCGCTTGGGTTTATACTTATATTCAAGGTTTATGCAATGGCTGCCACAACGGGTGCTGGAGGTGTTGGCGGAATATTTGCTCCCACACTTTTTTTAGGAGGGGTAGCAGGTTACTTCCTTTCGAAACTGCTTAACACCGTTGTTGGAACAGAACTAAACGAAGGAAACTTTACCCTTGTGGGTATGGCAGGTATGATGGCCGGAGTGATGCACGCCCCCTTAACGGCAATTTTTTTAATAGCAGAACTAACTGGTGGGTATGCACTGTTTATACCCTTAATGATTGCATCAACAGTGGCTTACATAACCATTATGTATTTTGAGCCTCACTCAATTTACACAAAAAGGTTGGCTGCACGCGGCGAACTAATTACCCACCATAAGGATAAGGCCGTTCTCACGCTACTTAAGTTGGGAAATGTTGTTGAAAAAGATTTTGTTACGGTTAAACCCACCGACACCCTGGGCAAGCTGGTTGAAAGTATTAGTTCGTCCCGTCGAAATATATTTCCAGTTGTGGATTCGGAAAACAAAATGATGGGTATTGTTTTGCTCGATGACGTTCGAGAACTTATGTTTGAAACTGAAAAGTACGATACAATTTTAGTGAGCGAACTTATGGTGGCAGCACCCGAATATATTTCAACCGATGAGCCTATGGAGCGGGTAATGAATAAATTTGAATCGACAGGTGCGTGGAATTTACCTGTTATAGATAATGGGAAATATTTCGGATTTGTGTCTAAATCAAAAATATTCTCAGCCTATAGAGAGGTATTGCTCCAATTTTCCGATGAGTAGCTGCAGAAATTTTGTATTCAAACTTATATGGGCATAAGGCTTAAACGTTCTTTAATATTATATCAGTATTATGAATACACCCTATTAAACTGCTGGGTGCATAATGTTTATAATAAATTACCAAGACCTTTACCATAAATTTGGCGGACATCCAACAACGGATTAGGCTTGCAATGAGAATGATACAACAATATGGGGAGAATGCCAATTCAATAAGACAAACAGAGAAATAACAAAACAAGTATTGCTTTGTATGCTATATAATAGTTTTTAAACCGCAATAAAACAGTTACTTTTACAAAAAAAAATTTACACTATGCAAAGAGATAAAACAATTTTTGACCTGATTGAACAGGAAAAGCAACGCCAGATGCACGGGATTGAACTTATTGCATCAGAGAACTTTGTTAGCGATCAAGTTCTTGAGGCTATGGGATCGGTACTAACAAACAAATATGCCGAAGGGTACCCAGGCGCACGCTACTACGGTGGATGCGAGATTGTTGACCAAACAGAGCAATTGGCTATTGACAGGCTAAAGGAGCTATTCGATGCAGAATATGCAAACGTTCAGCCCCACTCAGGAGCACAAGCCAATATGGCCGTTTTCATGGCCGTTTTAAAACCTGGCGACACATTTTTAGGGTTCGACCTTTCGCACGGCGGACACCTGTCACACGGTTCGCCTGTGAATATGTCGGGAATGTGGTATAATGCCATTTCGTACAAGGTAAAACAAGATACAGAGACCGTTGACTACGACGAAATGGAAAAACTAGCCCTTGAGCATAAGCCCAAGCTAATTGTAGGTGGAGCATCAGCATACTCACGCGAGTGGGACTATAAGCGTATGCGTGCAATAGCTGATAAAATTGGTGCATTACTTATGATTGATATGGCTCACCCTGCAGGACTAATTGCCGCTGGGTTACTTGACAACCCAGTAAAATATGCACACATTGTAACCTCAACCACACACAAAACCTTAAGGGGCCCTCGTGGTGGTATTATTCTTTTAGGCAAAGATTTTGAAAACCCATGGGGTTTAAAAACGCCTAAAGGACAGATTAGAATGATGTCGCAAATACTAAATAGCAGCGTATTCCCAGGTATACAGGGTGGCCCACTTGAGCATGTTATTGCATCAAAAGCGGTTTCCTTTGGAGAAGCACTACAACCCGAGTATAAACAATACCAAACTCAGGTAAAGAAAAATGCTGCAACAATGGCAAAAGCTTTTATGGACAAGGGTTACAAAGTTGTTTCAGGTGGAACAGAAAACCACTCGATGCTAATCGACCTAAGGTCGAAATTTCCTGAGATAACTGGCAAAAAAGTTGAGAATGTACTTGTACTTGCCGATATCACAATTAACAAGAATATGGTGCCTTTCGACTCTCGTTCACCTTTCCAAACCTCTGGTATACGCCTGGGTACATCTGCCATTACCACCCGTGGACTAAAAGAAGAGCATATGCCAATTATTGTTGATTTTATTGATGAAGTTATATCGAATATCGATAACGAAAAAGTTATTAATGATGTTCGCTTAAAGGTAAATAAACTTATGAGCAACCTACCGCTATTCGCTTGGTAGTAACTGATTTACCGTTAAAAAATAAACAAAAGCCCCTAAATATTTAGGGGCTTTTGTTTATTTTAGCCAACCCAAACCAATTGAAATCTAAAAAAAAATATACCTTTGGAATAGAATAAACTCAACTTACTTATGGAACCCTTCAAAATAAACCTTAGCCAAACGACTGAAACCAGTGGACGTTTCAAACGCTTCCTTATAACTATGGCCATCGGCCTAATTATCGTTTCTGCCATATCATTCGCGTTCTTTTACAAAAATAACAAAGCCAGCGAGTGGTTTTTTGTCCTTTTGGGTGTTTACGCCTTGGCATTTCTTTACTTCGCATTTGCGGGCCACAGAACTCAACTTTTTTTCAATGGCGATGATTTTGCCATAGAGTACCAGTTTGGCTTTTTTATGAAAACCCCTATAGTTATAATTTGGGAAACCATAACAAAAGTAAAACTTGGCCCAACGTACATCACATTTTTCAAAAGGTCGGGCAAAGGTAAGCAAGTGCAAATTGGCTGGCTTCCCTACGCAAAGGTTATTGAAATAAAAGATAATGTGAAATGCTTTGCCGAAGGCAAAGGAATTGAGGTAGAGACCGCAGGTTTTGTTAAAAGTTAAAAATCAACGGAAGAGCCTTGCCCATAAACCCACTTTAGGCCTGTCTGCTCGTGTTGAAAACTTCGAACACCCAGGCTCCTTATATTGCTTCACCCTTTCAGGAATTCGTTGCTTCATATCCCTATTATACACGGTTTTGGGATATAAAATTGCTTCCAAATTGGGTTCGTTTACAACCAGTTCATCGGCATAGGCCATAAAAACGCTAATGGTTTCTGTCTCAACTTGCGGAGGGTTGAGCCTAAATTGGGGAGTAATTACAGGTAAATAAGCAAAAAACTGTGGCGAATAGTTAATCACGATTCCATGAAAAAGATGCTTTGCCTCGTTACCACTTTTACCATTGGTTTGCATTACCAATCGCCACTTAATGCTAGTTGAGTTTAAGGTTGAATCCAGAAGGAACAATTCCTTTAGCCTGTTGGCAAGCAAAGTAAAATAGTTTGTTTGCCAGTCATCCCTATAAAACGGATACTTGGTGTATACCACATCAATGCTAACGGGCATTGCACCCCAATGGCTATCTCTCAAATTATTACCGTCTAAAAATTGGTGTTTAACGTACCCATTCTCTAGGCAAGTTGTTTGGGTAAAGTTCTGTGCTTCAAAAGCATCAACATAAACCAACTCGAGGTTTCTATCAAACCACTGTGAGTACTCAATGGGATTATCCAGCACTTGCTTGGTAAACATTATTTTCCCTTGGCTAAAAGCAACCAACGTGGGTATTAAAATAAGAGAAAGCAATGTGGTTATGCGGATCATGGGTTATTGACTGTTTTGACGCTATTAACTAACACAAAAATAGTAAAATAATTTCGACCCTACCAAATTGTTTCAATCAACAAGCTGGCACGAATTATGTAAATATCTACATATAATAAAAGGGGGATTTTGAACCATGAAAAAAATAGCATTCATAATAATTATACTGGCGCCCTTTCTACTAATGTGTCAACTTGCTAAAAGTCAGACTCCCAGCTGGGTAAACAATCCGCCCTCAAAAAGGGGTATGTTTGTTGCCGTAGGAAATGGGTCATCAACTAGTGCAAGTATTGCCGAACGAAAAGCGGTGCTTGATGCGCATGTTAACTTAGCAAAACAAGCGGAGCCAGAAATAACAACCGTAACCACCCGCTTAGCTAATGACTTGAGAAACAAATCGACGCTTGAACCACGAGTGAAGGTTATTCGCAAAACTGTAACAGCGAACTTACAAGATGTTAGAACCATAAAAAAACATACTGCCGAACGCAAAGGCATACATACAGTATACGTACTTGTTGAAATGCCAAAAACTTCCGTTTCAAAGGCAATAGTAGAGCAAATAAACCACGACGATGAGCTAAAAAAAGCCCTCGCTAAAAGTAAAACCTATAAACAGTTGGCAACCAAAGCTAAATAGCACTTAAAAGCCTAGCTAATTAGGTTAAACTATCTATTATCTGCTTTACTTTATCCACTTTTTCGTTAAGTAGTTTGGTGGTTTTAGCCTCGGCAATAAATCTAAGGTATGGCTCGGTATTCGATGGGCGAATATTAAACCACCAATCGGCAAACTCTACTCGGTAACCATCAAAATCGAACGATGCAGTTGATTTTTCAATAGATATGAAATGTTCGCGTACAGCATCCATTGCACCTTTCTTATTCTCTATTCGGAAATTAATTTCGCCAGAGTTAGCGTACGTTTCTATGCGAGAAATAAGGGTAGAAAGCGAAATCCCTTTTCGCTTAAAACTAGCCACTACATCGAGAATTATTAAACTAGCTAAAAGGCCCGAGTCTGAATAGTAGAAATCTTTAAAATAGTAGTGTCCAGCCAACTCGCCGCCGTAAACGCCATCAATTTCACGTAATTTAAGCGCTGCAAACGCACGGCCAACACGCCAAGTATGCATTTGTGCTCCCATTGGTTCTAGGTACTCACCCACCGCTTTGGATGTTCGAATATCTTGTAAGACAGGTCCTTTAACACCCTTTCTTTCAAGGAAATAGTGCCCAAGCACGGCTATCATTAAATCGGGTGAAATGAACCTTCCATTTTCATCAACAAACATAACCCTGTCGGCATCGCCATCAAAAATAATTCCCAAATCGCATCCCTTTGTTTTTACCAACTTTTTAAGGTCGGCAACATTTTCAGGAATCAAGGGGTTTGCATCATGGTTAGGGAATGTTCCGTCCAGCTCATCGTAAATATAAAGCGGGCTATTTCCCAAAATATCCTTAATTAAAAGAGCAGCCATCCCGTTCGAGCAATCAATTGCAACTTTCAGGTTGCTAAAATCGCTAAGGTATCCTTTTAGGAAAGAGATATAATCAGCCTTAACATCGAGAGATTTTATTTCGCCAATTTTACTTGCAATCTCAATGGGCTCCGAATTCAGTATGCACTGCTCTACCTCTCTAAGTCCGGTATCGTACCCAACAGGTAGGGCATTTTGGCGCGAAACCTTCATACCGTTGTACTCACGACCGTTATGGGAAGCGGTAATTTGAACCGAAGCGTTAAAATTATACTTAGCGGTTGAAAAGTAAACCATAGGCGTTGTAGCCAGCCCTATATCATACACATCGGCTCCGGCATGTGTTATTCCTTTGGCTAGGTGCTCGAAAATTTCGTCGGACGAAACTCTAACATCACGACCAACCAATACCTTATTGGTATTTAAAACTTTAACCAGATGGTACCCTATTTTGTACGCATCTTCCTTGTTAAAATCTTTATTGTAAACGCCTCGTATATCGTAGGCATGAAATGCTCCCATTTGAATTTGATTTTTCGTTATTCACTAAAATACAATTACTTCTGCTTGACCTCGGTTATTGATTTATTTGTTAACGTAAGTGTTACAATAAATCCTAAACCTAACAAAATTGCGCCAGCCATATAGGTTGTGGGGCCAACCATTTTAGGGGTATCAGCATAAAAATCTCTAATAAAAGCGGCAACCTGAGGTCCAACAATACCCCCAAGTGACCAAGCCGTGAGGATAACACCGTAAACAACAGGCATAAGTTTGGCATGAAACACGTCTAAAACATACGAGGGCATAGTACCGAAGCCACCACCATAGCATAAAAGTACGTAACAAACCATAATACCAAATAGCCATGGGTTACCTATATATATTAAGGCAATAAAAACAAGAATTTGAGTTCCTAGGATTAATCGGAAGGCCTGAATACGGCCAATTTTATCGGATAATGCTCCCCAAAAGAAACGACCTACGCCGTTAAACAATGAGCTAATAGCAATTAGAGTAGCACCAGTTGCTGCTAAGACCTCGGTGGGTAAAGCACCATCTTTTATGCGGAGTAAATCTTGAAGCATTGGCGACTGTAACCCAATAAACATAATACCAGCCGAAATATTCAGAAAAAACACAATCCACATCCCCAAAAACTTCGACGAGAGTAAGCTCTTTTTCACGGTAAGACTGTCTTCTTGTCCTTGACTGACAGCACTTTTTTGAACAGGAGTGTACCCTTCAGGAACAAACCCCGCTGGCGGATTTACCATGCTATAACCTGCAACAACTCCAATAATGAGCAAAACAATACCTGCGAATGCGAATACCCACACTAAATTTTCGCCAGTTATATTCATTAAAACGGGTGCAATAACTTTCGACATAAACAGGGCTCCCAATCCAAAACCCATAACAACCATACCAGTTACAAACCCTTTTTTATCGGGAAACCACTTTGCAGCAGTGGCAACTGGGGTAACGTAACCCAAACCTAAACCGATACCACCAATAATACCAAAACCTATGTAAAACAATGGAAGATTGCCAATTGACATAGCAAAAGCGCTTATAATATAGCCTAAACCATAAAGTACAGCGCCCGTTGTAGCAAGTTTTCTGGGACCAAACTTGGATAAATTCACGCCGCCCCAAGCCGCCGAAAGACCTAGAAATACGATTGCAAGGCTGAAAATCCACATTGTTTGAACATTACTCCAACCAAATGTTTCTATAATAGGCTTTTGAAAAAAACTCCAAGCATAAACCGTACCCAAAACAATTTGTAAAATTGTTCCCATAATGGCTATAAACCACCTGTTTGTTTTTTTAGTTTCCATATTTAGTTTTTTTAAAGCGTATAAAAATGAGTTTACTAATTATTAAAATCTCTTACTTCCTACTAATCAACCTTTTATGCGACGTACCTTCTTGATTTAAATTTGAAGCCATAGCGACTGACAATATAGTCGGTAGCAGTTTGAAAACTTTTCAAGTTAGCATACCACCCTTCCACTGGTTATATTGTATGTTGAGGTGCGTTTTTCTTTATTCTAAGTAATATTTCTTTTTTACTTTCACGCTCTTCTTCAATATCATAATCACCCTGCAAGCCAAGCCAAAATTTAGCAGTTGTCCCAAAATACGATGCCAACCTGAGTGCTGTATCAGCAGTAACTCTTCTTTTTCCTTTAATAATTTGGGAAATGCGTGTCTGCGGAATACTTATGTCTTTAGCTAACCTGTATGCTGTTATCTCAAGTGGATTTAAAAATTCCTCTAGTAAAATCTCTCCGGGGTGAATATTTTCTAACTTATTCATTTTTGAATTCTCCATATTTTAATGATAATTCATAATCTCAACATCGTGCGCATTATTATCAATCCACTTAAATACAATTCTCCATTGCTCATTAATCCTTATGCTATAAAATTCAGAGCCTTGTAATTTTTCTAATCGGTTCGATGGAGGAATCCTCAAATCGGATAAATTTTGCGAGTTATTAAGCATTCTTAACTTTCTTCGCCCGATTTGTTGAATTTCAATGGGCATATTTTTGACACGATTGCCATTCCATATTTTTTCCGCATCTTTTGAACCAAATGAAAAAATCATAATATCGCCACACGTTACTAACGTTAAAGGTAAGTATCCTGTTTTAGATTAGCAAATGATTATACAATAAACAAAATTTAAAATACTACAACATAATCTTCTCCAGTTTTCTCCACAACCTTGCCAACAATTTGCGAGTGCTTAAACCCGCTCTGTTGAAACTCATCCACAACATTTTGAACCACATTAGGCTTTACACAAATTAATAGTCCGCCTGAAGTTTGAGCATCGAGTAACAACATCTTGTGGTTATAGTCAACAGTATTCCGGCAATGACAACCACTTTCAACATACTCTAAATTGCGAAAGCAAGCGCCAGGAATACAACCCAGCTCAACCAAATCATACGCCCCATTATATATAGGCACGCTGGCGCTATCAATTGAGAGTGTTACATCGCTTCCGAGGGCTAACTTAAAAGCGTGCCCCAAAAAACCAAAACCAGTAATATCGGTTGCGCACTTCACATCGTATTTTTGCATTATGGATACGCCTGCCCTATTTAGCTGTTTCATACTATCAATCACCGCTTGATAATCAGCAAGACTCACCTCATTTATGCGTTGTCCGGCCATTATCACACCCGAACCAATGGGCTTAGTAAGGATTAGTACATCGCCAGGCTGAGCAGCTGCATTGGTAATTATTTTATTTGGATGAACCGTTCCGGTAACTGCAAGCCCGTACTTTGGTACGTCGTCAACAATTGTATGACCTCCCATCATAACTCCTCCGGCCTCAATTACCTTTTCTACTCCGCCCCTAAGAATTTCGCGCAGTATGCTAAGCGATACCCCAGAAGGGAAAGCCACAATATTAAGGGCAGAGAGCACCTCGCCACCCATAGCAAAAACATCGCTAAGAGCGTTTGCTGCAGCAATTTGTCCGAACTCATAAGGATTAGAACATACGGGTGAGAAAAAATCGGTAGTTTGAATTAAAGCCAGCTCATCGCTAATTTTATAAACCCCAGCATCGTCGTGCGTTTCAATATCGACTAAAAGATTGGGATGAGGTGTTTTAGGAAGATTGGCTAACGCTTCGGCTAAGGCATTTGCAGATAATTTTGCTGAACAACCACCATACTCAACCGTACTTAGCAAATCAAATTTTTCCATTACATAGGTTTTTCAAAAATATTAAATTCGAGGTTAGCGTCGGCTAAAATTTCACTTAAAGTGAACCTGTTCGTAACGTGTGGGTTTACTCTGATTGACATACCACACTCCGAACTTATCTCTTTAGGCGTAGGAATTATTTCTAACTTTATATGATTCGATAGCAAAACCCTTTCGGCTTTAAGCACGTGATGGGTTGATTGAAAGGTTAAGACTAGGTAGTTCATATAAAAAAGAATAAGGCTACACGTTACTTAATTACAAGCATATACAACAAAAGGGTTACCATATAAAAGGTAAATTGCGAACTAGCATCTATCTACTTAGTCTTTGCAAGAAAAGCCAAATTACTCATAACGTGTTTATTATTGTTGGCATTCGTGAATCGCTTCGCTTATTTCTTCGTTACTCTCGTTTTTGAAACAGTCATTTACAATTGGTAAATTGACTTCGTCTTCTTCCTCCTTGCAAAACATAGTCAAAGAAAACCTGCGGCAAGCTCATTTCAGTCATTTTGCCTCTGTCTTTGCTTCGTTCGTCAGTTCCTAGGTTTCAAAAACTTCGAAAGCCTTGTCTTTGACGTTTTAGCTTCGCTGAGCTCCGTTTCTCTCCGGTTCTTATCAAATACATAAAAATCTGAAGTTTTCTTGCTGACACTACTTATCAATGCTATTTGAGGTAAAGTTAAGGGTAAATAACTTTACTAGCACTACTCAGGTGCTCAATTATTACGTACATATTTGATATTTCGCCCACGGCAATATTGTTATTTTGGTCGTAGTAATCAACACAAGTACCACAAACAAGAATATTAACCCCTTGCTCTTGAAGTTTCGTAAGAGCATCAATTACGGGCGAGTATTTTGTTACAAGCAAGATACCAGAATTAATAAAAATTATTGTTTTGGGCAAATAAGAGGCTTCGGGTAACGTATTAATAAATGCCTTTAGCAGCATTTTGCCCAACTCTTCGGCACCATCACCAAACGTATCGCGCTGAATAGATATAACGTAATCGGTAGATTTGGGAGCCGGAGTACACACATCGCAATACTCACTAACAGGCGCATTTTGCGGGATACTGCCAGTTTTATTAACGAAAAGATGAAAAACTTTACCCTCAGTCCTCACCACAGGACTAAACCCATTGTCGGTTAAAAAGCGTGTTACATTCTTAACCGAAATCTCGTTATCCATTAACACCTCCAACGTTTCGTTATCGGCAATATTGGCAAGTGCTTTTTTAGTTAAGATAAGGGGTCTTGGACAGGGTTGGCCCTGTGCATCTACAATTTTCATCTGTATTTCGTTTTTACAATAAAGCGTATGGTGCAAAAATACGAATTTTCTAACAATGTTGGGTTTTTACCTTGTAACAATCTTCCTGAGGGCATCCAGAGTATAATTTATATCCTCAGTAGTATTAAAAAGTCCGAAACTAAACCGAACTGTTCCCTGTGGAAAAGTGCCCAAAAACCTGTGAGTAAGAGGTGAGCAATGCAAACCAGAGCGCACCATAATACCAAATTCAGTATCGAGTTGTAGTGCCACATCGCTTGGAGTTTTTCCGTTTACATTTATTGAAACAACCGAAATATAGCTACTATGGGTAATTCCACGGTAAACAGTAATACCTTGAATCGTTTTTAATCCATCAATAAACTCATTAGCTAGCTGTAATTGTTGCTGTCTAATATTATCCAATCCCTTAGAAAGCACAAAGTTAATACCCGCTTTTAGCCCAACAATTCCCACCGTATTAAGCGTTCCTGCTTCTAGCATATCGGGGTAAAATTCAGGGTGGTATTCACTCTCTGACCTGCTGCCCGTTCCACCCTGCATAAGGGGCTGTATGGCAATCTGATTATTTGCAATGCACAGTCCTCCTATACCCGTTGGGCCGTAAAGTTTTTTGTGACCAGTAAAAGCAAGCAAATCAATGTTTTCTGCCTGCATATCAATGGGAATAATACCCGCAGCCTGCGAGGCATCAACCAGAAATACAATTCCATTAGTTTTGCAAATTTTACCAATACTAGCAATAGGAAGTACATCGCCAGTTACGTTTGAGGTATGAATGGCACAAACCAAGCGAGTATTAGGCCTTATGCTATTTTCAAGTTCGCTAATATCAAAAGCCCCCTCCTTATTACAACCAATAATGGTAACCTCAACTATTCCTTCATTCTCTAACTTTCGTAACGGACGAATGGTAGAATTATGCTCAAAAGTGGTAGTAATAACGTGGTCGCCCTTTTTGAGCACCCCATAAATTGCAGTATTGAGAGCTTGCGTAGCGTTCGAGGTAAATATAACCCTTTCGGAGTCGGGAACGTTGAAGAGTTGAGCAATCAGTTCGCGAGTTTCGAATACCTCACGAGCGGCGCCAATAGACATACGATGCGCTGAGCGTCCAGGACTCGCAGCCGAATGGGTTAAAAACTCAGTAATCGCCTCGGCAACCTGCGGCGGCTTGGGCCATGATGTAGCCGAATTATCGAGATATACTTTCATTTCAATGCGATTGACTGAGAATTAAAATTGCTGAAAACCAGCTAGGCTAAGTACCCTTCTTATAAAAAATAGGATGTAGTGTCGTTTAGTTAGCAAGATATAACTTACTATTCAATTATAATCGCCCGCTTCGACTTCCCTTCGACCACCCTTCGACTTCGCTCAGGATGACAATCAGGATGACAATCAGGCTGACAATCAGGCTGAACTGCCTGCCCTGAACGAAGTCGAGGGGTAGCTGAAGCAGACCACCGTTAACTAAACAACATTAAAATAAGGTTAGCTAATTTTCAGCAACTTTAGATTAAAGTGAGTAAAATCTTATTACTCTATTAACGTCATTTCGTTGAGCAGATGGGTTGCCCCTGCATATTTATCAATAATGAATAGCGCGTAACGAATATCGATGCTGATGTTACGGCACATATTCGGGTCGAACATAATATCACTCATTGTGCCCTCCCATACCCTATCAAAATTAATACCTACAAGATGCCCTTCAGCATTAATAACTGGACTACCAGAGTTACCGCCCGAAGTGTGATTACTTGCGAGGAAACAAACTGGTACACTTCCGTTTACCTCCCAGCGTCCATAATCTTTTTCGGCTTGTAGCTTAAGTAGTTTTTCAGGAACCACATAGTCGTAAACACCCATTTGCGCCTTTTCGGCAACCCCATCGAGCGTGGTTAAATGCGTGTACTCAACCCCATCGGAAGGGAAATACCCCTCAATTTTACCATAAGTTACCCTAAGGGTAAAATTAGCGTCGGGAGAGAAAGTTTTATTGGGCTGCATTTCCATTAAACCCTTAATGTACGTGCGGTACAATAGGTCGAGTTCCTGATTAATCTCTCTATAACTACTATCAATGCTGGCTGCAAAAATGCTGTCGTGCTGAGCAAAGAGTTGAAAGGCCATATCATTTTTAAATCTACCTGCATTCTCCTTAGTAAAATCAGCAAGCGCATTTATTACCAGTGTACTATCGGTAAAAATAGATTCGCCGAACAGCGTATTCGCAGCTACACTCCAATTATCGTCACTACTTGCTACAAGCTGCTTAAGCGCAGATGGTTGAAGAGAATCCGGTAAAATTTGGGCATACGTCTTCATCATTTCAGCAAAAATTTCTTTATCAATAGGCTGATAGTAGTCTTTATAGAAACCCCGCGTTCTAGCAACTAAAGATTCCTGCATCTTTTCACTTATCTCTTTATCGGTTAGCACACGCTTAATAGCTGAGTTAAATTGACTTACAAACCGAATTAGCTCAACGGCCATAAAAGCTTCTCGACCTAAATCATTGGCAACAAGCAAAGGTTTACGAGCGGCGTACAGCTCGCTAAATCGATTCAATAAGTATCCATACTCCTTTGTACGTTTTGAGTCCTGACTTACCCATTGGTTAAAATCACTTTCGAGGTTCTGCTTTTTATTAATCGCATCTAAACGAATTAAGCCGTTACGCTCGCCCTGCCATTTTTTCCAAGCATTGGCCACACCCGCCTGCTTGCTAGCATACTGAATACGAACAGTATCATTCTGACGCATATAGTTTTCCATTATTTCAAGTCGTACATCACGAAGCGAAATTTTAAGCGGGTTCGAAATATTTACCACCTCATCAACAACTTGCGAAGTAACAAACTGTTGAGTTGTACCGGGATACCCATAAACCATAGTAAAATCATTGGGTTCAACCCCTTTTAATGATATTGGCAAGTGCCTTTTGGGCGTGTAGGGTACGTTATCAGCCGAATACTCGGCAGGTTTGTTGTCCTTATCGGCATAAATGCGAAACATTGAAAAATCGCCGGTATGGCGAGGCCACATCCAGTTATCGGTATCACCACCAAATTTTCCAACATTTGAGGGGGGTGCACCTACCAAACGAACATCAGTAAAAATTTCGTAGATAAACACAAAATACTGATTTCCGTTGTACATTGGAGTAACTCGTGCGCTGTAATGCGTTCCTTCAGTTACTTCTTTTGATATGGCATCAGAATTCTTTTTTATTGTTTCAACGCGCTGACTTTCAGTCATTCCACTAGTAACGCCCGCAAGTGCTTTTTGGGTAACATCGTCCATTCGAACCAAGAAACTAACCGTAAGGCCAGGGTTTGGCAATTCTTCGCTACGCGACATAGCCCAAAAACCATTGGTAAGATAATCGTGTTCAATCGACGAGTGTTTCTGAATATTCCCATATCCACAGTGGTGGTTGGTAATTAAAAGTCCCTCGGGCGAAATAACTTCACCTGTGCATCCGCCGCCAAAAATAACTATGGCATCCTTTATACTAGGCTGGTTAATGCTGTAAATATCTTCGGCCGTTAGCTTAAAGCCTTTGCTCTGCATGTCGGCAAAATTATACTTTTGAATTAACATGGGCAGCCACATTCCTTCATCGGCCTTAGCGCCAAGAGGAAAGAGCATAAATGCTAGCAATGTGTAAACAATAAATCTTTTCATTGGTATATTGTGTTTAGTTAATTAATGAGTATGATTAACGCTTTTGCGTTAGGTTTAAATAGTCTTTGTAAGAAAACGCCAAATTACTCATAACGTGTTTATTATTGTTGGCATTCGTGAATCGCTTCGCTTATTTCTGCGTTACTCCCGTTTTTGAAGCAGCCATTTACAATTAGTAAACTCCTTAACTTCGAAGGCCTTATTTTTGACGCTTTCTTATCAAAGACACAAAACTAAAGAGTTTTCCTTTTACCATTAAATGCCATTAAACGTTTTCTAAAAAGGAGAGCAGCTCGGAGTACAGCTTTTGCACAGGTAGCCCCATAACATTAAAGTATGAACCCTCTATGCGCTCAACTGCCACGTAGCCAATCCACTCTTGTATACCGTACGCTCCAGCCTTGTCAAACGGTTTAAAATTATCAACATAGTAAGACTTTTCACTATCAGACAACGAACGAAAATACACCTCAGTTACCGATGAAAAAGTTTGAACCCGCTTGCCATCGGTTATTGCAACACCAGTAACTACCGAATGGTTAGTACCCGAAAGTTCGGTAAGCATATCAATGGCATCCTGCCTGTTTACTGGTTTACCCAGCACCTTTCCTTTGCACCACACAATGGTGTCGGAGGCAATAAGAATTTCGTTATTGGCAAGGGTAGCAACAACTGGCTCAATTTTCTTTTGAGCCAAATAAACGGGTATATCTAAATAACCCATATTGCTAGGGTACGATTCGTTAACCTCGCCATTTAGCCTTACCTCAAAAGGCAACCCCAACTCCTTTAACAATTGCTGCCTACGAGGCGATTGCGAAGCCAAAACGATGGTCTTTCCCTTTATTAACTGATGTAGAAGCATACACTACCAGAATAATACTAGATTTCGAAACCCAACATTTTACCCTTCTTCATTATAAGCTCGTCATCAAAATACACATCGGGCTCTGTAACCAAACCATCGAGGTGGCTGCTAACGGATATGCGTCCGCCCATGGTTAGATTATTGCCAAAAGCAATATGGATAGTGCCAAACACCTTTTCGTCTTCGAGTATAAGACCTGTTAGCTTGGCTTTATAGTTTGTACCAATTCCGAACTCGGCCACCGCACGAGCATCAGGACCCGATTTATCGAGAATTTCAGTGAGTCGTTGAGCTTCTTCGCCGCCAGTAATAGTTTTGGCATAGCCATCTACTATATCAATAACGATTGGAGTTTTAATCATACCCACACTAGCCATCGAACCATCAATAACCAGCTTGCCATTCGTTTTATCTTCCCAAGGTGCCAAATACACCTCACCCGAAGGCAGATTGCCGCTTTCGCCCTTCTCACGCAAAACACCCTTGCTACGAATAACCATCCTATCCTTAACGGGCATTGTTACGTCGGTACCTTTTTCTGTTACAACCCGAATAGTGCTAATGCCCTCCATTTTTTCGGCAATAAAATCGGTTAAAGAGATGATTTTATCGTAATCGGCGCTCAAACAGCGAGCCATAGCATCAATGGTAATTCCAGGCATTGTTCCAACCCGAACGCCTTCTTTAACTGCATTTCGGCGAGCATCGGTATGAGTTAGCGATTTAACTGTGGGGCATACCACCACATCAACCATTTTCATTAACTGAGCAACTGCTTCCGGAGGCTCCTGCCCATTAATTTCTCTCGATTTAATTTCAACAAGCATAGATTCTTTGCAGAGGGTTTTACCCACCTCATGCAATGCCTGACCAATTTCACTTTTCACCTCATCAGTAACAATAAGCAATGTTTCGTTAGGCTTTAACCCCATACAATCTCTAAGGGCAATAATTGAAGAGTTACGAAGTTCACTATTTTCCATAATTACAATACTATTATATTTTGATTAAAAATGTAGTGGTAAATGCTAGTGCAAATCATTAGGCTTAACAAATAGCTAGTTAAGTGATGCTTATACCTTCGTCTTAATGTGCACTTTAGTAAATAAAAAAAACTTTCTTAAACCTCAACTACTGAGAATTAAGAAAGTTTATTTAGCTTAAAAGTAGTTGCGCCTATTAGCTATTCTGGTCTGTTTGAACAGTGTTAACCTTACTATAAGCCGGACAAGTTTTTTTAGAACAAGACCCAAAAACTAACACGATTGATACAAACAACAGTGCTGCAACTAGAGATTTTTTATGTGCTTTCATTATGAAAATACTTTTGTTAAGGATGGACAATATATATATAAAATACTAAACTTTCTCTTCGGGCTCATAATCATATTTTGCATAAACTGCACAAGGAATATTATTATGGCAGGATGAAACAACTAATCCTAATGCTAAGAACATTACAAGTATAATTATATTTCGTGAAACTTTACCCTTAAACATAAACAAAATTATAAATTTTACAATTAGAATGCGTTTCTGTAAATATAATTTAAAATTACAAAAAAAAGAAACTCAAAATTTAAAATGATGCACAATAATATGTTGAGATAAATCACTTTAAAACAAAAAGCAACTATCTTATTTTTTGTTTCCTAATGGATCTACCATTAACTCAGAAGCTATACTATTCAAATCATCGAATATTGCTGGTATTATTGATATTCCCTGTTTAGCTTTAATCGCTTCACTCTCTCTTTCGGGATCGCCCGGAATAATAACCCTACTTTGGTTTTGAGCCGCTGCTGCATTCCTGAAAGTTGATATCCACTCATCCATAGATAATTTAAACTCCTGAGCAGGCCGAAAAGCATCAATACGCATTGCGCCAAAAAAATGACCTAGCCCTTTACCTACCGAGTGCGACAATAAGGGTAGGTAAGCAACCTGGGGTGGCACGAATGGGCCAAAATTTGCACCAGAAAGAACCGAAGAGAAAATATCCACCAACGCAGTCATACAAAAACCTTTATGCCCTCCAAGTTCAACACCACTCCCGCCCAAAGTAAGTATTGCACCTCCCTGTTCAATAGCTCCAGGGTTTGTGGTTGGATTCCCCTCTTTATCTTGAACCAAACCAAGGGGTATTTGTTCACCCAACTTTGATTTTATTGCAAGTTTACCCCTGGCTACTGGTGTTGTGGCAAAATCGACTACGAATGGTGGCTGGTTGTGGGTTGGTATTGCCACTGCAATAGGATTGGTTCCCAGCAACCTATCGGCGCTATAAGTTGGTGCAACCAGCGGGTTGGCGTTGGTAAGCGCTATGCCAATCATATTATGCTCAAGTGCCATCATTGAGTAAAACCCAGCTATACCAAAGTGGTTTGTATTGTTAGTAGCCACCCAACCTGTACCAGCAGTTTTTGCCTTGTTAATGGCTATCTGCATAGATGTTTTTGCAGCTACTGGTCCCAGCGCATTATCCCCATCGACGGTTGCAGTAGAAGGGGTTTCGTGCAAAATACTAACCTTTGGGCTTGTGTTAATTCGCCCCGCTTTAACCATTGCATAGTAGTCTTTTACCCGCAATAGTCCATGCGATGGAATTCCCCTTAATTCGGCAGCAATTAGCACCTCGGCAACGCTTGATGCATCAGATTTTAGGCATCCCATTGCAATGAAAAGTTGCTCAACAAATTGCTTCAGTTCTTGGTGATTGTAGTTCATATTAGCTGACAAATGGGTTAACGAATAATCTGATTACTGTCTAAAAACGTAGTATGAACTAGCTTGAGCCGTTGGAGTAATCTCCAAATCGTTAATATTTACATGAGGCGGACGGGTAATAGCAAACAGAATGGTTTCTGCAACATCATCGGGAGAAAGAGGAACTAAACCAAGGTATGCTTTTTTTGCAGATTCTGCATCGCCTTTAAAACGCACCAATGAAAATTCGGTTTCAACCATTCCAGGCCTAATTTCGGTAACTTTAATGCCTTGTTTAAGCAAATCGATACGCATACTTTGCGAAAGTGCATGTACAGCGTGCTTGGTTGCGCAGTATACATTACCATTCTCATAGGCTTGCACCCCGGCCGTTGACCCAATGTTCACAATGTGCCCAGATGCATTCTTAATCATCTTATTTATAACCACCTGCGATATGTAAAGCAAGCCCTTTATGTTGGTGTCAATCATCTGTTCCCAATCGGCCATAAGTCCGGTTTGAATAGGCTTTAAACCAGCGGCTAAGCCTGCATTATTGACTAAAATATCAATATTTTGCCACTCGGTTGGCAGCTGCGCCATAGCCGTTTCAACCTCTTCCCTATTTCTAATATCGAAATTAAGTGCAAAAACGCTCTGTTTATGCTTCTCCTCAATTTCCTTTTTCAACTCCTGAAGTCGTTCATTTCGGCGGCCAGTTATTATGATTCTAAACCCATTTTTTGCAAGAAGCAACGCTGTTGAACGGCCAATGCCTGCAGTTGCTCCTGTTACTAATGCTGTTTTCATTCTAAAAATACTTTTTAGTAGATTAATAATATGATAAGCACTCTAATAAACTTCACAATTATCTATGAAACAAGTGCATATGTTTTCATCACTCCATTTTAGGGTTGTTTCCAGAGCCTCTATTCTCTCATCCATATTTTTTGAGGGCTGAAGCAAAAACTCCAGCAAGTTCTTCCATTCCAATATTTACAATTACAAAGTTACATTATTTTGCTCGATTCGCGGTAGTTCATTACCGCAGGATTCTGACTAAAATAAGAATTACTGTCAAACATTAATAGAAACCTCGTTGTTAGTTTGAATAATTATGCCTGCCTATACCTTATTATAATATACAGGAAATTGAAAAAATCTTGCTAATTCCTTAATTTTTAGTACTTTTACAAATTGCATAAATCATTTATAACATGGTATCCCTCAGTCAAGTAACAGTTTCATTCGGTGGTTTTAATCTTTTTAATGATGTCAGTTTTCTGATTACATCTAAAGAGCGAGTTGGGCTTGTTGGTAAGAACGGTGCGGGTAAATCTACCCTACTAAAGCTTATTGTTGGCCAAATGACCCCTTCAAGTGGAGAGATTAGTATACCTCGTGACTTAGCTATTGGCTACTTACCGCAGCAAATGGATGTGGCTAACTCGCGCAGCGTGATTGATGAAGCCATGACCGCATTTAGCGATACCCTTAAGTTGGCAAAAGATATTGAGAAAATATCGAAGGAGCTGGAGTTACGAACCGACTACGAGTCGGATGGGTACGCCGCACTAATAAATTCATTGGCAGAAAAAAGCGAACGTTTTAGTTTGCTCGGTGGCGAAAGTCTCGACGCTAAGGTAGAGGTTACGCTAACTGGACTTGGTTTTAAACGAACCGATTTTTTACGCCCCACCTCCGAATTTAGCGGAGGATGGCGTATGCGAATTGAGCTGGCTAAACTACTGCTTCGAGAACCAAATATCCTGCTCCTAGATGAGCCCACTAATCACCTTGATATAGAGTCAATTCAGTGGCTCGAAGATTACCTAAAAACCTACCCAGGAGCCCTGGTACTTATCTCTCACGACCGGGCATTTCTCGATAATGTTACCGACAGAACCATTGAACTATCGCTGGGCAGAGCATACGATTATAGGGTTCCATACTCGAGATACGTTGAACTGCGCAACGAGCGTAGGCAGCAACAGTTGGCTGCATACAAAAATCAGCAGAAACAAATTGAAGAGACAAAAGATTTTGTTGAACGATTTCGATACAAAGCCACCAAAGCCAACCAGGTACAATCGAGAATAAAACAGCTGGAAAAGTTAGATATTATTGAGGTAGATGACGAGGATAATAGCGCCCTTAATATTCGTTTTCCCGAAGCGCCCCGAACGGGCGATTTAGTGGTTAAAGTTAATAACGTGAGTAAGGCCTATGGCGCTAATACCGTTTTCTCGGATGCGAATTTTGATATCCTAAGAGGCGAAAAGGTTGCTTTCGTTGGACGGAACGGAGAGGGCAAAACAACACTTAGCAAAATTATTGTTGGGAGCATTGACTACCAAGGCGAATTGAAAATTGGCCATAATGTAAGCATTGGCTATTTTGCGCAGAACCAGGATGAACTAATGAACCCAAACGATACGGTGCTTGACACAATTGACCGAGTAGCAGTTGGCGACATTCGCACTAAAATACGTGATATTCTAGGCGCATTCCTCTTCCGAGGCGAAGATGTAGAGAAAAAAGTTTCGGTACTTTCGGGAGGCGAACGCAACAGATTGGCTATGGTTAAGCTAATGCTGCAACCCTATAACTTACTTGTACTCGATGAGCCTACCAACCATCTGGATATGCGCTCAAAAGACATACTTAAAGATGCTTTGGCAAAATTTAAGGGAACGGTGATAGTTGTATCACACGATAGGGAATTCCTTAACGGTTTAATTTCTAAAGTGTATGAGTTTCGCGATGGAAGCGTTAATGAACATATAGGTGGTATATATAACTTTTTAGCAAAACGTAAACTGGAAAACTTAAAAGAATTAGAAACTCAGAAAGAGAAAGAAAAAACAGAAAAATCCAACCTAGGAATTTCTGATAGGAAGCAGGAGTGGCTAAACCGTAAGGAGCAAGATAAAATTATTAGAAAAGTGGCCTCACAGGTTGAAAAAGTTGAAGCCAGTATTAGTAAACTGGAAACGCAAATTGCACAAAAAGACACCATCCTTTGCAACCCATCCAATGCCTGCATAAACGATGATTTTTTTGCTGAATACGAAGCTCTAAAAACAGAGTTAAACAAAACAATGCACAAGTGGGAGCAACTACACTACGAGCTAGAGGTCCTAAAAGAGGAGGATTAGGCCAAGGAAAACTGCCTAGCCTACGAGACCACAGATTTAGTAAACAAGCTAAGTGGCTATAAAACAAAATACCATACCAACAAAAATTTGAAATACAATGCAATACAATAGTATGAAGCAAAATACATCGGATACCATATACGGCATCAGGCCTCTAATGGAGGCAATTAGCTCAGGTAAGGAAATAGACAAAGTTATTATGAAAAAAGGGCTCACGGGAGATTTGGTACACGAGCTTTTAACGCTTCTACGTAATCGGGATATTGTGCCGCAATACGTACCTGCCGAAAAATTTGGTCAATATGGTAACCGTAACCACCAAGGGGTTATAGCCTATATTTCGCCAGTTGATTTTGAACCCATTGAAGAGGTTGTTGCACGTATTTGGGAAGAAGGCAAAACCCCATTTATTATTATACTCGATAGCATAACCGATGTGCGTAACTTTGGAGCAATTGTGCGAAGTGCCGAATGCGCTGGTGCTCATGCAGTTGTTTTCCCAACAAAGGGTTCGGCTCGCATAGGGGCTGATGCCGTAAAAACGTCAGCAGGGGCAATTCACCACATCCCCATATGCCGTGTAAATAGCTTAAAGTCAACCATATCATTCCTACAACTATCGGGCATTAAGGTAACTGCTGCTACCGAAAAAACGAAGGAGCTATATACCAGTGCTAAACTCGACGGTCCTATTGCTCTTGTAATGGGGTCCGAAGAGAATGGATTATCGGAAAGTACCCTGAAAATGGCCGACGAGCTAGTTTCTATTCCCATTCGAGGTAAAATAAACTCATTAAACGTTTCGGTTGCTTCGGCGCTAGTTATGTATGAGGTAATTAGGCAGCGCGAGTTATAAGCCAACCTCGTCAAGCGCTTTAGCACATGCCCGTTCGCCCAAGGCAATAATTTCTTTGGCTCTATAAAACTCAAAAACGCCACAAGCATCTTTTGATGTACTAATTAAAACATCAGGCGGGTTATCTTTTATGGCCTGCATTGTCATACTATTCATCATTACCTGAATAACACGGTGAAGCATATCAATATAGCCTAACTTGCTTACTTTGGTCAGTTTTTTCTTCTCGTCGCCCTCAAAAAACTCGTACCACTTATCCTTCAACTGCTCAAAAGCCGATTTATCTTCCTCAGATTCCTCATGCCTATCCTTCTCCTGCGGTGGTTTTTGGTAGGGTATCATTGCGTTAACATCAACAGCAATTATTATATCCGCATCATTACGTTTTAAATGCTTAATGGGCAAGGGATTAAAAATACCACCATCTACTAGCAACGCATCGGAAACCTTAATAGGAGTAAAGATTCCAGGAATTGAAATCGATGCTCGCAGCGCATGCGCTAAACTACCCTTATCGTAAACAATCTCTTTACTTGCGATAACATCGGTTGCAAGAACAACCAGGGGCTTTTGTAAATCTTCGATGTTTTTTTGGGGAATAAAACCGAGCCGCAGCATCTCGTCAAAAATTTTGTCGCCCTTAACAAACCCGTTCCCCCCCAGTGTAAAATCAACCAGTCCCAAAACATCCATCCTCGACAACTTTTCAACCCAGGCTCTAAAATCACTTAGTGTATCTGCAGCGTGCATACTTCCGACTAAAGCGCCCATTGAACTCCCCGAGAGAGAGACAATTTCGTATCCACGCCTTTCAATTTCACAAATTACACCCACGTGTACAAGGCCACGCGCTCCACCGCTGGATAATGCTAAGGCAACTTTTTTAACCATAGTAATGATGTTCGATTTTTAGTACCTGAAATTTACAAAAAATACTTGGTAAAAGTAAAAAATACTTTGGTTCTACAAATGGATGCTATGCAAAATCATTTTTTTAAACTTACCCCTAAAACGCATCAGCTTTTCAATATACAATTCAATATCGTTTAGTTTAGGTTGTCGGCATCGAACTTCGGTCAGGGCAGGCAGCTCAGCCTGACTGTCACCCTAGCAAATATCGAACACCGAATAATGAATTTCGAATATCGAAGGTTGGATAGCAAAGGTCTTTTGCTTCGGCGCAATGACTTATCGTATTGCCTTACTTCGTAATTCATTATTCTAATTTCATCATTCATGATTGAATATTTGGTTTTATCTTTGAATGCTCAGAGTGACGGTCAGCCTGCGCGAACAAACGAATCCGAGGATTTGAATGTTTATAGAACGACGAATTAACGGAAGAAATTCGACCTCAACGAGGTCGTATAGCATAGCGAAATGGAAAATGCTATAAATATATAACCCTTCGGGGTTAAACAAATACGCAACAGTCAAGCAGATAATATGCTCTACTATTATTGAATAGCGAATATCGAACACCGAATAATGAATATCGAATAGCGAAGGTTGGATAGCGAAGGTCTTTTGCTTCGGCGCAATGACTTCTCGTATTGCCTTACTTCGAAATTCATTATTCAAAATTCATCATTCATGATTGAATGTTTGGTTTTATCTTTGAAT
>JBBACY010000012.1:0-79634 GCA_041656735.1 Bacteroidales bacterium | reverse complement strand
TTCAACCGAGCCGTTTTTTGGCGAGCTCGCTGAACACTCTTAAAAATTAAAATCGGTGTGAAGCAACAAAGAAAGTAAGTGGGGTCTGGGGCAAAGCCCCAACAATTGTAAATAGTTGAGAAAAGTGGATTGAGAGCATTGTTTTCTGCTATAATACACAAGTTAAAAACTAAGCCTCCGATATGGGCTATTCTAGGCTTAACCAGTAAAAACAATGAGTCTGGAATGATTCTAGAATATTTATCGGACACCAATGATTTTAAATCACATTCTGAAAATACCTTAAGATACAGATAGTTAATAAGTGTGCGTTACGTGTGCTTGCGTAATATTACATTGCTGTGATTTTAGCACTAAAACTCACGTTTTTTGTTGTATTTTTGTCTGTTAAATAGAGAAAAATGTAAGTGAGTAATATGCAGCAATATATTAGCGACAATATTTTTAAGGTTATTTCAGAGGTTGCCGGGCAAATAAATAGGCCTACCTATGTAATTGGGGGCTTTGTTCGCGACATATTTTTAAAGCGGGCTTCAAAGGATATTGATATAGTGGTTCAGGGGTCAGGTATTGAATTGGCGCAGCTTGTAGCTAAAAGGTTAGGAATAAAAAGGGTTAATGTTTTTAAACGTTTTGGTACAGCTCAGTTTAAGGTGGGCGATTGGGAGGTTGAATTTGTTGGAGCACGAAAAGAATCATACAGCAGCGACTCGCGAAAACCAATTGTTGAGGACGGATCCATTGAGGATGACCAAAGACGTAGAGATTTTACAATGAATGCCCTGGGCATTAGCTTGCACCCCGATACGCTGGGGCAGCTGGTTGACCCATTTAATGGGGTTAGTGATATTGAAAATCGGATTATTAGAACTCCGCTTGATCCAAATCAAACCTTTTCCGACGACCCGCTCCGTATGATGAGGGCCGTTCGATTTGCTACCCAGCTAAAGTTTAGTATTGAAGCGAATACATACAAAGCGCTGAGCATTAATAAGGAGCGTTTAAAAATAATCTCCGTTGAGCGTATTGTTGATGAGTTAAATAAAATTATCCTATCCAAGAAACCTTCGGTTGGCTTTATGCTACTCGAGGAAACTGGATTGCTAGAACAGTTCTTCCCAGAGTTCATAGCTCTTAAGGGTGTTGATAAGGTTGATAAATATAACCATAAGGATAATTTTTATCACACACTCCAGGTGCTTGACAATGTGGCAGAGAAATCGGATGACCTATGGCTACGTTGGGCCGCCGTACTGCATGATATTGCAAAGCCGGCTACAAAGAAGTATATAAAAGGGCAGGGGTGGACATTTCATGGGCATGAGTTTGCAGGCAAAAAAATGATACCGGGTATTTTTCGTAAGCTTAAACTTCCCCTAAACGAAAAAATGAAGTATGTGCAAAACTTGGTTTTGCTTCATTTACGTCCCGTAATTTTATCGAGCGAGCAGGTAACCGATTCGGCCGTTAGGCGGCTGCTTTTTGATGCCGGCGATGATATTGACGATTTAATGACTCTCTGTGAGGCCGATATCACATCGAAAAACGATGCTAAAGTTCAACGCTATTTGGCTAACTTTAAGTTGGTTCGACAAAAGCTTGTTGAAATTGAGGAGAAGGATGCAGTGCGTAATTTTCAGCCCCCAATTACCGGCGAAATTATTATGCAGGTCTTTGGTATTTCCCCAAGCAAACCGGTTGGGAGTATTAAAGATTCGATAAAGGAAGCAATACTGGATGGTAAAATAAAAAATGATTTCCATGAGGCTTTCAACTTGATGCTTCAGCTGGGTAGCACCCTTGGATTAAAACCCGAAAAATCAAAGGAGTTTATTTTAAGTCAAATTAATTTACAGACCATAGCTTCTCCCAATCTTGAGCAAGAATAGTTCGAAAACCTACAACCGTTTGTGCTCTTTTTTATTATCTAAGCTTCGGACTATTACCCTTTTGCATTTTATTTCTGTATATTTGTAAAAGAGTTTAGTTCTCATATGAAAACTAACATTTTTTACTAATCACTAATTCATACAGTTATGGCAAAAATTAAGGTTGCTATTAATGGCTTTGGGCGCATTGGGCGCAACGTTTTTAAAATCGCACTCGAGCGTCAAGATATAGAGGTTGTTGGAATTAATGACCTAACCGATACCAAAACCCTAGCTCATCTTTTAAAATACGATTCTACTCAAGGAAAATTTAACGGAACGGTTAGCTTCGATGAAACCTCGGTTATTGCAAATGGTGTAAAATACCCAGTTTATGCAGAGCGTAGCCCTCTTAGTATAAAATGGGCCAAAACACCCGACGTGGTTGTTGAATCAACAGGCATTTTTACTAAACGCGATAGCGAAAAAGGAGGCTATGGTGATCACATTAAGAACGGGGCAAAAAAGGTTATTCTATGTGTACCCGCTAAGGATCAAATTGACCGTATGGTTGTGCTGGGGGTTAATGATGCCGACCTAATGCCCGACGACAAATGCGTGTCGAACGCTTCGTGTACAACAAACTGTTTGGCACCTGTTGCTAAGGTATTAAATGATGCTTTTGGAATAGAGAATGGGCTAATAACAACCATACATGCCTATACCAACGACCAACGAATTTTAGATGGTCCTCACAACGACCTTCGCAGAGCACGGTCATGTGCAGTTTCAATGATACCTACAACTACAGGAGCGGCAAAAGCGGTTGGTACTATAATACCCGAGCTAAAAGGTAAACTTGATGGTATGGCAGTGCGTGTTCCTGTTCCAACGGGTTCGTTAGTCGATTTGGTTGTTGTGCTAAAAAGCGAGGTTACAAAGGAGGACATTAACTCGGCAATTAAGAGAGCGGCCGAAGGCCCAATGAAAGGTATTCTGGAGTACACCGAGGATCCTATTGTTTCGGTTGATATAATTCATAATCCTCATAGCTCAATTTTTGATGCTTCGGCAACTATGGTAAATGGGAAAACCGTAAAAATACTTACTTGGTACGATAACGAGTGGGGCTACTCCAATCGCGTGGTCGATTTAGTTCCATTGCTGTTTAGGTAGGCCAATAATACAATCATAAATGAGGGGGTGTAGATTTTTCTACACCCCTCGTTGCTTTATTGGCTGGCGTGGGTTTATTGCTTTACGAATTTGTTTATAAATAGGACTAGTATATGCTTTTTTATCACTATGTAAAGCCCACAAATAAAGAGGGGAGGAGCTGATTTTTATTTTTGTAGGGTTCCAGTAGAGTTCCTTTTTAATTAAGTTACTGTAAAGTAATTTTATTATATTCGTTAATTATTTATCAGAGGCTGGATACGTACGGCAGTCTAAAGTAATGATTTAGAGTTTAAAGTAATCCTTTGTGCATTTCTCGTACGGCTAAATTGAGTTTTTTTGAGGATTAATAAATTAGTGCATTACAATTAATTATGAGCGATAATTACAATAGCCTTAAGGGCTTCGGGGTTATCCCATCTGAGATACTTTTTAATGAGGATGGATTTTCTATTCAAAGGCAGTTTTATATCCTCTACTCAAATATTGCGGTGTCAGTTCTACTTATTTTGAGTAGCACTGCGTATATAATTAGCGCAGTTAGTAAAGAATTATACAATTGGTTTTTTTATTCGCAAATTACTTTCGTGTTTTTACTCGCAATAGCATTGATAGTATTGCTTTATCTGTTGTTTTACTATCGCAAAAGGAATAAAAGAACGTACAATTACAAACAGATTAAGCGTTTTGAGGAAAGTAAACGTAATGTATACGTTCATTTATCCTTTGAATGTTCTGATAATTTGAAAGACAAAATAATACTTTATTGGAATACAAAAAGTAGAGACTTTATCACGTTTCTGAAAACAAAGGTTGAGGGCAGTGAGTAGAAAGCAGAAAGTATGCAATTCCGATTGTAAAACGCGTAACCCGCAGCTAGAAACTCGCAACTCACTACCTCCCTTGTCCTCTTAAAAAATCCTCAATGGATGGTTCTTGTATCTTTCCAACGTTTTTAAGCAACTCGTCGAACTCTTTCGTTTCGCGTTCAGCCATTTCATCGTGGTTATCTGCTATTCCTTTAGAGTAGTTAATTTGTTTAGCAATACCGCCCGATAAGTCGTAAAACTTCCAAGGCCCATCCTTTAAGCCACCCTTGTATTGTCCTTCAAGTCTAAATCTTCCGTCAGTGTAGTATAGCCTAACGGGACCGTTCGCTTGGCCATCTGTATAAAACAGCATCGATTTAATTTGCCCGTTAATAAAGTATAGCACGGTCGGTCCATCCTTCTTGTCCTCTTTCCAATTTACCTCTTCAAACACCTGGCCAGTAGGGAAGTAGTTAGTAAATTTGCCATGCTTTTTTCCTTCTTTAAATTGCTCAGAAAAAACTACCTCGTTGTTTGCATTCGTGTAAACCCATGTCCCGTGCTTTAGTTGCTTGAGGTACTTTCCGGAAGCTACCTTTCGCCCTAGCGTATTGTAGAGGGTTGCTTGAGCGGTATCGCCGCAGTGGCTAAAAATCATTTTAGCGCTTATTGCTCCGTTTTCATGGTAACGTACCAACGTTTCCATGGGTCTGCTATCTTTAAAGTATCCTTTGTATGCAATGTTCCCATTTTTATAATGCTTTTTCCAGTGCCCTTGCATCCTGTTCAGGTGGTCGGTTTGATTGAAAATAGTGTCGGTTTGGGTAAATCCTTGCATTGAGCAAATGGTTAGCAGTAGTAGTATTGGAAATATTTTCATAGTTTATTATGGTTGGTTCTACAATATTAAACGGTAAATATAAACAAACATTATAAAAAAAACCCCTGGAATTTCCAGAGGTTTTTTTACAATTATATAAAGTATTGCGTATTACTTTACTTCTTCAAAGTCAACGTCAGTTACTTCATCATTCTCCTTGCCTTTTTCTTCGCTTTCACTGGGAGCTTGCTGTTCGCCGCCAGGTTGCCCTTGCGATTTGTACATCTCTTCAGAGGCAGCTTGCCAAACGCTGTTTAACTCCGTGGTAGCCGTATCAATTGCTTCAATATCTTGCTTTTGATGAGCATCCTTAAGTTTAGCAAGTGCTTCCTCAATCGGGCCTTTCTTATCGGCCGGTAGCTTATCGCCAAACTCTTTAAGCTGCTTTTCAGTTTGAAATATCTGGCTATCGGCTGCATTAAGTTTATCAACCTTTTCGCGAGCTATTTTGTCAGTTTCCTCATTCGCTTTGGCCTCTTCCTTCATCTGTTTAATTTCTGCGTCGGTAAGACCCGATGAGGCTTCAATACGAATGCGTTGCTCTTTGCCCGTTCCCTTATCTTTTGCCGAAACGTTTAAAATACCGTTTGCGTCAATATCAAAGGTTACTTCAACCTGTGGAATTCCGCGTGGTGCTGGTGGTATACCATCGAGGTGAAAACGACCAATGGTTTTATTGGCGCTGGCCATGGGGCGTTCCCCCTGAAGCACGTGGATTTCAACCGAAGGTTGATTGTCTGAAGCGGTGGTAAAGGTTTCGCTCTTACGAGTAGGTATGGTGGTGTTCGATTCAATTAGCTTGGTAAATACGCTACCCATGGTTTCAATACCTAGTGAAAGTGGAGTAACATCAAGTAAAAGTACATCCTTAACCTCGCCGGTTAGCACGCCACCTTGAATTGCAGCACCAATGGCAACAACCTCATCGGCGTTAACACCTTTGCTAGGAACTTTTCCGAAAAACTTCTCAACCACTTGCTGTATTGCGGGGATACGTGTTGATCCACCTACCAGAATTACCTCATCAATGTCCGAAGCACTTAAACCAGCATCCTTAAGCGATTTGCGGCAGGGCTCAATTGTTGCTTGTACTAAGTCGTCAACTAATTTTTCAAATTGTGCACGGGTTAGCGAGCGAACCAAGTGTTTTGGTATCCCATCAACCGGCATAATGTAGGGCAGGTTAATTTCGGTTTGTGTTGAGCTTGAAAGTTCAACTTTGGCCTTTTCTGCTGCCTCTTTTAGGCGCTGAAGTGCCATTGGATCTCTTCTAAGATCTATACCCTCATCCTTAAGGAATTCTTCTGCTAGCCAGTCAATAATTTTCTGGTCAAAGTCATCACCTCCTAGGTGAGTATCGCCATTGGTCGATTTTACCTCAAAAACGCCCTCGCCAAGTTCAAGTATCGATATGTCAAAAGTTCCTCCTCCAAGGTCGTAAACAGCAATCTTTTGGTCAATGCTCTTCTTGTCAAGCCCATAGGCTAGTGCGGCTGCGGTAGGCTCGTTAATAATACGTCGCACCTTTAGTCCGGCAATCTCACCAGCTTCTTTTGTTGCCTGGCGTTGCGAATCGCTAAAGTAGGCTGGCACTGTAATTACTGCTTCATTCACTGTTGTACCTAGGTAATCTTCAGCGGTTTTCTTCATCTTTTGAAGAACCATAGCCGAAATCTCTTGTGGAGTGTACTTACGATCATCAATGACTATGCGGGGAGTGTTGTTGTCGCCTTTTTCAACCTTAAAAGAAACACGACTAATTTCAGTTGAAAGTTTGTCGTATGTTTCTCCCATCATTCGTTTAATTGAAAATATGGTTTTTTCCGGATTGGTAATTGCCTGACGTTTCGCAGGGTCACCAACTTTACGCTCACCCTTTTCAACAAAAGCTACAACAGAGGGTGTTGTCCTTTTTCCTTCGCTATTGGGAATAACAACTGGTTCGTTTCCCTCCATAACCGATACGCATGAGTTGGTAGTCCCAAGGTCTATTCCAATAATTTTGCTCATTGTTTATGTTTTTTTTAGATTTAGAATATCAAAGTGTTTTTTCTGCTATCAATTACTCAATGATTATGCCAACTCGCTAATAGGACTTTCTGCGGTGTTATATTGGCATTATATTAATTGCGTAATCCTAAATTTAAAGTGATTTATTGAGTTAATATGCTGTAATATAGTGTTTTATTGGTTAATTGAATACATACTGTTGTGTATGTCAGCATGCCAATGTTTATTTCTAAGTGCTGCCAAAAAGGCAGTGGCTAGTGTTTCTTAATAATATTGAAGCTGGGTGTACCTTATTGTAGTGTATATTTTATGGTTAACTTATTTGAATGAATAATTGGGTATTCTCTATTATAAACCTTTATCTTTGTGGTTTTAACTGTAACTTACAACAATAATATATTATGTCATCCGAAGGAAAAGCAAAAGTAGTTACTACCCACGTACTTCATGAGATGAAGCTTAGGGGAGAGAAAATAGCGATGCTAACCGCTTACGATTTTTCAATGGCTCGAATTATTGACGCTGCGGGTATCGATATTATTTTAGTTGGCGATTCGGCCTCGAACGTGATGGCTGGGTTCGAATCAACTCTACCCATTACCCTTACTCAAATGATTTACCATGGGCAAAGTGTTGTTAGGGCAACAAAAAGGGCTTTGGTTGTAGTCGATTTGCCATTTGGGTCCTACCAGGGAAACTCAAAACTTGCACTCACTTCTGCTATTAGAATAATGAAAGAAACGGGTGCCGATGCTGTGAAACTTGAAGGCGGACGAGAAATTATAGAGTCGGTTAACCGAATTCTTTCCGCCGGAATACCCGTAATGGGCCACTTAGGCTTAACGCCCCAATCAATTAATAAGTTTGGTACTTACGTTGTGCGCGCCCGCGATGAGGAGGAAGCTGATAAGCTGGTTGAGGATGCTCATATTTTACAAGATGCAGGTTGTTTCTCAATAGTTCTCGAAAAAATTCCAGCTAAACTCGGAGCGCAGGTTGCTCGTGAGCTAACTATACCAATAATTGGTATTGGAGCTGGTTCTGGAGTTGATGGTCAGGTATTGGTTATTCATGATATGCTTGGTATTACTCAGGAGTTTTCTCCTCGCTTTCTTCGCCGTTACCTTAATTTAGATGTTGAAATGACGGGGGCAGTGCAATCTTATATAAAAGATGTGAAGAATGTTAGTTTCCCTAACGAAAAGGAACAGTACTAAACCCGATTAAGTAAATTATGTCTGATATAGGTAGCCGAATTATTTTTGAGGATAATCATCTAATTGCGATTAATAAGCTATGCGGCGAAATTGTACAAGGCGATAAGACTGGTGATGTCTGTATGATTGAAACAATTCGCAACTTCATAAAAAATCGTGATAATAAGCCCGGGAACGTCTTTCTAGAGGCCGTCCATCGTATTGATAGACCTGTGAGTGGTATTGTACTGTTTGCTAAAACCAGCAAGGGCCTTAGCCGAATGAGTAAACTTTTTCACGACGGGGAGATAGAAAAGGTATACTGGGCTGTTGTGGGTAACGTTCCACCCAAAAATGTTGACACGCTTACGCATTTTATGTCTCGAAACCCCGAGAAAAACAAGTCGATTGCATACTCCCAATCCAAGTCTGGTAGGAAGGAAGCCCGACTTACCTATAAACTAATTGGTAGTACAGGTAGGTACTATTTGCTCGAGGTTGAGTTGCACACCGGTCGGCATCATCAAATACGTGCGCAGCTTGCAAAGGTTGGGCTTACAATTCGGGGCGATTTAAAGTACGGCGCACCACGCTCAAACCCCAATGGGGGCATTAGCCTTCATGCCTATTCGCTAAAGTTTACCCATCCTGTTTCAAACGAACAGCTGCAAATTTTGGCCCCTCCGCCAAACGATGCACTTTGGAATGCGTGTGTTGAACTGGCAGTTTAGTAATTCTCTCCTCTTCTCAGATATGGGATAGTTTTATATTCTGTTTATTTCAATATGATAATTGTCCTCGTTGTTCGGTAAAAACATTATTTTATACCATAGATTCTTCTCTTCACTACTTCCCGTTCTGAATGACAGATTGTTGGTTTTTGAGAAAGGAGCTTGATTGGCGGCAAAGTCGCCAACCAAGCCCCTCCATCCACATTCCTGTCATTCCGACCGTAGACCTGCCTGTCGAAGGCATGTAGGAAGGGAGGAATCTATTTCTTTTTAACCGAACACCAATGAATAATTTTGATAGATAGTTAGGTTCTCTTTTATGATATTTTAAACTTGTAACTATAAAACTTCATAACGATGCGCTTAAATCATATCGTTTCGTCAATTTTTTTGATAGTTTTGTCAACAACTAATATAAAAGGTAAAAAAAAGAATAAAGTTTTCTAACTTTAACCGTTGTTTAACATTATCAAAAAGAATGAGCTATAACATTTTATGTTTTTGTAGTACCTCCGATTTCATACAAAGCATTAATTTATGCCAAAAAGAATCTGATGCTGATTTTACCTTTCTGAATGTGGAATGTAATGGGCAAACAGATTTTGATGAAAGCATAGGTAAAGTAGCTCCTAGTTTGGTAGTGGTTGATTTTTCTGTTGGTAAGGAAATAATAGTTAGAATACTTCACGTAATTAATTCAAGCCCCATTATCAGTCGTGTACCTCTAGTTCTGGCCGTCTCTGATGTTAAACTACTGTACTCCGATATTGAATTCTTGTCTTGTTTCGAAGATTATATAGAGTACCATAATGATTTTGTATGGCTAATATTGCCTAGGCTAAGGTTGGCTATTGAAAGGCAGAAGAGAACGAATCTCCTTCTCGAAAAATCGGAACAGTTTAACGATATATCTCTGGCTTCTAGCAAAACGGGAAACTCACTAATTATTATTGATAACAAGGGCGAGATTGTTTGGGTAAACGAAGGGTTTGAGCAGCTATATGAGTGTGGCCTCGATGAGTTTCGTGAAAGGTTTGGACAAAACGTTTTTGATCCCAATGATAGCAGTGTTACAGCCGATGCCATGAAGAGATGTGTTGAGCTGGGCGAGCACGTAGCCTACGAATCGGTTTGGGTTACAAAAAGCAGTAAACGTAAAGATATACAAACAGCTATCACCCCAATATATGATGTTGAGGGTAACTTTAGCAAGATTATTGCTATTGAGAGCGATATTACTGACCTACGTGAGGCCGAGAGGGCATTGAGTGAGAAGCACGAGAATCTGCTTTCAATAATGGAGCATTTAAAAGAAGCAAACCGCTTACTCGATGAACAAAGGCAAGAGATTGAAAATCAAAAATCGTCACTAGAGGAAGAAAAGAATAAATCCGACGCATTACTACTAAATATTTTGCCCGAAGTGGCAGCCCACCAGCTAAAAAAGAAGGGATTTGTTAAGCCGAAGAAATATAATGAGGTATCGGTACTTTTTGCCGATTTTGTAAACTTTTCAAGTTTGTCTGTATCGTATAACTCCATCGAAGAATTTTTAGCAGCACTAACGTTCTACTTTGAATCATACGACGAGATTACCACAAAACGTTTTATTGAAAAAATAAAAACCATTGGCGATTGCTATATGTGTGTGGGTGGGGTGCCTCAAGCAAACAAGAGTCACGCTTTTGATTCGGTACTGGCTGCTCTCGAAATCCAGAAACTTGTTGAAGAGAAAGCGAAGGCTGATCAAGCACAAGGTAATCCGGTATGGAGGGTTCGAATTGGTATTCATACTGGCAGCATAGTGGCCGGTGTAATTGGTAAAAAGAAATTGGCTTACGATGTTTGGGGCGATACCGTAAATGTAGCCAGCCGGATGGAGACTAAGGGCGAGGCAGGAAAGGTTAACGTTTCCGAAACAACCTATTTGGCTATTAAAAACTTTTTTAAATGCACCTACAGGGGTAAGGTTTTGGCAAAAAATATTGGCGAAATTAATATGTATTTTGTTGAGCGTATTTTACCCGAATACGCCGAAGATGATGAGGGTTTTATTCCCAATGCAATTTTCCGAAAGGAATTGGCTAAGTATTAGGCAAAGCTTAATTTTTCTTTTTACGTCACTACTCAAGTTTTTGATTTTTGTTGGCATATTTATGTAAAGCTGGGTATATTTACATTTTTAATGTAAATAACCTCATATATGTTTAGTTATAGTTTAGGTAAAATAGCTCAAGAATTAAATGCCCGACTAGTTGGTGATGAAAGTAAAATTATTAACCTAGTGTTAACCGATAGCCGCACGGCATCACAGAATGCAAACGCTCTATTTTTTGCTATCGTTGGGTATCAGCATGATGGGCATGAGTATGTTGTTGATTCATACGCCAGAGGAATAGGCTCTTTTGTAGTCTCTAAACTATCCGATTTAGAAAGTAGCTGTCCAGACGCTAATTTTTTGGTGGTCGACGATACGCTAAAAGCGTTGCAACAGTTGGCAGCATTCCATCGTAAGCACTTTACATACCCAGTAATAGGAATAACGGGAAGTAACGGAAAAACCATTGTAAAGGAGTGGCTCTCGCAGTTGTTGGCGCCCAACTATAGCGTAATACGAAGCCCCAAGAGTTACAACTCGCAGGTGGGTGTGCCAATCTCAGCACTTTATTTGGCATCAGATCATAATCTGGCCATTCTCGAGGCCGGAATATCACAGGTTGATGAAATGCAAAACCTCCAAGCCATTGTTGATCCTACCATCGGTATTTTTACTAATATCGGCTTTGCACATCAGGAAAATTTTTCGGATTTAAAACATAAGGTTCGCGAAAAGATGAAACTTTTCACTAACGCCGAAACCCTTGTTTATTGTACCGATTATGAGCGCATTCATCAGGTTGCGGTTGAGTATGCTTCCTCTAGCGTAACCTTAAAACTATTTGGGTGGAGTAGAAGCAGTGCTTCAAACGTAAAGCTAAACCAGGCATATGTTTCTTCAGGAAAATCAATGCTTTCCGTATCATATAAAGGAAAAAATGTTGATGTTGAAATTCCCTTTACCGATGAGGGCTCCGTTGAGAATGCAATGCATTGTATTTGTGCAATGCTCGTGCTTGGTTTTAACCTCCCTACTATTACTTTGCGTATGGCAAATTTACAGCCTGTTGCCATGCGATTAGAGTTGAAGGAAGGGACAAATGGCTGTACCATAATTAACGATAGCTATAACTCCGACCTAGGCTCACTTTCTATTGCGCTCGACCATTTGGCCCAGCAATTACAGCACTCCGAAAGGGTTCTAATCTTATCAGATATACTACAAAATGGACAGTCGCCAGAAGCATTATATAGCGAGGTGGCAAATTTATTAACCGTTAAAGGGGTAAATCATTTTGTTGGTGTTGGTCCCGAAATCTCTCGTTTTGCCAACCTTTTTCCTAAAGCCAGCCTGTTTTTTGCCACAACCGAAGAGTTTATTCAATGGTACACCCGAAGTACATATAAGAATGCAGCCATCCTCTTAAAGGGTAGTAGGCCGTTTCGTTTCGAACGAATTTCTGCTTTACTAGAGCAAAAAACTCATCACACAATTCTTGAAATAAACTTAAACGCTTTGGTGAATAACCTTAACTATTTTCGCAGCCTAGTAAAGCCCAATGTTAAGGTTATGGCAATGGTTAAGGCCTATTCATACGGAAGTGGATCACACGAAATAGCAAACTTGCTCCAATTTCATCGGGTCGATTATCTGGGTGTTGCCTTTACCGACGAGGGAATTGCACTTAGAGAAAATGGTATTGCCATGCCAATAATTGTGCTAAACCCAGCCATTGACGACTACGAGTTGATGATTGAGTATAACCTTGAGCCCGAAATATTTAGCTTCACAAGTATTAAGAATATTATTCTTGCAGCAAATAGGCAAGGGGTTAGTGGGTACCCTGTTCATATAAAGTTTGATACAGGTATGCACCGGTTGGGCTTTTTAGAGAGCGAGGTTGATGAACTCGTCACTATCCTAAAAACGAACCCTTCGGTTAGGGTGCAAAGCGTTTTTTCGCATCTAGCCGCAAGTGATGACAGCAAGCTAGATGATTTTACGAACGAGCAAATTCAAATTTTTTCGCGCATTGCCGATATTGTGGCCAAAGGTGTTGGATATAATCCAGTAAAACATATCTTAAATTCGGCAGGTATAGAACGATTTCCCGATGCGCAGTTTGATATGGTTCGATTGGGAATAGGTTTGTATGGAATTAGCACATTGCCAAAAAAGGAGTTGCAGGTTGTTAACACGTTAAAAACTTACGTTGCCCAAATTAAATCCCTAGCTGCCGACCAAACTGTTGGGTATAATCGTGCCGGAAAACTTTTACGACCCTCAATAGTTGCCACTATTCCCATTGGATATGCCGATGGCTTAAACAGGCGACTAAGTAACGGAAGGGGACAGGTTATGATTAACGGGAAGTATGCTCCAATTATAGGTAACATCAGTATGGATACTTGTACCGTAGATATTACCGATATAGATGGTGTTAAAGAGGGTAATAGCGTTACTATTTTTGGAGATGAACCTAGCATTGTTCAAATTGCAAAACAGCTTGAAACAATACCATACGAAGTGCTGACCTCTGTATCAAGAAGGGTGAAAAGAATTTATGTGCAGGAATAATTCTGCACATTTTCGTTACACAGTGGTTTAAACTAAATGTAAACTTAAAGTTTATAACCTATTTATCCTAGGTCGCTAATCCGCTCGAGTTTGAAGTGATCCAAAATCCTAATTTTTCTACCATCGAGCTCGATTATGCCCTCGACCGAAAATGCCGATAGGGTTCTGATTGCGTTTGAGGTAGTCATATTCGATAGGTTTGCCAAGTCTTCTCGCGAGAGGTAAACTTTTATTGTTTTTTCATCATCCTCAAATCCATAGGTATTGTGTAGGAATACAAGTGATTCGGCTAAACGGCCCCTAATGTGCTTCTGTGTTAGTGTTACCGTACGACTATTGGAAAGCCCTAATTCGGTAGCTACCGATTTTAAAATATGGTAGGTTAGCTGAGCGTTAGATTGTAAAATTTTTATGAAGGTGTTTTTGTCAATTGTCGATATAATACAATCCTCTAATGCTTCTGCCGAGGCAATGTGGTTCTCATCGGCTAGTAATGCTCTATACCCAATAAAGCCAATGGGTTTGGCCATTCTCACAATTTGATCTCGACCACCAACGCCTTCCTTGAAAATTTTCGCCTTTCCTTTTGTTAAACAAACCAAACCCTTGGGCACATCGCCATCCCTGTAAATAATTTCTCCTTTTCGATAGTACGAGCATGAAAAGCCCTTAAAAAGTTGTTCTTTTTCTCTGACCTTCAGGTTGTGAAACAGAGAGCAAACACCCTCAAATGCATTCTGAATATCAATATTGGGATGAGCCATTTTTTAGATTTTTTTGCAAAATACGTTATCAAAACACTTAATAACTTCAATTTTAAACAAGCAGAAAATTAAAAGGTTTAAAATAATTTTGCGAAGATAGTAAAAATGTTTTACAGCAGAAAATTAACGCAACTTTTTAAGTTCAAATTTTGGCTACAAGAGGAATTCTGCGACCATTGCCAAATGATTTTGACGATACCCTAAGTATGGGAGGAGATTGGAATCTTTTATGTTCACTTATTTTAACTAATCGAATTGTTTTACTTACCTGCTGGGCATCATACCCCATTTGTACAATTTCCTCTTCCGACTTATTTTTTTCAATATGCTCATACAGAATCCCATCCAATATATCATAGTCGGGTAGTGAGTCAGAGTCCTTTTGATCGGGTCTGAGTTCTGCCGATGGGGGCTTGGTAATGGTGTTAGTTGGTATAATTTCTTCGTCCCTATTAATATAGCGTGCCAGGTTGTAAACTTCGGTTTTGTATACATCGCCTAAAACCATTAGCGCACCGCACATATCTCCGTAAAGGGTTCCGTAACCTACCGCTGCTTCACTTTTATTGGATGTGTTTAAAAGCAAATGCCCAAATTTATTTGATAAAGCCATTAGCATAACGCCTCTAGTGCGCGCCTGCATATTCTCTTCGGTTAGGTTTTCTGGCTGCCCTTCAAAAATAGGCGCCAAACTACTTCGAAATGAGTTAAATACGCTGCTTATGTTTATTACATCATACTGAATATTTAGATGCTCAGCTAATTCTACAGCTTCGCTAACGCTGTGCTCGGTTGAGTATTGTGAGGGTAAAAGCAGAACCCTAATATTCTCACTGCCTAACGCTTTTTGTGCTAGTGCGAGGGTAACAGCGGAGTCAATTCCACCCGAGAGGCCAAGTGTGGCTTTGGTAAAGCCCATTTTAGTAAAAAAATCCCTTACACCCAGCACAAGGGCATCATGAATAAGTGCGGTGGTATTTGCGGCCTCAATGGATATCGAGGTAGCGTTAGCCTCTAAATCGTTGCTGTTAACGTAACTAATATCTTCTTCGAAAACAGCTAGCATTTTTGCAACCGTACCGTTTGAGTTTATTGCCAACGAACGACCATCAAAAATTAGATTGGTATTTCCACCAATTTGGTTTACCGAGATAAGAGGAATGCCAAACCGTTTCGCACTTCCTTTATAAACCGAAAGTCTTTGGTTTATATTACCGCAAGCAAAGGGCAGTGCTGCAAGGTTAACTACTAAATCGGGTTTATGTGTAATGAGTTTTTGCATTGGCGAATTTGAGTATAACTTTCTTTCTCCCGTTTCTGACGATGCAGGTTGGTCGTCCCATACATCTTCACCAATTGTAATGACTATGGTTTTCCCTCTGAGGGTTGCCGTTTGTAAGTTGTGACTTGGCTCAAAGTATCGGTGCTCATCAAACACATCGTATGTTGAGAGTAAGGACTTGTTATGGATGCTCTCAATTTTTCCATCTTTTAAGAAAAATGCAGCGTTGTACAGAGGCTTGCCTGTTAGGTTTGCATTTTTGCTTGTACCACCAACAATGGCGGCTATTCCATTACAATGTGTAGCTATCTCTTCTATGCTTGCTAGGCACTTATTTGCAAAGTTTGAGCGTGTAAGCAGATCTTCGGGCACACCACCACAAACTGCAAGTTCCGAAAAAATAACAAGCTCGGCATTATTCTGCTTGGCCTGTTCTACTGCCTCAATAATTTTATGGGTGTTTAGCTCAAAATCATTAACTGTGTAGTTTAGCTGAGCCAGTGCAATTTTCATTTTTTAAGTTTTAAAAAATTAATCCAACCCTAATACCTGTTGTTCCTATATTTAGAACGCTGTAACTTCCTCTTAGCGGATTGGTTAGGTTGTTTGTGAAGGTTAATCCTGCTTGAATTGACGAAGGCCCCCCCAGAGAGTACTGAATACCCGCATTTATAAAGTATGATATAAACGCAAAGTTATAATGCTGCCTATCTAAAACTTCTCTATCCACATTATGCTCATTTATCCACGTGTGACCTTTTATTGCCACGTTAGCCTTTAATCCTAGGTCGGCATAAAAAGTTGTATAGCCAATTTCGCTGGTTTTAAATTTCAAACCTAGCGGAACAGAAATATATTGACCCTTAATTTTGGCTGATGCTCCTTGACTCAATGTGTAGCTGCCGTCGAGGGTGCTAATTGTATCGCCACTATTATTAAATAGTATATTTCCACCCATACTTGCTATTGATGCTCCTGTTGTAATGGCGTACCTTTCGGCAAAATATTTTTCAAGTGTAAAACCAGCATTAAAACCAATGGTAACCCCATCACTTTTGTATGCTTTGGTGTCCGAGGTGAGCCATGATACTTGCGATTCGCCAAATACACCAAAGGCGAGTCTTTGCGCATTTACGTTAGTTAACCCCATAAATGAGATTATAACAAAAGCTAGGGTAATATTTTTTCTCATCTTTTTATGTTGATAAATGTTTACAAAGTTATTCCAAATATTAGGCTTTTAAAAATCTTTTTGTTGCAAACATTGCACCAAAGTATGCATCCTTTCTGTTGTTTAAAAAAAAATGGCAAGTAAAAAACTTGCCATTTTAATTTGTGTGAGTTTAAGCTTAAAAAAGCCCGCTGATATGTCCATCGTTATCAACATCAATTTTTTCTGATGATGGCTCGGCTGGTAAGCCAGGCATACGCATGATTTGACCAGTTATGGGAACAATAAAGCCTGCACCTGCAGCTATCTCAATTTGCCTAACGGTAACCACAAAGTCTTTGGGCCTACCGAGTAGTTCGGGGTTATCCGACAATGATTTTTGCGTTTTAGCTATACAAACAGCAATCTTATCAAGTCCAAGGCTATATACCTTTTTCAAGTCTTCTTTGGCTTGTTGTGTATAGTCAACAGCTTGGGCACCATACATCTTTTTTGCAATGGTTTCAATTTTACGCTCAGGAGTCCAATTCCAGTCGTAAAGTGTTTTTTTAGTTTTGCAAGGTTTTGATGTAATTTCCACAACCTTTTCGGCTAAATCAATGGCACCTGCGCCCCCTTTACCCCAAATGTCAATAACCGATATAGGTACACCCATATCTTCGGCTGTTTTCCTTACTACTTCAATTTCCTCTTCCGTATCTGAAGTAAAACGGTTAATGGCAACAACGGGGCAAATACCAAACAGGCCCATATTCTCAATGTGCTTTTGCATATTGGCTACACCTTTTTTAAGTGCCTCTACGTTTGGTATGGTTAAATCTTTTACGGCAACACCACCATGGTATTTTAAGGCTCTTATGGTAGCAACAAGAACCACAGCATGAGGCCACAAACCAGACGATTCACATTTGATATCCATAAATTTCTCGGCACCTAAATCAAATCCAAAGCCTGCCTCAGTAACAACATAATCGCTTAGCGAAAGACCCATTTTTGTTGCAACAACGGTATTTGTTCCCTGTGCAATATTGGCAAATGGTCCGCCATGAATAATTGCTGGGGTGTTCTCAATGGTTTGGACAAGGTTTGGATACATGGCATCTTTTAAAAGTGCGGCCATAGCACCTTCGGCCTTAAGGTCGCGAGCATAAATGGGCTTTTTGTCTAATGTAAAACCCACAAAAATATTGCCTAACCTGTTTTTAAGGTCATCCATATTTTCGGCTAAACATAAAATTGCCATAACCTCAGAGGCAGCAGTAATATCAAAACCTGTTTCGCGTGGTATGCCCGACGCTGTGCCTCCCAAACCTACAATAACATTACGTAACGAGCGGTCGTTCATATCCATTACCCTTCTCCAGTGCACTGTTCTAGGGTCAATGTTAAGCGATCTGCTTTTACTCTGTATATTATTGTCAATTAAAGCGGCTAGTAGGTTGTTGGCTTTTTCAACTGCGGCAAAATCTCCTGTAAAATGAAGGTTAATGTCCTCCATAGGTAGCACTTGCGAAAATCCTCCTCCTGTTGCTCCTCCTTTAATACCAAATACAGGGCCTAGCGATGGTTCACGTAGTACAACGGTCGTTTTCTTTTCAATGCGGTTAAGTGCTTGAGCCAAACCAATTGATACGGTGGTTTTTCCTTCACCTGCTGGGCTTGGCGATATGGCTGAAACCAATATAAGTTTACTTTTAGCTATTTTTTTGGGGTCTATAAGTTTAAGTGGGAGTTTAGCCTTGTACTTTCCGTAGGGTATTAAATCGTCTTGATCAATACCAATACTAGAGGCAATTTCACTAATAGGCTTCATTTTAGCAGCTTGTGCAATTTCAATGTCTGATTTCATATTCGAAGTATGTTTAATAAATTAATTTGAAAACTCATGTTTGACCATTTTACCCCAAACTTAACACCTAAAAGTACGAAAGGTTTTATTCTTTCCAAATAGCTAAATTAGCGTAATAATCTTGTGGTCGTATTATCTGGCTGTTAAACTGATTGTTATGTATTGTTGATTACTCAGAATTTAATGTTTTTTATGATTTTTATTCTAACACATTTTTTGAATTAATCCCATAGGTCTAAACTTTTCCTTTCCCTTTTATATTGATACGTATTTTTGTTTACTTACTCTTATGCGTTTTGTTTGATTACAACCTTGTTGCTCAAATGGTAAGCAATTTTTACACTATTTTAGTATTTGATACATTTTTTTTGCTTAAGTTTGCAACGTTTGCGGTTTAAGGGAATCCCGTGCCCTAAGTAATAATTTATATGTAGGAATTCGGGGGCAGTACCCGCTGCTGTAATCTCCATTAATCTGCTAGACATCCTTGCCACTGTCTTGAAAATAATATCAAGATGGGAAGGCGGTTCTAGCAGAGGAGTAAGCCAGAAGACCTACCGTAAAACAAACCTCAACTGTAAGCTTTCGGGTTATGAAGCTGAAGATTCGGTACCAATCTTCGTTTACGTACTTTCGATTTGCTCGTTTTACAGTTTGAAGGTTTTAATGTTTAACCATTTTAATCTTTAAACAAATGCAAAAAAATTCAAAAATTATTTTTGTTGCCTTGGCACTTGCTTGGGCTTTTTCGTTTACTTCGTGCAAGGAGGACAATCCTTTCATCGAAGAAGTTATTGATTTCCAAAATGTTACTATGTCGCAGGCAGGGTTTTGGAATGGTAGCGATGGCTCTGGTGCAATGAGTTTGGGTATGGCCTCTTTCAACAATGACTATAACTCCGATTGGGGTGCGTGGTCGGGTTTTGCGTTTAGTAATACCACTGATATTGAAACTCCAGGTTTTACAAATCAGTATAGCGCATACATTTCAGCTGGTGCCGATGCAAAAAACATTTATGCAGTGTCATTTGTTTCTGAAGATGTAGCATCAGTTATCTTTTTATCTGAGGTTAATGTGCTAAGTGCCGATTTTACCAACTCAACTTACGCTTACCTTTCAATGCTCAATGGCGACGCTTATACTGAGCCGTTTAAGGATGATGATTGGTTTGAACTTACAGTTGTTGGTTTTGATGCAGCTGGCACCCAAAAAGCAGAGGTTAGTTACCGTTTGGCCGATTATACAAATGGTCGTAAGCTTATAACTGATAATTGGACCAAGGTGGATTTAAGCAAATTAAAAGGCGTTACCAAGCTTGTTTTCAAACTTGAATCTACCGATGTTGGCGATTGGGGTATGAATACCCCTTCATATTTTTGTATGGACAATCTCAGATTCGAATATTTAAAGTAGTTTTTTTAGAAGTGAAAGGAGTTGTCTAAAAGGTTTTAAAATGTCATTGCGATCGAAGAGAAGCAATCTTTGTTTTTTATGACTATTAAATTTCTTCGTTGGGACTTTTCGGAATGTTGAAAAAATATAAATTTTTTTAGACAACTCCTTTTATTTATAGCATCACATTAAACCCAATGCTATGCGGTTCTTACTTTCATTAGTCTTTAGTTCTTGTAGTCTGTTTTTGTTTGCCAATAACTTATCAGTTACTAATGCTAGTATTGAAGATAAAATGGTTCGCTTTGATATTAGTTGGGAAAATAGTTGGAATCTAACCGACCAGGGAGGAAACAAGGATGCCGTGTGGGTTTTTTTGAAAGGAAGAACCTCATCGGGAATTTGGGAGCACATTAATTTAGCTACCGAGACTGCGGTGCATTTTGCAGGTGAGGGGTTAAGTGTTGAGTCTGTATCAGACGGAATGGGTGTGTTTGTAGCGATAGAAGCTGGCCGTTATGGTAATGTAAAACCTACACAGGTATCATTATTTGCTATACCCGATTTAGCAGGATACAATCAGATTAAAATTTTTGCCATTGAAATGGTTTACATCCCCGAGGGGCCTTTTTATTTAGGTGACGGTGTGTCAGTTTCGTCACTAGTAAATAAAGGGAAGAAACCCGTTCTAATTTCATCTGAGAGTGCTTTAAGTCCGCTTGATATTTTTATACATAATCCTAATCAGGAGTTTAAACCTACCGAATTGGCCACCACTTTACCACGTGAGTTTCCAAAAGGATATGCTTCTTTTTATGTGATGAAGTACGAAATTTCGCAACTACAGTATGCCGATTTTTTGAATACCTTAACATATAAGCAGCAAAAAAACAGAACGGCCTCGTTACCTAGCGTGCCCAGAGGAACATTCGCCATGGTAAATCCTTACGCACCCGATAGCCTTTATCGAAACGGAATTGCCATTGCCGAATCGGGTAAAGAAAATTCATACCCTGCAGTATATGGCGTAAATTTTAATGCAAATTCAACTTTTAATGATGAGCTCGATGGAGGGCACAGAGCTGCAAATTTTTTGAGTTGGGGTGATTTAAGCGCCTATCTCGATTGGGCTGCGCTTCGCCCTATAACCGAAATGGAGTACGAAAAAGTTTGTAGAGGTGCTAGTACTTTACCTGTTGAGGGCGAATTTGCCTGGGGTACAAGTTTTGCTGTTAACGCCAACTCGGTTGAGAATGACGGAGCAGATTTTGAAACAGTTACCGAGAAAGCTACCCAAAATAGTGGTTTAGCTAACTATGGTACCGTTATTGCTATTGATGGGTGGGGTTTGCGAGGCGTTTTGCGTACTGGCTTTGCTGCGTTTGAAAACTCTTCGCGCATCGATGCAGGGGCAGCATACTATGGTGTAATGGAGATGAGCGGCAATGTTTGGGAGCAAACTATTATGATTGGTGGCGGTGGAGAGCTCTTTACTGGCTTATTAGGCGATGGCAGTATTGATGAAAACGGGAATGCAAATCAGCATAGCTGGTGTAACCCTAATACAGCATTGGGCGTAATAACAAAGGGCGGAGCATGGGGGAGTGCCATTTTCGATGTGGGGTCATTTCGTGATTTGGCCGTTTCCGATAGGTTTTACTCTCATTTTAAACCTTCGTCTCGCCGAAACACGTTGGGTGGTCGAGGGGGTAGATGATAGAACTGAAGTAAGTTTATTTACAAATAAATGTTATTTATTAGTAAAAGTTATTTAACTTGCATAGAGCATTTTAAGTAGTTTTGTTTTAAACTAAGGATTGATGTAATGTTTTCAAGCAAAAAAATGCGTATGATAAAGCTATACAACACACGGTACATATTTTATTGGTTTATGCTGTTTATAGGGTTAAGCTATGGCACAAACGCACAAGTATACTATTCTGGGGGTGCTGGTGGCGGTTACGCTTCTACAGCAATTGGTACTGGCACATATATTATGCCTAGTGATAGTTTACCAGTTAACCTCTTCGATGTAACAATTTTCCCAAACCCTTTAGGTAGTAACGATGTTTTTAAAGCAAGGTTTTCGGGAGTTAAACAAGGCGAAACCATTTCTGTTGTTGTCACCAATCTAATAGGCTCTAAACTTCTTGTTGAAGATATAGAGGTTAGTAATGGAGTAGTAATTAATTTGCCTTACGAGAGGTTGTCAAAAGGTATTTACCTAATCACATTCAGCTATAAAACCCACAAAATTTCCCGAAGGTTCAGTTATATTGATTAATTTGTGTAATGTTTAGTATAAATTAAACAGCAATTATTTTGTAAAGAATTGCTGTTTTTTTGTTTAATGCAATAAACTCCGTTTTTTTTAAACCTGCAATCAATTGCTGATCGTTGTAAATATTTCTCCAAAGAGATATAATCTTTGAACTCCCTCCAAAATCACTTCTATTTATTTGAACCTTAAACGGTTTCACTCCTGCTTATGGTTTCTCGGGTGAATGTTTTATGGTTCTATGTTTATTTTTTATAATACCCTTAACTTGCTGTTCTACTTGATTTTACCATATTTTGATAAGGTTGAAAACAACTAAAATTTGGTTTTCATTAAAATAATGGAAAGAATATTTGCTGAATGAGCATATGTTCACTATCTTTGCAGTGAACAAATGTTCATAACTTGACTATGGCACCACGAGCACGAGTATTTCGAAAAATCCTTAATCCCCCACCAATGAAGGGGTTTAAGCCGTATGGTCACAATGTTAATGAGACGGTGAACGAACCTATACTCATACATTTTGAAGAGTATGAAGCCTTTAAATTATGTGATTATGATATGTATACTCATCATCAGGCATCTGAAATTATGGGCGTTTCAAGGCCAACATTTACTCGTATATATGCTTCTGTAAGAAAAAAGGTGGCAAAGGCTTTTGCCGAAAATAGACAAATTAGCATTGATGGCGGAAAAGTTTACTTCGATAGCGATTGGTACAGTTGCAAAACTTGCCATTGCTACTTTAATAACCCTCAAAGGAATATCGAGTTAGTTAATTGCCCTCTATGCAAAAGCGAGAAAATATACGGTTACGATGTGGAAACTGGAAGCGCTAAGAATGAGGTGGAGCATATTGCCGATATGTGCGTTTGTGCCAGCTGTGGTTACGAGGAACTTCATAAGCATGGCAGCCCTTGCAAGGGTGAAATGTGTCCGCAGTGTGGTAAACGATTAACAAGAAAAGTTAAAACAAACTTAAATTAAAATAATAGTATGAAAGTAGCAATTACATCAACAGGAGATAGTTTAGACTCACTTCTAGACGAGCGTTTTGGACGCTGTTCGCACTTTGTGATTTACGACACCGAGAGTAAATCAACCGAATTTGTGCCAAACCCCAATAAAGACGCCGAGAATGGTGCTGGACCAGCATCTGTTCAGGTTGTAGCATCACGAAATGTAAATAAAATTGTTTCGGGCGAGTTTGGAATGAAAATTAAGTCGTTGGTTGATAGTTTGAAAATACAGATGATAGTTGTAAAAGAGAAGAAGACGGTGCGAGAGATAATTGAAATGTTTAATAATTAAATATAACTAGTTATGCCTAAGCTTGATGGAACAGGGCCCGAGGGCAAAGGTGCTCATTCGGGTAGGAAATTAGGAGAATGTGGAAAAACTTCGGAAGAGGAAAAATTGAAGAAGTTAGGGAAAGGAATGGGCAAGAAGCGCAAGGGCGATTGTGGCGAAGGGAAGGGAAAACGATTACGAAGCGGAGAGTAGTTGCAACATTTTACTAGCCTACCTTATCGTTCGCTCTTACTTCAACGCTAAATATTGCTTAAAGTCAATTTGCCATCGAGTGTTGTCATTGGTTATGGTTGATTATAGCTAAATGCGCTAGGTATGCTTGTTCATATTGTTTTATTATATTTTTAATCTTTTAAATAGGAGGTAGTTATGCCAAGATTTAATCAAGAAGGTCCAGCTGGGCAAGGCCCAATGACTGGTCGTAGAATGGGACGCTGTACTAATTATGGTGTCGGAAAAGCAAATCAGGCAGTAGTTGAGCCAAATATTGCTCCTGAAAATATGCCTGAGAATTTTGCACGTGGTTTCGGAAATGGTCGTGGCCAAGGTGGTCAGGGTGCCCAAGGTGGGCGCGGCCGTGGTTTTCGTGGCCGTGGTTTAGGAATGCAAAATAGGTTTAGGTCGGGGTTTTAAAGTTACACGACGTGTTTGTTTCAGAATATTGTAATTTAGTGCCTTATAATTAATATTGTGTTCATACGGAGGCTTTTAAATAGCCTCCGTTAAAAAAAATCCATAATTCAATAAAAATTCACTTTTTATGAACAAAAAAATTGCCTTGCCGCTAGAGAGTGGCGTACTTTGCGCTCATTTTGGCCATTGCCAACAATTTGCTATTGTTGATGTGAAGAATGGCGCAATTGCAAATATTGAAACACACACGCCCCCTGAACATGTGCCTGGTGTATACCCTCGATGGGTTGCTCAGTTTGGAGTTACCGATGTTATTGCAGGCGGTATGGGGCAAAAGGCCATCGATCTTTTTCATGAGCAAAAAATTAATGTATTTATTGGCGCTCCATTGATTGACGCTAAAGAGATTGTTACACAGTTTATAGACGATAAGTTGCAACTCAGCGCAAATTACTGTAACCACGACGAGAATCATAGTCACGGTTGTAGCCATTAATTAGCATGGGTACTATTGATGAAAGGTGCATTGCTTGTATCCACAGGACCTATAACAGGCTTTTTGAGAAGTATGATGTAACCGAAAGTCAGCAACGGCTCTTTCTTGCATTTTTTGAACACATTATCGGTGGTGAATTTACAACGTCGACCCCGGATATTCAGCGTAACTTAAGCAAAATGCTTTGTCGAATTATTAATATCGACGACCCGTTTAAGGAGGAGAAGGAGGAGAGCAACAGGGTTGCCCTTGAACTTTATGATGAATGGAAGCCGCGGGTGCTAAATGCGGAGGATCCATTTAAATTGGCACTTAGGCTCGCCCTTGCTGGCAATATAATGGATTATGGCGCAAGCACTAGTTTTGATATACATAAAACCATTGATAGGGTGCTGCAATCTAACTTCGCCATTGATCAGTCTGAGCAGCTTAAGCAGAAATTGCGCAATGCAAAAAACGTGTTATACCTAGGTGATAATGCTGGCGAAATAGTTTTCGACAGGCTGTTTATTGAAATCATGATGCATGGGAATGTTACCTATGCTGTGAAGGGCGGCCCTGCACTTAACGACGCTACGGCTGATGATGCCGTTCAGGTTGGGATGTCCTACGCAGCCGATGTTATTTCGAACGGTTACGATGCGCCCTCAACAGTTTTAGAGAGGTGTAGCGATGAGTTTTTAAGAGTTTACAACTCGGCAGACGTGATTATATCTAAAGGGCAGGGAAATTTAGAGGGCTTGCTTAATGAGAATGACCCACGCATATTTTTTCTGCTGATGGTTAAGTGCGATTTAATTGCCGAAATGCTGGGGGTAGTAAAAGGCGATTTTGTAGTTCATAATTTTGCATTATAGAACTTTAAATTTTTAGTATGGAAAAGGTTAAAGTTGGAATAATTATTTGCGACAGGTATCATACTTGCGCTGGTGGAAAGTGTTTACGCTCTTTACGTAATAGGGAGGGGGCTTTTGCTCGCTACAAGAATATGGATGTTGAACTTGTTGGATACACCACCTGCGGAGGTTGCCCTGGAGGCAATATTGAGTACGCACCCGAAGAGATGAAAAAAAATGGTGCAACCCACATTCACTTGGCAACTGGGTTAATTGTAGGTTACCCGCCATGCCCTCGATTGAAACATTTCTCGGAGTTTATTCCTGAGAAATTTGGAATGGAGGTCGTTTTTGGTACGCATCCAATACCACAAAAATATTACACAACACATTCTAATTTAAATACATGGGGTTCGGCATTCTACAAAAATGTGATTAAGGATACCCTTGTTGAAGAAGAATTAAGGCTTAAATATGATTAATAGTAAAAAATTACGAATTGCCATAGCAAGCGGAAAGGGAGGCACCGGTAAAACGCTGGTATCTACCAGTTTGTTTTATTCATTACAAAATCAGGGTGTTCCTGTAACACTTATTGATTGTGATGCTGAAGAACCCAACGATATGATTTTTTTCGATGGGCAACTTAATAAAACTATCGATGTAACGCAGCGTGTGCCAGTTATCGACGAGAGTAAATGCACCTATTGTGGCAAATGCCACGATTATTGTGCCTATAAGGCAATTTTTATAGTTCCTCAACAAAAGGTAATAAAGGTAATAGAAGATTTGTGCCATGGCTGTGGCGCATGTACCGAGGCGTGTAAATTTGGTGCAATTACCGAGAAGGATGTATCGCTTGGCGAGGTTAATTTTTATGGCATTACACCCACATCAACTGTTGTTGAGGCGCGAATTCATGTTGGCGTTTATTCAACTGTGCCCGTAGTAAAAAGGGCAATAAACGCAGCTGGTTTTGACCACATAGTTCTAATGGATTCGCCACCAGGCACATCATGCCCATTTATACAAACCGTGTCGCTAGCCGATTTTGTTATTCTTATAACCGAACCAACACCTTTTGGTGTAAGCGACCTTAAGCAATCGGTTGAAACCTTGCGTACTATGAACAAAAAGTGCGGTGTAATTATAAATAGAGCGGGTTTAGGCGATGATAAAGTTTACGAGTATTTAGAGCAAGAAAATATTCCGTTGCTAATGGAAATCCCCTTTGATAGGGAGATTGCGACGATTTACTCGAAGGGTAAAATTATTGCCAAAGAAAAGGTTGCTATGCAGGAACAGCTACTTGCCGTTTTAGATACTGTGAGTGAAATGTGTGTTTAAGCGCTAGGCAAAAAGTTGTAATACGTAAGAATTAACCAAACGTAAGTAGCACAAGCGGGCAAAAGCCCAGTATATTAAGTTTACAATCCGTTGGCAAAAGCCCTCGGTGTTAAAATAGTTTCAAAAGAAAAGAATATGGAAATAGCCATTATAAGCGGTAAAGGGGGCACGGGTAAAAGTAGTATTACGGCAGCTTTTGCAACAATGTCGCAGGAAATTTTACTGTCCGATTGTGATGTTGATGCAGCAAATCTACATATTATATTTAACCCAACTCACGACGAGGAAGAGGTTTACATAGCAGGCCAAACTGCTGTTATCGATTACGAAAAATGCACCAACTGTGGTTTGTGTATGGAGTATTGTAGGTTCGATGCCATTACTAAAGTTGATGGAAGGGTAGAGGTGCTGGAAACTTCGTGCGATGGTTGCCAGCTGTGCTGGAGGATATGCCCCGAAAACGCCATTTCGATGCTCGATAATGATAAAAGCCGAATGTACTCGGGCGATTTTCGGAATGGCAAAATGGTTTACGGAAGGTTAGCTCCGGGCGAGGAAAATTCGGGTAAGCTAGTGAATATGGTCCGTGAAAAGGCCAAAAAAGTTGCCAAGGAAAATAACTTGGAGCATATTGTAATTGATGGACCTCCAGGCATAGGTTGTGCCGTAATATCATCAATAACAGGTGTTGATCATGTGCTTATTGTAACGGAGCCTACCATATCGGGTCTGCACGACATGAAGCGTACTCTTGAACTTGTTTCTAAATTCAACTTAAAGCCTTGGGTGCTAATTAATAAGTTCGATTTAAATGAAGATATGACTCACGAAATTGAGCGTTACTGTAAAAGCGAAAACATACTTTTTGCAGGCAAGTTACCATTTAGTAGCATTGTGGTTGACGCAATGGTTAATTGCAAAAGTATTACAGAATGGGCTCCCGATTCGGAGATAACCGATAGCCTTAAGTTAATTTGGAACAAGATAATTGCTAGCTAGTTATGATTTGCTTTGGACCAATACCGTCGCGCCGTTTGGGCAAAAGTTTAGGAATAAATAATATTCGTAACAGTAAAATATGCTCTTACTCCTGTATTTATTGTCAGGTAGGGGCAAAACAACGGTATAGCATAGAGCGTGAACCGTTTACGAGCCAAAGCAAATTTATTGGGAGGTTGAAAGTCATTTAAATAAGCTGAACGCTGATGATATGCCCGATTTTTTAACCTTTGTGGCTAATGGCGAACCCACGCTCGACCAAAATTTGGGTAAATCCATACAACGGCTTAAACAATTTAATATCCCCATTGCAGTTATTTCCAATGGTTCAATGCTCTACAAACCTGAGGTAAGAGAAGAGTTAGCGCTGGCCGATTGGGTATCAATTAAGGTTGATACTGCCGATCAAATTATTTGGACGAAGTTAAACAGGCCGCAGCCCAAACTTAACTTCGATATAATGAGTAGTGGAATTCAGTCGTTTGCAAATCAGTATAATGGCACCCTTGTTACCGAAACGATGCTTGTTGATGGGGTAAACGACCACGGAGTAGCGCTCGATAGAACCGCTCGTCAGATTCTTAGTATTAATCCGTCAATTGCCTATCTGTCAATTCCCACAAGACCCCCTGCTCTTTCAACTGTAAAGCCTTCAAGTGACAAGGTAATTAATGAAGCGTACCAAATTTTTATTAGGCGAGGACTTAATGCTGAGCTAATATTGGGCTTTGAGGGTACAGACACAGGATTCACAGGTAATGCCTCCGATGATATCCTTAATATTTGCGCTGTTCACCCAATTAGGGAGGATACCATGCGCGAACTGTTATCGAAAAACAATTCAGATCTCTCTGTATTAGACCAACTTATTAAAGATAATAAGGTTGTTGAACTTGAGTTCGACTCAATGAAGTTTTATCTTCGTAAACATTAGTTATAAATGGGTGAAAAGGTTTTAATATATGGCTCGCCTGTGTTGCGTAAGGATTCTGAACATCTTACTGAAAAAGATAACATTGCAGAATTGGCCAGTAGCCTGTTTGCAACCCTTAAAAACGAGGGGGGAATAGGATTAGCCGCCCCCCAAATAGGTGTGCTTAAAAGTATGTTTATTATTAACTCTGAGCCAATGGTGGCAGACGATCCGTCGGTTGAGTTGGTAAAGAGGATTGTAATTAACCCCGAAATAATTTCATTTAGTAATGAAACTTCCTACTTTAACGAGGGGTGCCTTAGCATACCCGATATTTTTGAACAGGTTGAGCGACCCACTGATATTGTTGTTAAGTATTTTAATGAGCAGATGAAACCAGTAAAAAGAACCATTAAGGGTCTCGAAGCTCGCATTTTTCAACATGAGTTCGACCATCTGGGGGGTGTACTTTTTATTGATAGAGTTAGTACCATTCGCAGAACCATTCTTGCGGCTAAACTAAAACGCTTACAAAGGCTATCAAAAAAACTATAAAATGATTTGCTATGAACAAGTTTATCAAATTTTGTAAAGACAGAGCTAAGTTGAATCTGGTGGTTGACATTATCCTTTTTTTAGTGTTAATGGGTATGGCGGGCATAGGTTTTCTTATTAAATACACGTTACTTTCTGGCGAAAAGCGAAATATAATATATGGTCAGAATGTGAATTTAGAACTTCTCGGACTTGATAGGCACCAATGGGGAACCATCCATTTAGTTGTTAGCATTACTTTTATTGTTTTTATTGTACTTCACATTATTCTACATTGGAAACTTATTGGTTGCTTCTTTAGGCGACTTATTCCTAGTCGAACACCTCGTATCGTTTTCATCTCGTTCTTAAGTGTAGTTAGCATATTCCTTTTTGTATTTGCATTTTTGTTTGAGCCAGCAATTGTTGAGTACGGGAATTTGTTCAGGCACAGAATTGAAAACACCAGTGTTTCTATAGAAAATGTGCTTAATGCTAGCGATACCGATATTGAGATTTCTACACAACAGTCTTTGAGTGAACCCTTAAATTCAAATTCAGAAAATGCTGATAAACAGGATATTGATAGTAATGTTAAATCAAAGCAAAAAGAGAATAGTAAACAAAAGACGCATAAAAACAGAGCTATAGTAGAAGATTACGTGGTGCTTGGAGGAGAGTCGCTTTCGGATGTTTCAATTAAATATGGAGTGCCTACCCAGTTTCTGTGCGATGAGCTAAATATACCCCATAAATACTCAACTGAGAGGTTAGGCAGGCTTCGAAAACGATATAACTTTACCATGTCCGATGTGAGTAGAGCGGTGGCAAAACATGTAAATTCAGAAAGCAAATGATTTTAGAGTTAAAAAAACAGTTTGGTCCCAAGTGTCTAGGGCTAAAGGTTAACTATAATAGGGAGTTTAGCTATTCGCCCGAAAAATCTATTCGGTTTTGCGAGGCGGTTAACGATGCATTTAGAACGCCACTTCTTTTTAACCCTTTAAATTTAACGTGCTTTGGAGCAAAAAGGGGCCTTGGTCTTTTGCGAGACGATAAGGAGCTACTTAAGCATATCTCAGCAGAGACCAATATTGCCCAGCAAATCATAAAAAAAGCATTAATTGATATACCCAAAATGAGTACCCCAATTAACAATATTTTAATGGGTATTACTGAGGAAATAGAGAATGATACGCGGCCCGATATGTATATTATGTACATTGACCCGAAGCAGTTAACGGATTTAACACGAAAATATATTCTTGTAACCAACGAATATCCCATAGTACAGCCTTTCCCTTTTTTGTTAATTTGCGGTAATGTTTTTATCAGTACGTTTAAGTCGGCTCGTATGAGCGTTTCTTTTGGCTGTCCTGAGTCGAGAGAGTTTGGAGGGCTAAAGGATAATCAGCTGGTTGTGGGTTTGCCCTATAATCAGGCAGTACAAATTTTAAGTTAAATCATTATGAGCAATAAGGGATACATTCATCTTTATACAGGCAACGGCAAGGGCAAAACCACAGCCGCCATTGGTTTGGCCATTAGGGCTTCGGGAGCTGGAAAGCGAGTGTTTATTGGCCAGTTTGTTAAGGGTATGCACTATGCCGAGCTCGACGCACTTAAGCAGTTTCCTAATATAGAAATTAAGCAGTATGGGCTCGACTGTTTTATTAAAAATGACCCAACTCAAGCTGATATTGATGCTGCTCGGGCTGGACTTAATGAGGTAAAGCAGGTAATTGAGAGCAATAAGTTTCCTTTGGTTATTCTCGACGAAATTTGCATAGCACTTTTTTATAAGTTGTTTAGCATTGATGAGGTTTTAGCAATGCTTAAGTCGAAACCCAATACAATGGAAATTGTGCTTACTGGTCGCTATGCGCCAAAGGAATTAATTGACATTGCCGATTTAGTAACCGAAATGAAGGAGATAAAGCACTACTATAATAATGGGGTTGAAGCCCGCAAAGGAATAGAATTTTAGTATGAATATAATACTTAAACATATAGGTTTACAGGTAGTTGAAGCCGATGTGTCCAACTTTTATGAAGATATATTAGGTTTCAAGTCTACTAGGTCGTTTAGCTTAACTAGTAAGGAGTCGGATGAAATTTTTGGTATCAATAACGAGGTATCTATTATTTTTGGCAATTGTGGCGAGGTTGAGTTTGAACTTTTTGTAAGCGCCAACCCCAAACAGCTCAATTACAATCATATTTGCCTTTCGGGTAGTAATGCCGAGCAGCTGTGTAACCATGCAGCGCAAAAAGGATTTAGGGTTTATACCCGAGAAGGTAAACAAGGGTTCACCTACTTTATTAGCGATTCGAATAGTAATATTTTTGAGATTAAGGGTTTATAGTAACGTTCAGTTGACAACGCAAACTTACGATTCGAATTTATGAAAATTCCAAATGTGTTTGCTCTTTACGATTGTGATTAGAAGTGCATTTTTGTACCTTGCACCCGAAGTTAAACAGCGTCTGCACCAAGGATTTCTATTGTGAAAGTCAGACCATTTATTCTAAGTGGAACAGAACTATAATTAATTATTTGTGTTTTAAAGTTGTTTAGTTAACAAGATGTAACCTAATATCCAATTATATCCGCCCATTTTGATTTCACTCAGTTTGATCGTCACCCTGAGCGAAGTCAAAGGTCAGGTTGGTGTAATCAAAGGTCAGGCTAAGCGTATTCGAAATGTCAGGCAGCGTGTAGTCGAAGCTAAACGATATTGATTAGTGTTTAAAAGTAAAATGTATTTTATGCTTTGCCCATTTGGTGTACATATATCATTTTGGGAAAAGTTTCAGAATAAATATCGAAGAAAAAACTCAAATTAAAGAAAGGAGAAAACTAGAATGACCGCTTTTGAAAAAATTGATCTTCCAACGGTTAAACATGTGATTCCTGTTTCGTCAGGAAAGGGTGGTGTTGGAAAATCAACCGTTTCGGCTAACCTAGCCATAGCCCTTGTAAGGCAAGGCTATAAGGTTGCGTTGGTGGATGCCGATATTTTCGGCCCTTCAATACCTCGTATGTTCGGAATTGAAGATGCTCAACCCGAGGTTATTACCGAAGGTGAAAAGGATATTATGTATCCTATCGAGAAGTTTGGCGTTAAAATTATGTCCATCGGTTTCTTCGTTAAGTCAAACCAAGGGCTAATTTGGCGCGGCCCCATGGCTGCCAATGCAATAACACAAATGCTCGAAAACACAAACTGGGGTGATATTGATTATATGATACTCGATTTCCCTCCCGGAACCAGCGATATTCAACTTACTGCTGCGCAAAAAATAAAAATGAGCGGTTCAATAATTGTTACAACACCTCAAGAAATTGCGTTGAACGATGCGCGTAAAGCAGCGTCGTTGTTTAATAATAAGGATCTTAAGGTTCCAATTTTGGGTGTAATAGAGAATATGTCGTGGTTTACACCAGGCCCACATCCCGAGGAGAAATACTTTATTTTCGGACAGGGCGGAGGTCAGCGTTTAGCTACCGAACTGGGCGTACCGTTAATTGGACAAATTCCTCTAATTGCTGAGGTTGGTGTAGCTGCCGATAAAGGGCTTAGCGTTTACAGCCAAAGCAGTGTGGCAGCCGTTCAGGCTTTTGATAAAATTGTTGAAACTTTTATCGAAATGGTTACGGTATAACCTACTTAACCATTAGCTTGCGTACATTAAAATTTAATGATGTATAGATAGAGCCGTCACCAATAGACTTTGCCCAGAATAGGCTGCTAAGGGTGACGGCTTTTACAAATTTTCATTTAATATATCCTTTGGTTGTTGATGTGATAATACTTACTGCATATGACAAAATTCCAAGACAATCACAGTGAAGAAGCCGATTTTAATGATAAAGTCAGCAGGTTGCTTGGTGAGCAAAAGTATGGCGAAGCAATTAACTATTTGCATCAAATTATTGAATTAGATGAGGATAACACCCAAGCAAAGATTCTTTTAGAGCAGGTTAAAAAGGTTAATCAGTTTCTGTCTCGCGATATTTTTGCCCAAACAAATCTTGATATGGACCCTTGGTTCGAGTAGTGCTTGTAGTTATTCTCTTCACCCCAAAATATTCCAAACTCAGCTGAAATTTCCAAAATATTTAAACTGTTTTCCATTCCCTTTAGTTCAAGCTGCAGCAAATCCGAACATAGGGTTTAACTTCCTCTCATTACGATACCGACCTACTTTAACGTGAAAAGCGATCTGCTTCTTTCGTCACCGCACTAACCAAGTAGTTAAACCTAAAAATTGTATATTTACAGCGGAAACAGAAGAACTATTAAACCAATTTGCATCTCTAGTGAATCAGGTTTTTTTTGCAAAGAAATATCTTGAAAAACATAGTCAGAATAGAATTTTATTGATTGATATAAATTATGAAATATATTTTTTTAATAGCTGCTTTCAATGCCCTTTTCTTTGCCGCTTTAATTTTGCAAAAAAAAAAGGCTCTACACGATAAAATATTGATATGCTGGCTGATTTACTTGGGCTTATATACAGGCGTTTATGCTTTTTTTTCAGATACGTTGTTCACTGGTTTCCATCTCCTTTCAGCAAGTTTTATTTCGTTACTAATGTTGCATGGCCCATTCCTGTATTTATATATTTATTCGTTAGTTGATGAGAGTTTTCAAACCTGCAGGCAAAATTTAGTCCATTTTATTCCATTTATTTTTTTCAATGTATACCTGTTTATAGGATACTTGGTGCCAGAAATATCTGCGAATATAAGGCTAGATCATATTGAGAGTGAGCACGGAACCCCTTTGCTTTTCGCTTTATTTTTAATTCTTACAGTTTTGTCTGGGCCAGTTTACTTTGTTCTATCCATCAAACTTTTTAAAAGGCTAGATATCAATATCTTCAATAATTTTTCCACATCCGAGAATATAAACCTTATCTGGCTTCGAAAATTGGTATACTCCTTTGGGGTAATTTGGACAGTATTAATGGGTTTTGCTTCTCTACATCATATTTTCTCACTGTTTTCATGGATCTTTTGTACCGATGGGCTATTTCTTTCTTTATCGGGTTTCATCATTCTAATCGGGTATTTTGGCCTAAAGCAAAAGGAAATATTCATTCATTATTTAGACCAGAACATTGAATATATAACGGAACCAAAAGCAAAATATGGTGGTATGCTACTTAAAGAGACCGATGCTGAACAATATATAAATAAGATAAAGCATTTTATGAGTGCACAAAAACCATACTTAGATGCTAACCTAACTCTATCTCAGTTGGCAGCTAATCTTCAAGTACCTTCACATGTACTTTCAAGGGTAATTAATGAAAGGCTCGGGCTTAATTTTTTTGATTTTATTAATCAATACAGGGTCGAGGAAGTGAAATCGAAGATAGGAGAACCTAAATACGATAATTTGTCGCTTTTAGGGATAGCTTTTGACTCTGGATTCAATACAAAATCAGCATTTAACAGGGTTTTTAAAAAATCGACCGGAATGACCCCCAGCCAATATAAAAGCCAACTATAAATAGTAATCCTCCCATACATTACGGCAACTGCTCTCAAAGTCCTGTTTTATAAAACGAGACTTTTCCCCATTGTTAAATGGGTACTACTTTAGGAGTAAGGTCGCTCATGGATATTCCTCAGTGTACTTTTGACCTAAGATAATTCAGTAGTAACCATTTAAATTAATTGTATTATGACAACAACAGAAATGAATTTGGGAGTAGAAGTATCAATGGGGCAAAAAAACAAAAGATTGAGTTTCCGCCCCATCCTCTCAATGGTAATCGTATCATTATTTATGATGTTTAGTTCACTTTCGGCATCTGCACATTGTGATTCCTATGATGGCCCAACAATTAAAGATGCTATGAAAGCGCTCGAAACGAACAATGTAAACCTAATTCTGAAATGGATTAACGCCGAACAAGAAAAAGAAATTATCCCTTTGTTCAATAAAACCTACGCTTTAAAATCTATCGATAGTGAAGTTTACCTCATTGTTGAAAAATATTTCCTTGAGACCCTCGTACGCCTCCATCGCGAAACTGAAGGCGCCCCTTATACAGGATTGAAGCCTGCCGGAACAGCTGAGAAGATTGTTCAACTAAGCGACCAAGCGTTAGAAAACAAGGATATTGACAGCCTACTGGGAAGGTTAAACAACCATATTAGCAACGCGATAAGAGAGAAATATGACAAAGTAGCAGCACTTGATAAAGTAAAAAATGATTCGCCTGCCAAAGGCCGTGAATATGTAGAAGCCTACGTTGATTACACTCATACTCTAGAAGCTATTCATGGTATTATTGAGCATGGTGGAGGACATGCGGCACATAAGCACTGATATGATATAAGCTATTAACGGTAGCATAGCTTTGGGATCTTCTCCGATTAATTTCGGAGAAGATTTTTTGTTCTTAGAGCAAAATGAATATATAAAACCTCGTAAAGTATTTGGCATATTTTAGTAAAAGCGGATAGCTCAATAGTTGTTACTATTTTTTTGAAGCCAAATAAGTGAAATTAAAACTTTAATTTCTATCTTAGAAAAATTATAGCCAGTTCGAAAAACAACCTTTGTGATAAATAAATTAGTATTGCTTAAAGGAACAGAATGATGAACGTCCAAGACAAAACAAAGGAAGAACTTTTACAAGAGTTAAGGGAATTAGAGCAAGAGAATATGCTACTAAAATCAACCTTTGAACAAAACATCACTGAACGAAGGCTTGCTCAAGATAAATTTCGAATGCTCTTTGAACAATCTCCTGTGGGCATGGCGTTGATAATTCATGAAACAGGAGATTTTTTAGAAGTCAATAATTCCATTCTAGAATCCACGGGGTATACCCGAGAAGAGTTTCTGCGCTTAAGTTTCTGGCATTTAACTCCCCCAGAATATGAAGAACAGGAAGCCATACAATTTCAAACGTTGAATGAAACGGGCCGTTTTGGACCCAATTTTAAAGAATATATTCGCAAGGATGGTTCACGATACCCGCTTTCTATAAGTGGTGCTCTCTTTATCGACACGGATGGAAGGAAAGTAGTTTGGGGTATTATTGAAGACCTTTCGGATCGAAGAGCAAAAGAGCTTATTATAAAGAAGCTTAAACTCAAGTCACAAATGCAACTTTTCTGATGAGCTAATGATACTAATTGGACAAGCTGTAGAACTTACACACTAGATTAAAATTATGGCAAAAACCATTTATCTTCTTGGTAAAAGCAATTTGTACAACACTAATTACATGGTGTTTATAGAGCGTGTGGCAAATCTATTCAAAACCAACATTCACTATACAATTGATAAGTACTCATTTTTTGATGATGAGCAGATGAATGGTTCTTACTTTAAAGATTTCGGGTATAAAAACGAGCTAAGCATTTTAGTAAGTTACTATCCATTGGATGAAAAGAATCCGAATATTGAGGAATCGTTTACTGTATATGATATAGAAGTACCAGTAGAATACAAATATGACTTATCTTATACCATCGTATTTTATCCAAATGGTTTCTTTTTTATCTTAGAAGTTCCGTTTAATTCAACTTGGGACTTTTTTATAGAGGATTTAGCAGGCTTGTACCTCGATTACTACAACTTGACCTATAAGGAAATGGTAATTTCCAATCTCGAAACCAGGGATACTTACGTTAATTTATTAAAACAAATTGGCTGTAAAAAAGTTATAATCCTTTCCGATTATCAACAAGACTTCATAGATGAACTTTGCTATTTCCCTATAAATAAAGAGTGGAGTTTCGATGAAATACTAAAATTAATAGTTGAGAGGTATTCTGTTACCCCTTTAAAATTAATGGACGTATTGAAACAAAGGGTTAAAATATCACTATTAAAGGATTATCATTGGAGCGAAGCTTATAAATATGTTTTTATTGATAAAATAAAATAGCCAACGCATCAAATCCACACACATTGCTAAGCCGCACAACTCCCGACGTGTGGTAACGAGGTAAAAAGCTAACGAATTTAAGCCACACGAGTTGGGGGATTTTTGAGCATGGAGTATGTTTATTAATAAGTTCGCCACAATACAAAAGAACAAAATTGCGGAAAATAACCGTACAAATATTTGTTTGGTACGCCTAAAAGGCGTACATTTGTATTGACTAATAATTTTCAATTATGACAACAAAGGAAATAAAAAAACAAGAGAAGGCGAGATTTGATACTCGTTTACCAAAAGAACAAAAATTGTATTTTGAAAGAGCTGCACGCATAGGTGGTTTTAGAAGTTTAACTGATTTTATTGTTTTAGCAGCTCAAGAAAAAGCAAAAAAAATAATATTGGAAAAAGAGCGAATTATTGCATCAAAAAGAGATAGTGAAATATTCTTTGAAGCAATCACTAATTCACCGAAAGCAAATAAAGACCTTATTAATGCTGCAAGTGAGTACAAAGCTCTTTTATCTAAATGAATGAACTAACAGAAAGTTTAAATTCGAATCACAGAAAGAAAGAATTTTCTTGTGGTAAAGAAATGCTTGATAATTATTTACATAAACAAGCAAATCAAGACATTAAAAGAAAATTGACAGCCTGTTTTGTTCTGAACGACAAAGAAACGGATTTATTAAAGGGTTATTACACTTTAGCTAACAACAGTTTATCCCAAAACTTAATTCCTGCCGAATTTCTTAAGAACCTACCTGCTTCGTATAAATCTATACCAACCACTCTACTTGGACGATTAGCGATAGATAATAGATTTCAAAAACAGGGAGTTGGAAAACTATTATTAATAGATGCCTTGAAACGGAGTTACGAGACTTCCAAAAGTATTGGTTCATTTGCAGTTGTAGTTGACCCAATCGACGAAAGTGCTGAACGATTTTATGATAAATATGGTTTTATCAAACTTCCTGATAGCGGGAAAATGTTTCTGCCGATGAATACAATAAAAACATTATTCGAATAAAAGTACTGTGGCTAACACGCGGTGTATTTTACGCTCCCTATTCCGCTGATTACGTAACATTTAGTTTCAATTAAAGTTCTTAACGGTGGACAAATCCCAGCCACGCTCGACGGGACGTAAAACATACCGCCACCCGTTGGGCCCCGCTACCGCACGACTCCCGTCGTGTGGTAACGAGGTAAAAATCAATATGGTTAAGCCACACGAGTTGGGAGATTTTTGAGCATGGGGTATGTTTATTAATAAGTTGGGCTATATTCCGCTCCTTGCATTTAAAAATTATACAGACCGGTACATTAACCGGTTCAGGTTCGATACCGATACAAAATCTCATTTTATAGTCAGACATCAATATAATTATTAAATTTAAGTCACTTGACGCATCCCTACGCAAGAAAGTACGCTTGCTCTCGGTATGCTAATATAGCCCAACGCTCGGGCGAAAGAATGCCAAACTTTAAGGCTTCGAACTCGGAGCGAAACAGTGTCCAACAAACGATAAATGCGATGTTGGCATACTTGGTATGGCATTCTCCAAGTGCTTATTTTTTGGAAAGTACCCCAAAACCGCACTTATCGCCCGAGCGTTATCAAAAATTGTAAGACGAAAAAACGCATAACTATGAAAATTGGAAATAGTGTAAGAGTAAGAAAAGGTGTAAAATCACCTGATTATGAAGAATTATTAATTGAAGGATGGACAGGCAGAATTCTTGAAATTGATGATAATATTCTGACTATTGAACTGGATAGCATCACTCTTTCTGAATTAAAAGAGGATTACATAATTGACAGTTTAAAGAATGGTTTCGAATACAATTTAATTTGTTTAGAAACGGATGAAGTTGAAATTGTCAATCCGAGAGATTCACAAAATGACACTTTAAGAAAACAAATGGAAATAAATGCTCAATACTCTATCGATGAAGAGGAAAAAAGAATTAACGAGATTATAAAATCAGATGATGTTTCTGTTAATGAGGAGAATTTAAATCGTTACTTTAATTTCTTGAAAACTAACTTAAAAACTCCTTGTATTTTGACAGGAATGGAAGATTTCGACTGGGAAGAACCATACATTTTAGGCGGTTGGAGTAAAAAGGAATATGAAGAATTAAAGAAAACGAAACCTTCATATACTGATAAATTTGATTTTATTAAACTGGAAAAAGAATATGATGATTGGAAAGGAATTTATGCGAGCGTTAGAAGAATTTCAGACAATAAAATATTCACTATTCCACTTTGGGACTTAGAAGTAGTTGACAAAAAGGATTCAAATTTTCAAATTGTATCTGATTATTCATCTTGGATGACTAATTACAGATAACAACAACTTTTGCTAACAAGGGGTGTAAAAAATGCTGGCGTTCTGGCTGATTCGGCAACTTGCTCGTTCCAATTCAGCTTCTTATCGTGGGACGATGACGCTGTTCCAATCTCCAGCACTTTTCACACCCCCGGCCGTTAGCAACCAGCCGGGTAACTTTTGGAACTGCAAATGCGACTGGATTGAAACCGCCAAAACCGCCACGGGACCAATAACCGAAAGTGAATGGGTTAAACCCGCACCAGGGCTAGAGGGCAACCCAGCGCAAACTTTCCAGCTTATTACCGACAAGGCCAACTACATAGCCAAAAGCAAGCTTACACCCGAGCAGGTTGGCAATTTCACTTATCCCGACCAGCTAAGCAAGATGCAGATTAGCGTAATGGCTGATAATAACGAACTTAGCAAAAACATCTTAACAGGTCGCATATTGGCGGCTAACGCTAAGGTTGAGTCTTTGCTGATAAGAGCGCATTCCGAGGTTGTTGGTGTGAAAAATCCTGAATACTTGCTAAACGGCTTTATTGCCGATGCCAAACGAATTGAGGGGTATAGTGGTATTGCAACCGGGTTTAACAAGGCTTTACGTAGGCAAGGGTGCAAATCGGTTATTATTGATTTTAACGAGCACTTCGACACGTCTCGACCGCTAGATGTAAATAAAGTTGTTGGTAAGATATTAAACCGAAGCAACGATTTTACTAGCGGTAGGGTAGTTGAATGCTGGCTTGTTTTTGGCGAGAAAAGTATTGTTGTAACGGCAAAAGATTTAACCCGCTCCGCCTTAGTTAACCTTATTAAAGGGCTAATGCCCTAACAGCTTGCGCTGGTAGGGCATTAGGTGGGGCCTTGAAGTTATCGCGGCTTGAGATTACAAATATACGCTTAAAAACCATTGAAATGCAAATTAAACCGCAAAAAAATGACACCCGAGGAGCATATTAGGCAACTGCGCCAGAGCCTTATAACTCAAAGAATTTATTAAATATTGAGTACGATAAAAATTATCTAATATCCACCAATCAATTTGACTTTAGTTTTTATAGATTTCAGTTAAATGATTATGTTTATGAGTTATGTCCAGTTACTGGTGCATAAAATTCAAGTTACTGGATATTTCAAGCAATACTTAAATGCATTCATGACTCCAAAGTAACTTTTAAAGTTAGACTTGACCCTTTTATTGAAATTCAATCTGATAATTACCAGCCAATGATGTACAAGATGCATGTTCATGGTAAGCCTTTGGATTGGAATAATTTAGTAAATTTGAGAAATGAAGATTTTGGGCAGTGGTTTAATGAACAGGACAATAGTTTTACGGATTATATATGGGCTCCAAAGGATAACGAAATTCATTTTACATGTGAGGAATATCCTTGTCATACATTTGAGGGATTAACGACAAGTAGATACTTTCATGCTATATTCAACAAAGATACAGGTGGCATTAAACATTGTGATGGAGCCATTCGAGTCTATGATGATTTCGAGATAGAATCAAGACACAAATATCATGTTAAACAAGCTGAGGTCAGAAAAGTAGGAGAACGGATTAAGATTTTTCAGTTTGAGAGTAAGGAAAATGACGGCAAAGAGATTTTTCAAGATGACTTTTGTCAATTAGCTGTTAACTTCTTTGTTTGGAATCATGATGTTCAGAATTACTTTAATAAATAATTAACTAAAGCTAAAAACGGCACTCGTATGCATAATGAAATGATGATGAAACTTTTAATAGCACCTTCAAGCAATATGAGCGTTTATATCAAAATGATTGAACAGCAGGAGAAGCTTGCAAAAGCAATTTCACCAGCATTGACAATGAGTAACTCAATTCAGCATATTGTCAGACATTATGAAAAGTTAAATGCTGCCAATAAACAATTTAAATTTCCATTAACGATTTCAGACACTTTACAAAGTTTAATTTCGCAGTCTGCACAAATCACAGATAAATACTCTAAATATTATAATCAACTAAATGATATTGTTAAGGTTTTAAATCCTTCTTTATATAAATTCTTTTCACAAAACACGAGAGATTCTTTTCAGGGTAGTGATTCAATTAATGACGTCGAATTAGGTGTGGTAAATTCTTTTGATAGTGCTAAAGAGGATTTCGATGCTTCATCCCAACAGGAATTAAATGAAATCAAAACGGCTTTTGAGAATTCTGCTGAATTTAAGGAAAATGTAGAATCTTTATTGGATAATGGTTCTCAGGAAATTACGACTGACATTTTCTTAGAATTTGCAAAACTTATTGAAAACTATGTTGGAAAGAAAAGCTCAAGAGCGGTAGGTTTGTTTTTTAATTTCCTTTTCTTCACATATTGTATCTTGATGCCGTTTTATCAAAACTCATTATCTAGTCAAACCGAAGAAAGGCTGTCTATACAAATTGAGAATAATAGTATTAGTGTTGAAGATAAAATTGAATCTGCAAAAGATGAGACAATAGCGGTTATTGATTCTGTGTTAGATGATTTGGAAAAGCAAAATGATGATATAGCTACAAAAGTTGAAGATGGGCTTGAGAGAACGAACAGTAAGCTGGCTGATATTGTAAAAAAGATTGAGAATATAGATGATAGGCTTGATGACATAGAGAATGACACAATCAACTAAAGCTAACAACGGGTATAAAATATAGCGGTTTCAGCGGTTCTCGGGGCTTTGTAGCCCACAGTATAGTCTTTAGCGTGGGATAAAAACGCTGCTCTGAACTCCGCTACATTTCATACCCGCAACCGTTGAGCCCCGCTACCGCACAACTCCCGACGTGTGGTAACGAGGTAAAAAGCTAAGGAATTTAAGCCGCACGAGTTGGGGAATTTTTGAGCATGGGGTATGTTTATTAATAAGTTGGGCTTCATGCCGAGAGACCGACAGACAACACATGAAAACGATTAGAATTGAATAAAGTCAAAAGATAAAATTACATGAACAAACTAAAATTCTACATAACAAATAGATTCATTCTTCTTTTAGTCAGTTCCGTATTATTCATAGGAATTCACTACCTGCTTACAGACTCTATTTTACCTGACACTTCAACCCAGAATATATGGTTTTATTCAGGCCTTTTCATGTTGTTGTTCTCAATCCTATTTATTGAGCCTTACTATTCATCTCCCAAAAATGTAATTACAAATTCAATTCCTTTGTTGCTCGCCTACATCTCAATAAAAGAGTCATTTACTGACGATGCACTTTGGTACTCTACAATTTCGTTAATCGGGCTTTTAATCATACTCTCTATCACTTCTATTGCGCTCACATCTGATAATGAAAGTCCTGATTCAGCTAGAAATAAATTATCCAATAGCATTAAGAATATTGCAGTTTTTGTAGGGCGGGGAAAAGTTATTTACTCTTTTGTTTTCATCTCTGTTCTTATCCTTTACAAGACGGAAATTGTATCAGAAGTAAGCGATGGTTACCTTTTCACAATGGTAATCCTATGGGGTTTAGTATTAATCATCGACCCTAAGTCTCTTCATAATTCGTTTATTAGAGAACAGAATAAAGTTAAGTCAAATGCAATTGGAGAAATTTTCGGAGTTCAATCAAAGAAAATATTCTTAGTCAAACTTTATGAAGATAGAAGTAAAAGTATTAAACGATTTGATATTCTAAATTTTAAATATTCAATGCAGGATTCAGATACTTATGCAATAGCAGGCATTGTATTCGATACCTATCTGTTAAATCAAGAAAAATGGATTAAAGTACTTCAGTTAGGTACTACCAAGAATGATTTGTCAAACTTAAAGCGAAATCTAGTTTATAAAGTTACTGAGCCTGACAAAATACAAGAATTATCTAATTCACTTAGAATAAAAAAATTTGTTGGCGTGGTGATTGAAAAATCAACTATTGGCTCTATAAGATTTGAATATTCAAAACAAACTGACGATATTCAGGAAGGCGATTTATTGGAACTTAAAGTAGGCAGTCATAGACTATTTTATCAGGTAATCAGTGGAACAACAGAACTTGAAAAATTAGAAAATAAAAATGAGACGGGATTTATCGAAGGAGAAGCAATTCAATTAGGAGAATGGCAAAATGACCTTCTGTCTTTCCAAAAGTTTGGATGGCTCCCATCGATTAATACCCCTATTTTCAAGGCTGACACAAGTGATATTCAAGTAGAACAATATGCCTATCCCGATTTTGAATTAGGTTCAATTCCGAATACACAACTTCCATCAGTAATAAATTTACATGATGCTATTAGCCATCATACAGCTTTAATAGGTGTTACAGGTTCAGGTAAATCTTTTCTCGCAAGAGAGATTATTGACCAATTAAAAACTGATACTAAAGTCATTTGTATTGACTTCACAGGAGAATGGAAAAAGAAACAGCAATTGACCTCACTCACCAATGCTAACTTGGATACATTTTTGGCTGCCGAAGACGACTCAATTGGGCTAGTTGAACTTCCTTCTGTGAGTAATACCGCAGGTGTAATACAATCCACAGAAAACTTTATTAGTCTTATTTTTTCTAAGGCAAAAGAGGCCTATGAAGCTAATACTCCAATGCGGATATGCTTAGTACTTGAAGAAGCACACACGATAGTTCCTGAAGGAAATTTTCTTGGTGTAAATGACTGGGACAGCAAAACAGTAGTCAATAAAATGGGACAGGTAGCCTTGCAAGGGCGCAAATATGGTGTTGGCCTTCTAGTTATTGCTCAAAGGACTGCAAACGTATCGAAAACAATCCTTACTCAATGTAATACTATCATATGCTACCAGGCTTTTGACGAGACTAGTTTTAACTTCTTAGGTAATTATGTAGGTAAAGACTTGGTTAAAACATTGCCTAATTTGAAAACCTATCATGCAATAGTGACAGGTAAAGCGATACGGTCAAACTTACCTATGATAGTAAATTTAGAAAGAGTAATTGAATAAAATAAAGCACGAAAGTACAACAATGCATAAAAATAATAGCCGAAATAGCAGTAGGTTCAAGGGTTTCAGCCCGCTTCATCTGTCTTGTAACTTGACAGGTTTGAAGTCCGCAATCGCCTACTTTTCATATACTAACCGTTAACAACAAGGCGATTGCAAAACACAAAACTCCAGGTTGCAATAAAACTTAAATAAGGACATCTCTTATTTAAGTTTTATTGTATTTTCTTAAATAACAGGTATCTTTGTTTAAAATAATCGGAATGAAGCAATATAAATCTGGACAGTACATTAGCCAAGGCTACTATAAGAGTTTTCAACCTACATTTATCAACCAACAATTGTACGTTGATAATATGGAGGTGTTGCAGTTATTGAGTCAAGCTGACCGAGAATTAGGCAGGCTCGACATGTACTCAAAGTATATTCCAAATATCGACCTATTTATTAGTATGCACCTCCTTAAAGAAGCCACTCAAAGTAGCCGAATTGAAGGAACTCAGACCAATATGGAAGAGGCTTTATTGGAAAAAGAAGACATTCCTCTGGATAAAAGAGATGACTGGGAAGAAGTCCAGAATTATACGAAAGCAATGGAATGGGCTATAAAGGAATTGGATAAACTCCCTTTTTCTTCACGGTTAATTCGTGAAACTCATAAAGTCCTACTTCAAGGAGTTAGGGGAGAGCGAAAACAACCCGGTGAATTCAGAAATAGTCAGAATTGGATAGGTGGAGCAACTATTAATGATGCTATTTATATTCCTCCAGTTCATACTTCTGTACCTGAATTAATGAGCGATATTGAGAAGTTTCTTTACAACGAAGAAGTTTTCATACCCGAATTACTTAAAATAGGTCTTGTCCATTACCAATTTGAAACGATTCACCCATTTCTCGATGGGAATGGTAGGGTTGGCAGGTTACTTATTCCATTATATTTGGTTAACAAAGGAATATTAAAGAGACCAATTCTGTATCTATCTGACTTTTTTGAGAAAAACAGAAAGTTATATTACGAAAACTTAATGCTGGTAAGAGAAAAAAACAATCTTTCACAATGGTTCAAGTTCTTTTTGGTTGGAATAATTGAAACCACAAAGAATGGAATAACGACTTTTGACAATATTCTCCAATTACAAAAACAGGTTGAAACAAGCATTCAAAAATTAGGTAGTAGAGCAGTAAATGCAAAAAAGATAGTTGATTATTTGTATAATCGCCCAATGATAAATGCAGAAAAAGTGAATGAAATTGCTGGAATATCTTTGCCTTCAGCGTATAAGTTAATAGTTGAATTAGAAAAACTTGATATTTTAAAAGAGGTAACAGGAAATCAGCGAGGTAGAGTGTATGTATTTGACAATTACTTAAGACTTTTCGCATAATTAAGCCCTACCTCGGCGAAGTTTCCAGACTTCGTCGTTGATAGCAGCCCCTACTTTTATAACCCTTAACCACGTTAGCAATAAGCTGTTTGGCTAATATTTTGACTACACGTTTTTCTTCCCGTCATTGCGAGGAGCGTTCTTTGCGACGAAGCAATCTTTTATTATGAACTTTCCCTTCAACAGATTTCTTCGTCGTTCCTCCTTGCAATGTCGTGGTTTTATTATCGTCATTGCATTACCTATGAGATTGATGGCAAAAATTTGTATATTTATAGGGAGTCAGTAGTTAATGCTGTTTAGTTAAGCGAATTAAAGCCTACTATTCAATTATAACTGCCCCTTCGACTTCGTTCAGGGTAACGGTCAGGCAGCGCGAAGTCGATGACTTGAGCCTTAATTAAGCGATATTGAATCAGCAGCATTAACGTGTCAATTACTCTTTTCAGAAAGGTTGAAAGGTAGTTGTTAAACCTAAAAATCTAAAACTTCTACTAGGCCCAAGCGCATAAAATTAATTAATCAAATCAATATGAAAATAAGAAAAGCAAACCTTAACGACATAGAGCAAGTTACAAAATATGGCATTGCTTTATTAGAACAACATTCTCATTTCGACCCTTATTTTACTCCAACAAAAACTGCGGATAAAGTATATCGAAATTTTCTTGAAAAAAGCCTGATTGCAGATGATAGGCTTCTTTTAGTTGCTGAAAAGAATGGTAAGTTAATTGGTTATGCTGCAGCAGAAATCCAAGCAAGATCGCCCATATTCCAAATTACTAAGAATGGGTATATAAACGATGTATTTGTAGAACCGGAATATCGAAAACTTGGTATAGCCAGAAAGTTCTTGACAGAACTTAAAGGGTGGTTTCAGAGCAAAGATATAGATTACGTCGAATTGTCGGTACTTACCAAAAACGAGATTGGAAAAAAGGCATGGGCAAAATTTGGGTTTGATGCTTACGAAATTAAAGAAAGAGTAGAAATGATGAGTTTTAAAATCATATAACGTGTTGTGCCCTTGAATTTTTAATATTGGATGTTGGAAAAGGGAGATAACCTAATTTTTGCTTTCCAAAAATTAGGCATTTACAGATAAATCAATAGAATTTCCGAATAAATTCATATCAGTAAAAGAGTTGAGCGCCTGCCTAATCTCAAAACACTGTAAAAATGAACATAACCCGATTAAAACTAGGAAAGGCAGTAAACAAGTCTTATTCAAAAAACTTGAACTCTATATCATTGGGCATAACATGAACCGCTTTAAAATCATCAATTACCCTAATCTGATGCCCTATTCCTGGAGGTATAATAAAACTGTCTCCCTGCTTTAGTACATGATCGGTATCGGCCAATACCAGAACACATTCTCCTCCCAATAAAATTAGAACAGACTCAATGTTTGCAAGATGTTTAGGCAAGAGTTCACCTGCCTTTGCTTCCATCTGTTTGGCAGTAAACTGTTTTCCCATAGCCAATAACTTTACTTTGGGTTTGGTCACTTTTTTCATAGTATACTTTTTTATCGGTTCAATCCTCTTATTCGCTAAACAAAAACTTTATGGTGATGTTTTGTTTCTATTGAGAGTTGAATAGGCTGGAACATAAAAATCCAAATCCAAAAGCACACAAATACCCTCAATAAATCAAATATTATAAATATGAAACATAAGCATATATATGATGAAAACGGGAACCAGCTTTGTTGTACTCAAGAAGAGAAAATAAACCTTATTGCCGACCTGCAACTAAAAAATGAACACGAAGAAGATAGCTGTTGTGCTATCTCCGAGCCTGTTTTCGGAAGGACTAAAAATGAAGCACGCACAGCCGAAAATGCAAGCAGCCATTCAAGTGGTAACAGCATTACTTCAAAAATCTTTTTCCCCGCAATTGTTTCATTCGCACTGCTATCTGTTGCAATTGGACTTGACAATTTCTTTACCCAGCCTTGGTTTACGGGTTGGTTCAGGGTTTTTTGGTACACTTTGGCGTATGCGCCAGTGGGTTTTCCTGTTTTAATAGAAGCGTTCAAAAATATTTTTCAGGGCAAAGTTTTTTCCGAATTCTTTTTAATGTCTATTGCTACCATCGGAGCATTTGCCATTGGTCAATATCCCGAAGGCGTAGCGGTAATGCTATTTTACTCTATTGGCGAAGTGTTTCAAACATTGGCAGTTAAAAACGCCAAAACAAGCATCAAAACCTTGCTCGATCAACGACCCGATGAGGTAACTATTTTACTTAATAACCAACCTAAAATTGTTAAAGCCGAAAGTGTAAACATTGGCGATACCATACAGCTAAAATCGGGTGAGAAATTAGGGTTGGACGGGGAGTTGATTTCCAAATCGGCTTTATTTAATACCGCTGCACTTACAGGCGAAAGCAAGCCCGCCAGTAAAAGGAGTGGAGATGCGGTGTTGGCTGGGATGATAAACCTAAACACCGTTTCGCAGGTAAAAGTAACCACGGCATATACAGATAGTAAACTGAGCAAAATTTTGGAAATGGTGCAAAACGCCACTGCCCAAAAAGCACCTACAGAGCTATTTATAAGAAAATTTGCAAAGATTTACACGCCCATTGTTGTCTTTTTGGCCGTTCTTATTTGTGTTGTTCCTTACTTCTTTGTTGAAAACTATGATTTTAGCCAGTGGCTCTATAAATCATTGGTGTTCTTAGTTATTTCTTGCCCCTGCGCCCTAGTTATAAGTATTCCGTTAGGTTATTTCGGAGGAATTGGGGCAGCTAGCAGAAATGGTATCTTATTTAAGGGCAGTAATTTTTTAGACACTCTTGCAAATATTCAGAATGTAGTATTGGATAAAACGGGCACACTAACCGAAGGTGTTTTTGAAGTGCAGGAGGTGGTTTTAAAGCCCCATTTTTATAAAGATGAAATTTTACAAATGGTAAATGCTTTGGAAGGCCAAAGCACTCACCCCGTGGCAACGGCAATTCATAGTTATGTAGGTAAAATAGATTATTCAATAAAACTTACTGATATAGAGGAGGTATCGGGTCACGGACTAAAAGCATTTATAAGTGGGAAAGAGCTATTGGTGGGGAATTTTAAGCTGATGGATAAGCATTCTATAAAATACGACATTGATCCAACCACAATAGTTTACACAGTAATTGCCATAGCATACAATAAACAATTTGTAGGCTACTTAACCATTGCCGATAGCATTAAAGAGGATGCAAAAAGAACGGTAGATCAATTAAAAACGTTAGGAGTTAAAATCACAATGCTAAGCGGCGATAAAAGCAGCATCGTTAAATTTGTTTCAAATAAGCTGGGCATATCAAATGCCTTCGGTGATTTACTACCCGATGAAAAGCTGCAAAAAGTGAAGGAGATTATCGCCCAAAATGAAACTGTTGCGTTTGTAGGCGATGGTGTGAACGATGCCCCTGTTGTAGCGTTAAGCGATGTAGGTATTGCAATGGGAGGGCTCGGAAGCGATGCCACCATTGAAACGGCTGATGTGGTTATACAAGACGATAAGCCAAGTAAAATACCAATGGCAATAAATATAGGTAAACAAACTAAGCGAATTGTTTGGCAAAATATTTCGATGGCATTTGCTGTAAAAGTAGCCGTTTTAGCTTTAGGGGCATGGGGAATAGCAACAATGTGGGAGGCAGTTTTTGCCGATGTTGGTGTTGCTCTATTGGCAATACTAAACGCTGTACGAATTCAGAAAATGAAATTTGATCACTAGCAACGTTGGGCTAACGATATATGTAAGTTGTTGTTTTCTTTTGTCTGTATTAAATGTAGCCAAGTTTAAACACGTTGTTTTTGGTAAGCCTACAGAAAATATTGATTCTTTGTAGTGAACACCCTGTTGCTACTTTCAAAAAATGTATATTTACCGTTGAATTAACTAAAATTATATGTAAGTTTATATCTAACAAGTTGGTTGATATAATTCAAGGCATATTTAGTAACAGCCATACTCAGAGTCGGTTAGTGATATTAACTTCGTAATAACCAGTTACATATTTCTAGCAGAAGAAAAGTTTCAATATTTAAATTAAAGACATATTCTTTGTGTAAATGGAAGAGCCCTTTAAATATATTACGCTAATTACTTACGGCCTAATAGTAGCAACCTGGTTGTATATACTCCTTTTTTTTCTCCAGAAAATTCATCGGAAACAAAACCAAGATAAGCTACTGAATCTCTTACTACTTATTCTAATAATTGATGCCTTTAGGACAGTAATTGAAGGTGTTTACTTTGGCTTACGGCATGCCTCTCAAGAAGGATTTATTCCCATTAGTTTTTTTGATACACTAACAAAACCCGAATATGTTTTTCTCCCGAAGTTTGTAACATTTATAACCGGTGTACTGGTTCTGGTTATTGTATTGTACAGGTGGTTTCCCACTGAGATGAAACAAAAAATGGCCATTAAACATTTAATTAACACAAAAAATTCAGCGCTACTTAAGAAGAACCAAGAGTTAAAACAAGCCAAACAGAAGGCCGAAGAGAGTGACAAGCTAAAAACAGAGTTCCTCAATAATATGTCACATGAAATTCGAACTCCGATGAATGGTATAATAGGTTTTTCTAAATTATTAGACGACCCAGATATACCTTATGAGCGAAGGAAATACTATTCGGGAATTGTTGCAAGTAGCAGTCAGCAGTTACTTCGGATTATTGATGATATATTGGAGATTTCGAACCTAGAAATGAAGCAGGAAAAACTAAACGAAACGCTGTTCTGTTTAAATGATTGTTTGATGGATCTATTCTCTATTTTTAACCTAAAAGCCAAGGAAACAACCATTAATTTTACTCTTAAAAAGGAGCTAAGCGATAGCAAGAGTCATATTATCGCAGATAGAACAAAACTTAATAAAATATTGAGTAATCTGCTCGAAAATGCATTCCGATACACAGAAAGCGGGTTTATTGAAATGGGATATAATGTTGTAGGTAATAACCTTGTACTTTATGTAAAAGATTCAGGCATTGGAATATCGCCAGAAAACTATGAGCTAATTTTTAAACGCTTCTCTCAGGTTGAAAAAGAAATTTCACGAAAGTGGGGGGGACTAGGACTTGGTTTACCCATTTCAAAAGAGAATGTAAACTTAATGGGAGGGGATATTACTTTTGAATCGGAAAAAGGGAAAGGATCAACCTTCTATGTTACCATCCCTTATAAATGTTCGAAGAAAATGGTTGAGAACACTTCCGAAAATAGCCCTGCCCCAACAAATAAGATGAATTGCACAATACTTGTTGCAGAAGATGAGGAGGTGAACTTCCTATATATTGAAGCATTATTACATGAGGAAAGTGGAATGAACTGTAACCTTATTCGAGCAAAAAATGGGAAAGAGGCTGTTGAAATATGTATGAGCAGAAATGTTGATATCGTGTTAATGGACATTAAGATGCCTATAATGAATGGGTACGAGGCAACGGCAAAAATTAAATCGGTATTTCCAGATTTGCCCATTATAGCCCAAACAGCATATACTTCTGCACAAGATAAAGAGTTGGCCATAAAATATGGGTGTAACGACTTTATTTCAAAACCAATAGATAAGGACAAATTAATTGACATGATAGGTAAGCAATTGAATTTAAGTTGATTATCAATTTTGCTAACGAATGTACGTTGTTTCAAGAACGGTACTTACTTCTTAATAAATACAGGGCTAAACTTATTACTTTGCATTTTACAAAATTATATGTAATTTGATAGGATTAAAATTTTATATAAGATTACAGCAACCAACGAAAAATGAAAATCTCTATTTTAGTTGATAATACACCAGGTCCAAATACGTTGGCAGAGCACGGCTTATCATATTTTATTGAATATGAGGGCAATAAAATCCTCTTCGATACAGGGCAAACCGATTTATTCCTCCGTAATGCCGAGATAATGAATCTGGATATCAGGGATGTTCAGCAAATTGTTCTTAGCCACGGACACTACGACCATGGGAATGGGCTAAACTACATAAATGGGGGTAATTTAATTTGTCACCCTGCATGCTTTGCTAAGCGATACAGAAAAAACGGTGGCGCATACATTGGTCTTAAAAACGATGAGGAGAGCATCCGCGATAAGTTCACGCTTATCACAACCGCTCAGCCGCACGAATTATTCCAAGGGGCATATTTCCTCGGTGAAATACCTCGCATTACAGACTTTGAATCACAAACAACATCCTTTGTTTTTGATGATGAAACACCCGATTACGTAATGGACGATAGCGCTTTAGCGTTTAGAGTTAACAATGGTGTTTTTGTTATAACTGGGTGTGGTCATGCAGGCATTGTGAACACGCTCGAATACGCAAAAAAGGTAACTGGTCAACAAACTATTGCTGGAGTTATGGGAGGTTTTCATTTAAAGGAGAATAACCTACAAACGCAGAAAACAATTGAGTATTTAAAGAAAAATAACGTTAAACGCGTTTACCCATCGCATTGCACAGCAACCCACGTTATTGAAGAGTTTAGTAAGAGTTTTAAGGGTCCGCAAATTAAAACTGGCGACATACTCACCATTTTATAGCCCGAATAATTATTCCATCTTGTTTGAACCATTGAGTTACAATACGGTTTCTACTAAAAGGTAGGATGTAATTAGTTGATATTATCTACGCTTTACTATTAAACAACCAGCCTTTGCGATGATGCGGAAAACAAAACCCTGTCGTTGTTTTCTGCTAGTAATTGCAATCACAACATTTCGTCTTGGAAGAAGGAATGTTTTAGACAGGTATAAACTTCGAGAATGTACGAAGTGCGTTTAGCATTTTGACATCTCATTACTTTTAACTTTTCACTTTTCACTTTTCACTTTTCACTTTTCACTTATAACTTTTAACTCTTAACTCCCCCACAAAATGATAAACTTTACCGCCTCATACACCGACCATTACGAGTTAACAATGGCGTACGCCTATTTTGAAAAGGGCAGGCATAACGAAAGGGCAGTATTCGATTATTTTTTCAGAAAATTACCCTTCGACGGAGGCTATGCTATATTTGCAGGCTTAGATACTTTACTAAGTATTCTCGAGAATCTTCAATTCGATTCAAAAGATTTATCGTTCCTTAGCCAAGTAGGATTCAATGAGCGTTTTATCAATTACCTAAGGAATTTTAAGTTTACGGGCAACATCTACTCATGCCTTGAGGGTGAGGTGGTTTTTCCCACAATTCCCATTCTTCAGGTTGAGGGAAATATTATAGAAACACAAATTATTGAAACCATACTCCTGAATATACTTAATTTTCAAACGCTTATAGCAACAAAAGCAAGCAGAATGCGCCAGGTTGCTGGCAACAGGCAGCTAATAGATTTTGGACTACGACGTGCGCAAGGCGTTGGAGGCTACCACGCTACCAGAGCCGCCTACGTTGGCGGATTCAACTCAACAAGCAATGTTAGGGCTGGTCGCGATTTTGGTATTCCGGTTTCAGGAACTATGGCCCATTCGTTTATCCAAAGTTATGATGATGAGCTTACCGCTTTTCGAGATTATGCCCAAACACACCCAAATAATTGCATCTTGTTGGTTGATACATACAATACTCTCGAGAGTGGTTTGCCTAATGCAATTATAGTTGGTAACGAGATGGAGGCTAGGGGGCACAAACTTAAAGGCATTCGCCTTGATAGTGGCGACTTGGCCTACCTTGCTAAAAAAAGTAGAGAAATGCTCGACAATGTAGGGCTTACTGATGTTAAAATTGCGGCTTCAAATCAGCTTGACGAGATCATCATTAAGAGTTTACTGGAGCAGGATGCGCCAATTGATGTGTTTGGCGTGGGTACCAGCCTTGTTACTGGTCATCCAGATGCTGCGCTCGATGGTGTGTACAAACTTGCGTCCTTTAAAGGTGAACCCAGAATAAAAATTTCCGAAAATATTATTAAAACTACGCTGCCGGGCGAAAAGCAAGTTTACAGGTTCTCAAATTCCAATGGTCGCTGGATTGGCGCCGACGTTGTTGCGTTAATTGAAGAGAAGGACATTGAGATGATTTATCACCCATTTGACCCTCATAAAAAAACAGTTGTTAAAGGGCACGTCAAAACTCCTCTATTACAAAAGGTTATGGAGAGCGGTAGGCGAATTATCCCAAGCCAGCCCTTGAGCGAAACTTACTTATACTCCAGTAAGAGGCTGTCGCATCTGCCTGATGAGTATAAGCGGTTTAATAATCCGCATATTTATAAGGTTGGAATTAGTGAGCAACTCAGAAAACAAAGAGATGCTCTTATTATTTCACATAAAAATAAGTAGCTAGTTTAGTTTAAAATAATTGAACTCGCATATAAACTATGGTAATCTACAGTAAGTGTGCTATGATTTTGATGTACCATACCTTACGTTTAAAATTAATAAATACATATAATGAAAACTCTTGTTATAGTTGATGTTCAAAATGATTTTATGCCCGGTGGGTCTTTAGCAATAAAAAATGGCCATACCATTGTCCCACTGATTAATAGCATACAAAATAAATTTGATTTGGTTGTTGCCACTCAAGATTGGCACCCACCAACCCACGCCAGCTTTGCCAGTAATCACGCCAATAAAAAGTTGTTTGATACAATAAAAATTAATGGGTTAGAGCAAGTCCTTTGGCCAAACCACTGTGTACAAGGAACATTTGGCGCTGAGTTTCATAGCGGTTTAAAGACCGATAAAATTGCCGCCGTTTTTAGAAAAGGGATGAATGTTGAAATTGATAGCTACAGCGGATTTTACGATAACGGACACTTAAAAAGCACTGGGTTAGCGGGTTATTTAAAAGAGTTAAGAGCTAAGAACCTATACTTTTGTGGATTAGCAGCCGATATATGCGTCTATTTCTCAGTGCTTGATGCGCTAAAAGAAGGATTTAGCGCCACAATGATTGAGGATGCGTCACGCCCGTTGAGCGAGCCTGACTTTGTGGAAATAAAAAAGGAGTTAATAGCCAAAGGAGCCAACATTATTAGCAGTAGCGAGCTTTAGTTTCTTTGAAATTACATTTCAAGAAAAACAATCATTAAGTTTAAAAGTGTGAAGAATACCAGTTGGGATACAAAAGCCAATACTACCAAAGGGTTTTGAGACTTTTTTACGTATCGTGCCAAAAGCATAATTAGGGGGAATGAAATAATATACCAAGCAATATAATTTTGTAGTGGGGGCGTTGTGGTTGTTCCCCAACTCCACATTCCTAATCGAACGGCAACAGGCTCAAGCAAAATATCATAAATTACCATAAGAAATGCCCCAGCAAACCCTAAACGCCAAATATTGCTTATTTTCGGACGAAGTATCATAGTAATTAGGTAAACTGATATTATCCAGTTTATTAGCATAGCAAAGGGGGTTCCAATAATTTTAACCCCCAGCGATGCCCCATAGGTATAATCACCAAAAACTACTCCCGTATTTGTACCAATGGCTTCGGCAACCCAGCCAATAACCCCAACAGCTATAAGTGCCGCAGCAAATTTCAGAGTAAATGGCTTATGAAAAAGTAAAACTAGCAATAGGGTTAGCGTGGTAAATACCCAACTTAATTGAAAAACAGTAGGGTTGTGGCGCATCATCCAAAGCCCAGGAATTGAAATTCCGTAACCAATAACTATTAAAAGCTTGGCTAGTAATACTTTATGCTTATTTACAAACGATATCATACTAAATTGGTTTTATATAGTTATCAACTATTTTTGCCGAGGCAAGGCAAAGGGGTATTCCGCCACCGGGGTGTACGCTGCCTCCAACAAAATATAGGCCTTTTAAATTTTTTGAACGGTTTGGGTGCCGGCTAAAAGCTGCAAATCGGTTGTTCGAACTTATACCGTAGAGTGCACCGCGGTATGAACCAGTTTTTTGCTCAATCTGCGGAGGATTTAGCGTTTCCTCGCACACAATAAGAGGCTCAATATCAATGTTAAGCTCTTTCTTTATTTTCGAAAAAATGTTTCGCTTGGTTCGGGTAGTAATTTCGTGCCAATCTTGCCCACTATCGTACGGTACATTTACCATTACAAACCAGTTTTCGTGCATTGCGGGTGCATCGGTAGGCACGGCTTTACTGCTTATAAAAATGTATACAGTAGGATCGTTCGATATGTTTTTCTGCTCAAGAACTTTGAATTCTTCGCCATAATTCTCACTAAATAAAATATTATGCACATCAAGCTTAGGGTGTGTGCCTTTTATGCCCCAGTAAAAAATTAGTGCCGATGATGAGGGCTCTTGCATTTTGTAGAACTGGCTTAGTTTACGTTCGGGCATCTGATTTGGGTATGCAGTAAAAATATCGGTGTTATTTACTACAATATCAAAGTTGTCGGCTAAACCATTCGCCTTAATGCCAGTTACTTTGCCGTGCTTGTACTCTATCCGTTGAGCAGGACAACCTAGTTCAAAGTTTACACCAAGCTTTTGTGCCAATGAAAACATCGATTTGGCGATGGAGTACATTCCCTGCTCAGGAAAGTAGGCTCCTATATTGTGCTCAAGGTGCGGAATAATGGTTAGCGTGCCGGGTGCTTTGTAGGGATTTGAACCATTGTAGGTGGCAAAGCGGTTAAAAAGTTGTATAGTTTCTTTTTGTAGGAAACTTCTGCGGTTCACCTTGTGCATGGTTTCAAACGCTTTAAGCTTCTTAAAATTCATTCCAATCTGTTTCGCTTCGTCCGACTTAAAGCCTTTCCAAGTAGGAAAAGGGCTAAACATAAACATATTAGATGTTAGCTGGTATAGCTCTTTGCACTCGTTTAGGTATTGTTCAATATTTGCAGCTGGCTCGTTCAGCACCTGCTCGGCTTCCTGGGCAAATCGTATTGGATCCGACCACGAGTTTAGCACTTTACCGTTCGGGTAAAAATATCGGGTAACATTTTCTAACTTTTTATACCTAAATGTATTTGAATCCTTTTCGCCAGCAATGCTAAAAAGTTCATCAACTAAGCTAGGCAGGGTAAACAGTGAAGGGCCCGTATCGAAACGAAAATCGCCCATTCGGAGTTCATTTAGCTTTCCGCCAATAGTATCTGATTGTTCAAAAACGGTAACCTTGTATCCCTTAGTTGATAGCCTTATGGCCGTTGCAAGCCCTCCAACACCCGAACCAATTATTCCTGCTTTCAATTTTGTATGGTTTTATAGAGCAAACTTAGTTAATAACATCGAATTACACCTTTTTGTTCCAATGCAAAACCTCGTTACTATCCTTAATAATTTTATTGTTATCGAGTAGCCACCGAATTACTCTAGTTGATTTTTCTGTAGGAAATTTTATGGAATCAACCAGAGGCTCAAGCAGCTTACCTTCTGTTAGTATGGATGCTTTTATCTGTTCAAGAATTTGATCAAATTGGTACTTACTCATATCTAACTCATTGCGCGAAGTACAAACATCACATTTTCCGCAGCGTGTGGCTGTGGTTTCGCCAAAATACTCAAGTAACGACATGCTACGGCATTTTGCAGTCCCCGAGGCGTACTCGACCATTGCATTAACTCTCTTAAGGTATCGTTCTTTTCTTGCGTGGTAATTTTCAGGACTTATTCTGAGGTTCTTATCGTCCAGCCTTTCCTCAGTAAATATAATAAGGGGCGTTTTTTTTCGGGGTATGTAGTTTATTACTTTTGCTCTGCTCAATTTTATCAAATTATCAGTTACGGTTCTAAAGGGTAGGTTGCTGATTCGGGCAAGGTGTGTTTCATCAATTTTAATGTAACTACTAAAGAGACCCGCATAATTGCGAAGCAAAATCTTTATAAAAGGGTCAATGTCGGCGTGGGCAACCTGATATTTATATAGCTCGTTTTTTTCTGTAATAACCATAATTCGGCTGGGATTATCAAGCTCGTCTGTTAGTTCAATATAGCCTTCGAGTTCTAAAAATTTAAGCGAGCTGTATGCCCTTGAAAAGTTAAACTTGTATGCCGTTGCAAACTCAATTAGGTTGAAATCGTAAACCTCATCTTTTCCTGCACCTATGGATATTCCTAGAAATGAGCATAGGGCATGGTAGCAACGTTTTATTTCTTCGGGTTCGGGAAACGATGTTTGTACTCGCTTGTCAATTTTTGCTTTATCCGAGTTGTTGTACAGTAAAATGGCGTAGGCTAATTTGCCATCGCGCCCGCCGCGCCCAGCTTCCTGAAAATATGCTTCTGGCGAATCGGGTAAATCCATATGTACAACAAAGCGTACATCGGGCTTGTCAATACCCATTCCAAAGGCATTGGTCGATACAATTATGCGGGTTCGGTCGTTTTGCCAGTCGTCCTGCTTAGCACTGCGAATCTCCGACGTTAAGCCAGCGTGGTAGTAATCTGCGCTAATACCTTCTTTCTGAAGCATTTGTGCAATCTCTTTAGTCTTTAGCCTATTTCGAACATAAATAACACCACTTCCGGGCAGTCCGTTTACAATTTTAAACAGATGCTTATTTTTATCCTCAATATCCCGCACTAGGTATACTAGGTTTTTCCGCTCAAAGCTCATCTTAACAACGTGCTTTTGCTTAAAACCCAACTTCTCCTGAATGTCGTCAACAACCTCGGGGGTTGCTGTGGCGGTTACGGCTAAAAACGGAACGGTGGGCAGCTGCTCCCTAAGCTCAGATACTTTAAGGTATGATGGTCTGAAGTCGTAACCCCACTGCGATATACAGTGCGACTCATCAATTGCCACAAGGTTAATATTCATTTTTTGTAGCCTAACCTTAAAAAGCTCGGTGTTTAAACGCTCGGGCGATAGGTAAAGAAATTTTATATTTCCATAGGCGCAATTGTCTAGCGTAATTTCAATCTCGTGCCGTGTCATGCCCGAATGTAAGGCCACAGCCTTTATTCCTCGTTTTTTTAAGTTTTCAACCTGGTCTTTCATCAGTGCAATTAATGGGGTAACCACAAGGCATAAACCCTCCTTGGCCAGCGCTGGAATTTGGAAGGTTATTGATTTCCCTCCACCGGTTGGCATTAGCGCCAGCGTGTCAATTCCCGCGTAAACCGATTCAATTACCTCAAGCTGGATAGCCCTAAATGAGGAAAATCCCCAGTATTGGAATAGTATTTTTTCAAACTGATTCAAGTTACACAAATTGATTTACACAAATGTAATCTCAATTTGTTACTATGCCAAGCGGTACAAAGTGAAAACAATCACTTTGTTAATCAGTTTTTTTTGTAACTTGGCAAGCGAAAAAACAAAACCAAACGCCATGTCATTTATAAAAGAAAGAGTTGTAACAGAGGGACTTACATTTGATGATGTTTTATTAGTTCCCGACTATTCTGAAGTTTTACCCCGCGATGTAGACATTTCAACAATGTTTTCAAGAAATATTTCAATAAATACCCCCATTATTTCGGCAGCAATGGACACCGTTACCGAATCGGCTGTAGCTATCGCAATAGCTCGCGAGGGAGGTATAGGTGTTGTGCATAAAAATATGTCGATTGAGGCACAGGTAAATCAGGTGCGCATTGTAAAACGAGCCGAGAGCGGAATGATATACGATCCGGTTACTATTGGGCCCGAAGCCACTGTTGGAGATGCACTTAAGTTGATGAAAGAGTATAAAATTGGAGGAATACCCGTTGTTAATACTGAGCGTGTTTTAATTGGTATAGTTACCAATCGCGACCTACGATTTAAGCGCGATTTTTCTGAACCCATAAAAACCGTAATGACCTCAGAGGGGCTTATTACAATCACAAGAACAATTAATCTAGAAGAGGCTGAGGCAATTTTACAAGAGTATAAAATTGAAAAACTGCCTGTGGTTGATGAGAATTATAAGCTGGCTGGTTTATTAACATATAAAGATATTACCAAGGCAAAAGACAACCCGTTAGCGTGTAAAGATTCCAAAGGCAGGCTTAGGGTTGCAGCTGGCATTGGGGTTACCAATGATACTCTCGAAAGGATTAGCGCACTGGTACAAGCTAAGGTCGATGCAATTGTTATTGATACTGCCCACGGCCATTCGCGTGGTGTTATCGAGATGCTTAAAAAGGTAAAAAAAGAATTTCCGGGATTAGAGGTGGTTGTGGGGAATATTGCCACAGCCGAAGCAGCCCTCGAACTGGTTAAGGCTGGTGTTGATGGTGTAAAGGTTGGTATTGGTCCTGGCTCAATATGTACAACACGGGTTATAGCAGGTGTTGGCGTACCCCAGCTGAATGCCGTTTATGATGTGGCTAAGGCGCTTAAAGGAACGGGTATACCCATTATTGCCGATGGCGGAATTCGTTACTCTGGCGATATAGTGAAAGCACTTGCAGCGGGCGCCGACTCAATTATGGCAGGTTCTATGTTTGCTGGGGTTGACGAATCACCCGGTGAGACCATAATATATAACGGACGAAAATTTAAGTCCTACCGTGGTATGGGCTCGTTAGAGGCAATGCAGCAGGGATCAAAAGACAGGTATTTTCAGGATGTTGAAGATGATATTCAGAAACTTGTACCCGAAGGAATTGTTGCCCGTGTACCTTATAAAGGAACCCTGAAAGAGGTTCTTTACCAAATGATTGGTGGTCTTAGGGCGGGTATGGGCTACTGCGGCGCACCTACAATTGAAAAACTGAAACAGGCAAAGTTTGTTAGAATAACCAATGCTGGTATTGCCGAAAGCCATCCTCATGATGTGGCCATTACTCGCGAAGCACCAAACTATAGCAGGGGGTAACCTGTTTAATTGATTTTAACCGATAAGAACTATACTATGAAGCGTACTTATTTTATACTTACAATTTGCTTTTTGCTAAGCAGCTACTTGTCGGCTCAAAACAACAATGATATTTTACTTACCATAGGTAATGAGTCGGTTAGCAGGTACGAGTTTGAACAAATCTACCTAAAGAATAACCAAATGATTGCCGATGCTGATAAGAAAAGCGTCGACGAATATTTGGATATGTTTATTGTTTATAAACTGAAAGTTGCCGAAGCTATGTCGGAAGGACTTAATAAAACCGATGAGTTTAAGCAAGAGTATACCAGCTATCGAAACCAGCTGTTGCAACCTCAGCTAGTCGATAAGGATGAGGAACAAAGACTACTGCGGGAGGCTTACCAGCGAGCAAAGGTTGAGGTTAATGCAAGCCATATTCTTATTACGGTGCCCGAAGATGCTTCGCCTGATGATACCCTTATGCTTTATAATAAAACGATGAGCATCCGTAAAAGGGTTCTTGAAACGGCTGACTTTGGGGCGGTTGCTCGCGCTACTAGCGATGATCCCTCCGTGAAAATGAATGGTGGAAACTTAGGGTACTTCTCTGTTTTTCAAATGGTTTACCCTTTCGAGGATGCAGCCTATAGAACTCCAATCGATTCAGTATCGTTACCTATCAGAAGTAGATTTGGATACCACCTTGTAAAGGTAAATGGTAGGCGTCCTTCTGCTGGGCAAGTTAAAACTGCCCATATAATGATATCTTCACCAGCCAACGATTCTCCAGAGAGTGCCGAGCGGGCAAAACAGCTAATTGATTCAATTTATATGCGGGTTCGCACCAACGAGGATTTTACCCTACTTGCGCAAAATTTTAGTCAAGATCCAGGAACTGCGAGTAAAGGTGGTGAATTGCCATGGTTTGGTATGAGGCAGATGCCCCCCGAGTTCGAAAAAGCAGCATTTGCCCTAGCTAAGCCTGGCGACTTTAGTAAACCCGTTAAAACCCAATTTGGCTGGCATATTATTAAACTATTAGAAGAGCGTAAGGTTAGCACCTTTGAAGAGATGATGCCTGAATTAAAGGCGCGTTTAGCACGTGATGAGCGAAGCAAAGTTCCACAAGAAAAATTTGTGAGCAGGTTAAAGATTGAAAACAACTTTATTGTTGATTCTAACGCTCTGAATACGATGAAATTTGTTTTAGACTCTAGCTATTACGAAGGCAATTGGAAGTTACCAAAGTATTATAGAAATCAATTTTTATTCGCGTTTGCCAATAAAAAATATACTTTGTCCGACCTGGCCGACCGCATAAATATGCAGCAACAGAAATTTACAAACCAGCATTTTGCTCTTATAGTTGAAAATTCATTCGATGAAATGGTTAAAAGCGTTGCCATTGCTTTTGAGCAGAATAAACTTTTGGCAGAAAATAGTGAAATAAAATACTTGCTTAAGGAGTACCATGATGGAATTTTGCTTTTTGCTATTATGGACATAAATGTATGGTCAAAATCAACCCAAGATCACGAAGGGCAGAAGAAATTTTACAATGATAATATCCATAATTACTCATGGTCTGAAAGAATTTACGGACAGCTATTTACCTCGCACAAAGAAAAAAACCTTAAAAAAGCACGAAAATTAGTAAAATCAAGAAAAGGAAGAAACTTAACCATTGATGAGCTTGCGAGAAAAGGTGTAGGCAAAAAAGACACCCTTTTTAAAGTTGACAAAATCGCCGTAGTGCCTGATAACAAAATGGTTAAAGGATTCGAATCATGGAGTCATTCAATATCTGATATTCATTCACAAGGTAATAGTTATTACTTTGTCCGATTTTTAAATGAAGTTAAAGATGATCCAAAACCCATTGAAGAGGTTAGGGGGCAGCTAATTGCCGACTATCAAGCGTTTTTGGAGCAGCAATGGGTTGAACAACTTAGACAAAAATTTACGGTCACTATTAACAAGCCTGTTTATCAACAAGTAATTTCTAACCTTAATTAGCTTTACACCTTAAATAATTTTATGAACCTTTGCGTTCTCTATACTTAAGGTAATGTGCAATTATAATTTATTTTTCAGCTGATGCAATATTTAGTTAAGCCTATTGTAGTAATAATTTTAGCAATGTCTCTACTTGCGGGTTGCTTGAGAAACGATGCAGACAATAGTAAGGTAGTTGCCAATGTGTATGGAAAAAAATTACACCTCTCTGAACTTGATGATATTTTCCCCATCAACCTCACGAAGGAGGATAGTCTTCAATTGATAAAAGGGTACGTTGATAGGTGGGTACGAAAACAGCTTATGTTAAATAGAGCTGAAAAGAACTTAAGCGAGCAACAAAAAGATGTGTCAACCCAGATAGATGATTATCGTTCATCGTTGTTAATTTTTAAGTATGAGCAAGAGTATATCCGACAACGGTTAGATACAGTTATAGCACGAAGCGAAATAGTTGAGTTTTATAATGAGAACGCTTCAAACTTTATTCTTAACGAGGGTATTGTAAAGGCGCTGTTTATTAAGGTACGCTTAGACGACCAGAACTACGAGAAAATTAAGGGACTCTATAAATCTTCAAAAGAAGAGGATATTCAGGCCCTGGACAATGTTGCCTACCAGTTTGTTATTAAATACGATTATTTTAATGACCAATGGATTCCATTTTCGCAAATTCTAAAAGAATTACCCAACTCAGTTGGTAGCCCTGAGCAGTTTCTCCTACGAAATAAGAGTATTGAAATGAATGACGAGACTTTTGCCTACTTCGTTAACCTTCGAGACGTAATACATAAGGGAAACCAATCGCCTATTGAGTATGAGAACGAGAACATTAAGAGCATCATTCTTAATAAGCGGAAACAACGGCTGGTGCAAAATCTTGAAACGAACATATATAACGACGCAAGAAACTACAACCATTTTGAAATATTTCTAGATTAATATACTTTTTAAGTAATGAATAAAATTCCTATGAAATCGTATTTTTCCATTTCTTTCTTCTTACTGCTCTTTTTATCGTCAACAGTTGGTCGATCGCAATTTGTTGTTGATCAGGTGTTGGGTGTTGTTGGTAGCGAGAAAATTCTTTTGTCGGATATTGAGCAAGAGCATCTTAGGATGAAAATGCAGGGAACAGCCGAAGAGGGCGATATGAAGTGTAAGATACTTGAAGAACTTATGGTTCATAAAATGCTTTTACACCAAGCCGCTATTGATAGTATTGAGGTTACAGATAATGCCGTAGATGGAGAGCTGTCTAGAAGGTTAAAGTACTTTGTAAACCAGGTGGGCTCCGAGGCAGCACTTGAAAAGTATTTCAACAAAACAATTTACCAAATAAAGGTGGACCTACGTACTTCGATTAAGGAGGCCCTGCTGGCTCAGCAAATGCAAAGCAAAATTGTTGAAAGCGTTTTAGTAACCCCGTCCGCAGTTAAACGCTTTTTTCGTCAAATTCCACAGGACAGTTTGCCTACTATTCCTGAGCAGTATGAGGTGCGTCAAATAGTTTTAAACCCACCCGCCAGTGAGGATGCCAACTATGCGGTTCGCGAAAAACTACTCGGTATTCGTGAGCGAATACTAAAGGGTGAACGGTTTGCAACCCTTGCGGTTGCCTATTCCGAAGATAGAGCTTCGGCATCGCGCGGTGGCGAAATGGGGTTTATGCCTCGCGAAGGGTTGGTGAAATCGTTTTCCGATGTGGCATTTAGCCTCAAAGATGGACAGGTAAGCCAGATTGTTGAATCGGAGTTCGGGTTTCATATTATTCAAATGATTGAGCATAGGGGCGACGAGGTTAACGTTAGGCATATACTTGTAACACCAGAGTACACGCCAGATCAGCTAGCCAAAACTCAGAGTAAACTCGACAGTATTGCATCGCTAATTAAAAATGATTCGATTACTTTTGTACGTGCAGCGCAACGTTTTTCCGAAGACACAAAAACTCGCTTAAGCGGAGGTTTGCTAATTAATGGACAAACCAACACATCGCTCTTTGAGCGTGAGCACTTTGCCCCAGCCGACTACTACGTTATTCGCAATTTAAAACCTCTAGAGGTTAGCGCTCCTTTTGAATCGCGTAATGAGCACGCTAAAGTGGTTTATAAAATTGTAATGGTAACTCGCATAGTTCCCCAGCATAAGGCAAACCTTGAAGACGATTATGCGATAGTTCAGATGATGACTAAATCTCAGAGACAGCAAGAAGTGTTTCTCGATTGGGTTAAGTCGAAGGTGAAAGCAACTTATGTTCGCATAGACCCCTCGTACCTTAATTGCTCATTTGAAATGGAGGGATGGGTAAAGTAATTTGAAACTCCCTTAAAATGGCCATTATCCGTAAAATTGCTGTCTTACTATTCTTCTTGTCCTTACTGCAATTTCCTTTAGGCAATGCTTTTGCTCAGGCTAAGAGGGAGATTGTAATTGAGCGCGCCGATAATATGCGTAGCTTACACGTTAATGGTTTAAGTGTTAGGCGACTGCTAGGCAGCGTGGTGATAAGCCACGACGAAACAACTATTCACTGTGATAGCCTTTACGATTATGTTGGTCAGAATAGATTTGATGCATTTAGTAACGTTAAGGTTTTTCAGAAAACGGGTACCCTTTACGGCGATACTCTTATTTTTAATGGTGAAACAAAGAGTGGTAGGGTTAGAGGAAAAATTGTACGATTAGTTGATGAGGATGTTACGCTTGTTACACGGTTTCTAGACTTTGAAACCATAACGAATACGGCAAATTTTTTCGGTGGTGGAATCATCACTTCTTCAGATTCTGCCCGTTTTTCAAGCCTTAGGGGGACATTCTTCTCAAAAGAAAAGGTTATTCGGTTTGGAGGTAACGTAGCCTATTGCGATACATCTATCCTGCTGAACACCGACTCACTTGAGTACTACAATACACAAGAACTGATTAAGTTTTATGGTCCAACCCGAATTTATAACGATAGCAGCTACCTATTTTGCCAACTAGGTCAGTACAATAGGGAAACGCAAAACTCTGAATTTCATAACGAGGCTTTTATTGATAACGGAGAGCAGAAAGTTTTCGGAAACAATATTTTTTACGATTCAAATACAGGCGAGGCAAAGGTTATTGACAACGGATGCGTAATTGATACTACAAAAAAGATTACTATTTACGGTAATAACCTATATTTTAATCAAAAAACAGAATATACACAGGTTACCGAAAGCCCCTTAGCCGTCTTTACACAACAGAGCGACACATTGTATCTGCGTGCCGACAAGCTAAGCGGTTTGACAGTAAAAGACTCTTTAAAAGCCGATTCAACACAATACAACCTACTCACTGGTGTTGGTAATGTTCAATTCTTTCGAAACGATATGCAAGGAGTTTGCGATTCAATGGTGTACCATAGCGTTGACTCAATTATGTATATGCACCGCGAGCCCATTCTTTGGAACGAGAGCAATCAACTTTCTGCCGACGATGTGAATATTCAGTTTAAAAACCAGAATATTTCGCAAATGAATTTTAAAGGCTCCTCGTTCGTTGCATCGCAAGAAGATTCCACCCGATTTAACCAAATTAAGGGGCGCGAAATGACAGGGTTCTTTATTAAAGGAGTACTATCTAGGCTTGATATTAAGGGCAATGGCGAAACGGTGTACTTTATTCGCGATAAGGGAGAAATTGTTGGCGTAAACAAGGCCGTTAGTAGTAGCCTTTCTATAGGCATTCGAAATAATCAGGTTGCCAATATAATGTTTAGAGATAAACCCGTTGCAACACTCTTTCCTGTTGAGAAGGTTGAATTACAGGATGTTATGATCAGTGGCTTTGTGTGGCATAACAGTAAGAGACCAAAATCACCTCAGAGTATAATACCCGAAAATTTGAATTTATTGTTCTATGAACCCATTGAACAAAGGGCGAATAGCTATAGGGACTTGAAAACTCAACCAGCTTTTTCGCTTAATGAGATACCTTACTCGGTTCAGGGTAGTGCTAAAATAGATAAAAAGATAAATAAAAAAATAAATCCTGCCATTTCGTTGGAAAAGGCAGGAAATTCTAAGGTTGTTAGAAAGTTAGAGTAAATTAATACTCATCTTCGTTAAAAAAGAAGTCTTCCTTTGTGGGATAATCTGGCCAAATATCCTCAATACTTTCGTATATGTCTCCCTCATCTTCTAACTCTTGAAGGTTCTCTATTACCTCCAGTGGGGCTCCTGATCTTATACCAAAGTCAATAAGCTCATCCTTTGTTGCAGGCCATGGAGCATCCTCAAGTTTGGATGCTAATTCAAGTGTCCAATACATATGTAAATATTTAATTAATTGATTGTCAAACTGTTAAGCATTTTTGCTTTAATGCAAATATATAAAAAAACTAAATCAAACTCTCGCTATCCATGAAATTTGTTTAATTTTTAAATCTTTTGCCAATAAACGGGAGAAAGTAAAGAAAAAATCGCTCAGCCTGTTGATATATTTTATCAAATTTTCGGGTAGTGGCGACCCTTCATCAACTTTAATAGCTAAACGTTCGGCTCGTCGGCAAATTGTGCGTGCAACATGGCAAAGCGATACGGTTTGGTGCCCTCCAGGTAGCACAAACGAGTTAAGCGGTTCTAACTTACTATCCATATAGTCAATCTTCTGTTCTAAGAATTCAATATCGGTATATGGTATTTGCGGAATCTTAACCTTACAGTCATCACAATCAGCAGCCAGAATAGATGCGCAGGACATCAATCTGTCCAGTATTTCGGCCAGCACATCTTTCCACTCACTTGACATTTCTTGGTCGCGTAAAAGGGCTACAAAAGCCATTAGTTCATCAACAGTGCCATAAGCTTCTATGCGAGGGTGATTTTTGGGAACTCTTTTGCCCCCAATAAGCGAAGTGGTGCCCTTATCTCCGGTTTTAGTATATATCTTCATTGTGTTAGTATTGTTAAGTTATTTACTTCTTTAGGGTACTAATGCAGTTATTTCAAAATTGTTCAATTTGATTCTTAAAAAAATTAAAAGGTATAATAGCATTTTACCATTCATAAAAAAATCCTAGGTCGAGTTCAAGTGTACTGTACTTATGTTTAGCTAGATTAATCTCGATATCTTCCTTGTTTTGGGCTGTCCATTCGTAAGTTGTGCGAGTATAGTTAAGGGTACGATTGGATAGTTCGCATGCGGCTCTAAGTTTTAGCCCAACTTTCGAATTAAAAATGGAAAATAACCTATATCTCAGTTCAAATTCGGGAAAGATATATGGATTAAAATTTCGCTTTACTCGGTAGTCGTAAACTCTTCGATAGTTCCCATCTATCTCTTTTTGTGCAATGCGCGTTTCGAAATTATTTACCCACCTAAAGCCAGCGTGAACCCTAAGGTCAATGGTTAGGCCGTTTAGGTTATACTTAATTTCGGGTCCTAAAGCGAATCCTACGTTGTAGTTCCTTTTTTGCCAGTAGTTCGAGTCGGTACTGCCAAACATCCCTTCATCATTATCCCAATGGAATTGTGTTATTTCATTAATATACTCGGGGTAGCCTAAAAAACTAACACCAAATCCAAAAATATTCCAAGGTATGTGCGAGAACGAAACGTTTAGCTTTGTGGGTAGCAGATCGGAGTACAATCCAACAACAAGGTTTAAGTACGATTGCTGCTTAATTTTAAAGTTCCCGTTAAGTACTATGTAGGCGTAATTTCCAATAAACCCATCGGTATCTAAATAGTTTAAAAAATCGAGATTGGTACTGTTGGGTATGCGCTCGCACGATTTACCTTGCAGTCCCATACCAATGCCAATTTGGCTGTTGCTATTGTTTTGTGAGAGTGCTATTGTACTTATTAACAGGGTAAGTAGAAGTAGGGTGGTTGTTTTGGGCATAGAAGCATTATTGTAATTAAACAATACTTATGGTATTTGTGGTTTGTGAAATTTTAGTGCCGTTTGATAGGGTAATGTCTATGGTAAATTCGGCTTTACTGTTATCAACCGGAATTTTTAAGAATATTCTGAGTAAAATGCCGGGAATTTCGCTGGCGGTTATGTTCGCCAGGTTAATTATTTCGTTAAGTTCGTAGTAAAGATCTCCATTTGACCAGTTGCGATCAAAAGCTAAAAAAAGATTCGAAACATCGTCTCCTGCCTTAATGATATCGTTAATATCAAAATTTGTATAAATGTTGAAACTATGAATAGTTGGTTCGGGTATGTAATTCATTGAACAATCACACGACCACGCCTGCGCTGTTGAAAAACCTATGCTTGATTGCAGGGGCTTATTGTAGGCGTAGTTTTCTGTAAGTGTAGTGTCCGAAATAAGCACGTTAAAAGCCACAGCTGCCTTGTGCATTTCATCCTCTTCAGTGAATTGAGGGTAGGTTTGAGAGTTATCGATGTTGGTAATTTCAATAGAATTTATTGAATAGTAAAAAACCTCATCGCTACATTCACAATTTGGGAATAATATACAGCTCTGAACAATTTTTATAAGAGCAATTATTACAACAATATTTAGTGCTTTTAGCCACTTTTTCATTGGAGCAAGGTTTTGTTTGGTTTTATCTTAGAATGTTCAGGGTAACGGTCAGTATGAGCAAAGTCGAAGCCGACAAACTTAACTATACTACATTAAATCTACTATATTGATTAGTTTTTAAGGGTGCCGACAATAGTTTTTTATTACATTAAATTACTTCTTTAATGGCTTGTTCAATCTCATTTTTATTGTAAGGTTTCCTAAAACATTTTATAATTAGCCCTTCATCTAATGCCTCCCTAATTTCTTCGGTTAAATCAAAACCTGTTATCATATAGAAGCGTTTTTGAGGAAATTTATCTCTTGCTTGTCTAATAAACTCCAAACCATCCATCTTTGGCATTTTCATATCGCTTATTACCACTGAAATATTTGTATTGTTTTCAAGTATTTCAAGCCCAGTGAAACCATTATCAGCAATAAAAACACTGTAATTTTCGTTGAAGTTTATATCAAAAAGTTTTAGGTTAATTGACTCATCATCAACGTATAGTATTTTGATTTTGTTCTCCATTTTCTCTGTTTTTTAGTTATATGGCAATCTTATAGTAACTGTGGTTCCTACTCCTAATTCCGATTTAAATTCAATGGTACCTTTGTGCTCTGTAATAATTGAATAGGTTATCGAAAGGCCTAAACCCGTACCTTCACCAGGTGGTTTTGTTGTAAAGAAAGGGTTGGTTAATTGTTCAAGATACTTCTTTTCAATTCCACCTCCAGTATCTGTAATTTCGATAATTACATTAATCCCCTCGACTTTGGTTGCCACAACAATCCTCCCCTTGGCATTTATAGATTGTATTGAATTTGTTAGCACATTAAAAAAAGTTTGATGGAGTTTCCCCACGTTTCCCTTTATGTGTATTGTTTCTTGTGCATAATTCTTTTCAATACTAATCCTGTGCTTTGTTTTATTATTAAGTATAACAAAACAGTTCTCTAAAATAGAATGAATCTCGCAATCTTCATCCATATTTTCATTATAGCGGCTAAATTGATCCAATCCATGCACTATATTAGATATTCGCTCAATGCCAATATTCATACTACTAACTAAAAGTTCTGTTTTATCTGCCTCTAGGCTACCGTGTTTTTTAAAATAGTTAGCTAGGCCGTCGTAAGCACCCATTATAAAGTTTAGCGGATTATTTATTTCGTGAGCTATACCCGATGTTAACGTGCCTAACGATGCCATTTTATCAGCTTGAATTAATGACGCCTTAGTAGCCGTTAATTTCTTAATCGTTTCCTCAAGTTCTCTTGTCCGTATTTTAACAAGATCCTCCAGATGGTCCTTAAATTCTATGAGTCCGAGTTCTGCTTTTATCTGCGTTTCCGAGGCAAATATTAACCATCTTGAGATAATACCCGAGCTAAAAAACAGAACTATAAATAACAACCCGGTATACTCTTTTTCTGTTCCTATTGGATTAAATAATTGGTATAGCAGGGTAAAGGCACCCCAAATGAAAACCGAAGTGAGTAAGCTATATACAATAAGTTTACAATTGTTCTTTCTATATATGTTTGTTTCTAACTGTAATAATTTACGTAAATTGTTGGTTCGTAATAGAGATTCGCCAAATATTAAAACAATTATAAAAATAATAACGTTTTTGGTAAGAATAGTAAGAACCGTTTTATATGAAATATGCTCGCCCGTATAGTTGAGTGTCCATCTAAACACAAAAAGATATAAAAACAGGTATAACAGAACAAAAATTATCGTTGAGAAAACTGTTTTTCGCAACCTAGAGCCGTTATTATTAGAGTTTTCGCTATTAAATCCTATTAGTAAGTAGAAAAGTCCGTAAGCTATAATGTTTGGAATAAGGCCCCACCCATTTTCGGGCCATAATATAATGGGAATCCACATAGCACCAAAAATAGCCGAAACAATAGCCCCGCGCATACCGTAAGCTAGGCTTACAATAATTGGAAAGATTACTGACCAAGTTAAGGTAATGGTAGTAGTCTCAATTTTAAATTCGATGCTCAGTGTTGATAATACAAAACTTAAAATTCCGAAGATTGCAGATATTACAAACCATTTGCTTCTCATTACAATAATGGGGATTTAAAAAATGTCATTTAAATAAAAATTTAATTAAATTTCTCTTATAATGTCATCATAAATGATCATCCTAATTGCTGTCAACCATTAGGTTTGTCTAGGTGCTTTATGTCCTATTCTTTCTCTTATTTAGTATTGAGTTTAGTTTTCTCTTTTTAATTTTAAGTCATATCGCTACTCTTCATCACTTAAAATAACCTCTTGCTTTTCTGTAGGGTTGTGGTTAATCTCATCGGACTCAATCAGGCCGTCTCGTAATCGAATAATTCGGCGTGCGTGAAGCGCAATAGATTCTTCATGAGTTACTACTATTATGGTGTTTCCCTGTGCGTAAATATCTTCAAACAGATTCATAATATCCACAGATGTTTTTGAATCGAGGTTACCCGTTGGCTCATCGGCCAGAATGATTGAGGGATCGTTAACCAATGCTCTGGCAACAGCTACGCGTTGGCGCTGACCACCAGAGAGCTCATTGGGTCTATGAGACATCCTATCGGTAAGGCTAACCTTTTCCAGCGCTGCCTCGGATAGTTTAAGCCTTTCGGGTTTTGCTATTCCAGCGTATATTAGCGGTAGCATAACATTTTCGAGGGCCGAGTATCGGGGTAAAAGGTTGAATGTTTGGAAAACGAAGCCAATTTCTTTATTTCGAATTTCAGCAAGCTCGTCATCTTCAAGCGCGCTAACATCCGTATTATTAAGAACATATGTGCCCGAAGTGGGTGTGTCAAGGCAACCCAATATATTCATTAGGGTAGACTTTCCTGAACCCGACGGTCCCATAATGGCAACGTACTCATTTTCGAAAATTTGAAGTGATACACCATCTAGTGCTTTTACTATAACTGTACCAACTTTGTAGTACTTTTTAATGTTGTCTATGTTAATTAAAGTTCTCTTTGTCATAAAAAAATATGTTTGTTCTACAGTGTTTGACTTAGCTAATCTACTAAAAGTTTATCTTCATATGCTGTTTCTTTATCCCTTTCCGAAAAAATATAACGCCCATCGAGAATAGATCGATGCTAAGGCTAACATTTTGATGGTTGGCAATAACAGTCCATGCGTTGAACATCTCCTTGCTCCAGCGAATATCGTCGAAAACAAAAACAGTATTCTCATGCACATTCTCTGAGCATTGTTTGAAATATCGAAGCGTTGGCTCGGCTTTATGATTACCGTCGAAAAAAACCAGATCAACACTGGGCAGTGATTGCAAGGCTTCGCTTAATCCCAATTCAAAATCGCCCTCAATTATTTTAATATTCGGAAGGTCAAATAGGTCGAAAGAATTTTGAGCTACCTTAGTCCTTCGTAGGTCTCCCTCAAGGGTTACAACGTTAGCGTTGGGGTTTGAACTAGCTAGATACATAGTGCTTATTCCCACCGATGTGCCAATTTCTAAGATATTTATAGCGTTTGCCCATTTAGCCAAGCGATATAAAAAAGCTCCAGTTTTTTTCGATACCGAGGAGTTTTGAATAATCTTACTTAGCTTTTCAGGTTTTTTTTGATTTTTGCTTCCGGCGCCAAAATTGCTTGGGGCGAGTTCGATAGGTGTGTTTTCTTGCCAGTTTCTGAACCATTCAACCTCTCTTATTAGCTCAACGCTTTTACTTGAGCGCACTACTTTTCGGGCAAAATCATAAACGAATGGCGAGTGAATTCCATATCCTACAGCTGACTTTGCAGTGCACCTGAAGTAAATAAACTCTTGTGCTAGCCTAACGTTTTGTATAATGTTTGCCAATTTTATTGAAATATTTGTTGCTGCTAAAATAGCTTAAAATATTGTGTTTTGTTGCGTGTTTAACGTTTCTTATGCGCATTTAATATATCTCAAAATTTTTACTATACCTTGAAATTACTAGATTATTGCTTCCATTTTTTTACTTTTGCTGTATGGCAACAAATTTGTTAACCGACGTAATGTATTTGACTGGCGTTGGTCCTAAACGGGCCGATTTGCTAAAAGCTGAGTTGGGCATACATACCCTCGGCGATTTGCTTTACCACTTCCCGTTTAGATATGTTGATAGATCTAAATTTTATAAAATATCCGAAATCACCGATGACCTGCCATACATTCAGGTAGTAGGAAGGATTACACGTTTTCAAGAGGCTGGCGTAGGAGGTAAAAGAAGGCTCACAGCCTTTTTTAGCGATGGCACCGGAACAATGGAGTTGGTGTGGTTTAAAGGGCTTAAATGGGTATCTAAATCACTTAAGCCCAATGTAAACTATGTTGTTTTTGGAAAAGCGGCGCTTTTTAGCGGAAAGTTTAGCATTGTTCATCCCGAGGTTGAAGAGTTTAATCCTAATGCTATCAATGAGTACGTGCCGCTGCAAGCTGTTTATAATACTACCGAAAAGTTAAAGAGTGGGTATGTTAATGCTAAAACCATTCTTAAATTCCAGCAAAACCTCTCGGCTTTAATTGATGATATTGTTGTAGAAACCTTCCCTGCTTATCTTCTCGAAAAGTTAAAACTTATGACTTTAAGGGAAGCCCTTCGTAATATCCATTTCCCAACCTCTATAACTCTCTTAAAAAAGGCGGAGGCGAGGCTTAAGTTCGAAGAGTTTTTTTACGCACAGCTTAGTATGCTGTACAAAAAGTCGGTTCGCTACTTGAGGGTAAACGGCAATGTTTTTGCCGTTGTGGGTGAAACGTTTAACCATTTTTATTCGCAAAACCTACCTTTTGAACTTACTGGCGCACAAAAACGAGTTGTTAGAGAAATTAGGCGCGATATGGGATCGGGAAAGCAGATGAACCGGCTTTTACAGGGCGATGTGGGTAGCGGAAAAACGTTGGTTGCGCTTATGGCTATGCTTATTGCTGTTGATAATAATTATCAAGCGTGTATAATGGCGCCAACCGAAATTTTGGCCAATCAGCATTTCGAAACAATTATAGATTTGCTAAAGGGAACAGGGGTTAAGGTTGGCTTACTTACTGGTAGCACCAAGCGTTCGGAAAGGAGCGTGCTACATTCGCAGCTCGAAAACGGCGAAATGCATTTGCTAATTGGCACCCACGCGCTTATTGAAGATGTGGTTCAGTTTAAAAACCTTGGTCTGGTTGTTATCGACGAGCAGCAGCGATTCGGTGTTGCCCAAAGGGCCAAACTGTGGGAGAAGAATGTGAATCCGCCGCACGTGCTGGTAATGACCGCAACTCCTATTCCCCGAACGTTGGCTATGACCCTTTATGGCGACCTTGAAATTAGTGTTATAGACGAGATGCCACCAGGTCGAAAACCCATTAAAACCTTACATTTTACTGACCAAAAACGTAACTTGGTTTTCGGACTTATGCGCGAGCAAATAAAGCAAGGCAGGCAGGTTTATGTTGTTTACCCATTAATAAATGAGTCTGAGAAGTTAGATTACAAAGATTTAATGGATGGGTACAATAGCATAAGTCGTGCATTTCCGCCACCTCAGTATGCCACCGTTGTGGTACACGGAAAAATGAAGGCTCAGGAAAAGGATGAGTCAATGCAGCTGTTTGCCAGTGGGAAAGCCCACATTATGGTAGCTACTACCGTTATTGAGGTTGGGGTTAACGTACCCAATGCAACGGTTATGGTTATTGAGAGCGCCGAGCGCTTTGGCCTGTCGCAATTACACCAGCTTAGGGGTAGGGTAGGGCGTGGTGCCGACGAGAGCCATTGTGTACTACTAACCGGTGTAAAACTCTCCAATGAGTCGCGTAAGCGAATGCAAACCATGGTGGCAACCAATGATGGGTTCGAAATTGCTGAGGTTGATATGCAAATCAGAGGACCCGGCGATTTGGAGGGTACACAGCAGAGCGGGGTACCTTTCGATTTTAAAATTGCATCGCTAAGTAAAGACGGGCAAATACTTCAGTACGCTCGACAAATTGCCAGCGATATTATTGATGAGGATGATAGACTTTCGCTCTCAAAAAATTCGATACTGAAAAATAATATCGAAAAACAGACGCAGGATAAAATTAATTTTGGTCAGATTAGCTAGAGTTCTTACAATTCAATTATTAGCCTGTTTTCTAATCAATAGGTGGAGCAATATTGTCAGGACTATTTATAAGTTCTAAAATTGATTTATGACTTAACCTGCTAATTCTTCTCTTTTCCGTTAATGCTTGCTTTTTTATCGAGTGTTCTTTTAGGTACATAAGTACCCAAGGACCCTTGTTAGCCGTAATATGGTTCATATCGTAATTGTGCAGTTCCAGTGTTTTATTGGGTTCGGTTGTGAATCCCTTAAAAAACATATCGTTCGATTGGCTATAAATGATATAAGTAAAATACATAAATAGGGAATATTATAAATATACTAAAAGAGACTTTGACAAAATTCTAGCAAGATTAAATACATAAACACACCAAATAACAAGCTATCAGATAAGTAGCATCTTTTAAGCTAGGGTTAAATACGCAATAATTTGTTTTATTTATTTCAGCAGGTAAATATATGTAATTTTTATTAATGGTACTTAGCTAGCCAAAGATTGGCTACGATTAAACATTGCTTTTACCAGAGCGTAACCTAAGATTTGGAGTTGATACATTTAACGTTGAAATATTATTCTTATAGCAATATGGGCAATTGCAAAGGGGGTGTTTCACTAGAATGTTTGCTAATTGAGCAATATGATTGTATCTCCTATATTATAATTTGACTTTACATCTTTTTTCATTTACCTTTGAATTGGTTTGGGATGCGTCCCGAACCTCCCAAAGGTGGGTATTGTACAAGCGGTACCCGCTTTTGCTTTAAAGTAGGGTTAATGCCAATAGTTTATGAGCCATGAGCAGAGGATTTGTTAAAGAGGACGATCAGCAAGAAATACCCATTGTACCCCCTAGGGCGCATTTGCCGGCAGGGGTGAGTAACTATGTTACACAAGCGGGAATGAACGAGCTACTTGCTGAAAAACAGGCGCTTATGGACGAGAGAGATAACCTAAGCAGCGACAACGAAAGTGAGAAGCAAATATCGTTGAATCATATCAATGCAAAGTTACAATTGCTCAATAGCAGAATTGCCGAAGCTAAAATAGTTAACCTAGACGATCAACCTCAGAATGAGGTGAGGTTTGGCGCATCTGTTACCCTAAGAATTGAGGCGACTAGTAGCATTCAAACCTTTCAAATAGTAGGCGTTGATGAGGCCGATGTTTCCAAAGGCAAAATATCATTCTTGTCTCCTTTAGCTCAAATATTGATAAATAAAGGTGTTGGCAATAAGGCAATCCTCAAACAAGCCAAAGAGAATCGTGTTTTCGAGATTCTGGGTATTGCTTATGGCGAAGTGTAATAGTGAGCCTTGGTTACCTTACTTCGATAATGCACCGTATAAAGTGCCCATACTAGAGTAATCTCAACTAAAAACAATGGGCTAAATTATATGCTTCTATCTTTTTATTGAATGTGGATTATAAAGAGTTAATTACATTCTTTAATTTTTCGCGTACTTCCTCCACAATTTTATTTAATTCTTTGTTTTCAACCGCTTGCATAGAGGCAACTGGGTCAACAGCGGCAACCTCAATTTTATTGTCGCTTAATTCCTGAACTATTACGTTACAGGGCAACATTGTCCCTATTTTATCTTCAACTTGAAGTGCTCTATGGGCAAAAGCGGGATTGCAAGCACCCAATATTTTATACTTTCTGAAATCAACATTTAGCTTGTTCTTAAATGTTTCATGAACAACAATCTCAGTCATTATACCGAAACCTTCTTTTTTTAGCGCTTGTACCACTAAATCTAGAGTGTTCTCAAAAGTTGAATTTAACGTTTTATTTATATAATATTTCATGGGTCTTATTGTTATTTGGTTTATACTATTTTAGCCTTTATTATTCTTTTAGCTTCGCCTAAATTAAAATGCTTAGTATCGAAATCTTGCTATAACAACAAGTAATTTATCTGCCTTGTTCATTCCCTCCAGATTTCGGGATTCATTATCAGGTTGATTGTTTTGTACTGTAAACGATTTGTAAAACCTTGTTTTGGGGGTGGGGGGGGGTGGAAGTTAAGGCGGCATTAACGGATGGGGGTTGATAAAGTGCAGGCGGTTGGAACATCGTCATCGTCCCACGATGAGGAAGCTGGATTGAAACGAGTAAGTTCCCTAATCCGCTGATAGCCTGTATTTTGTTAATCCTTGTTGTGGCCCGTAGTTAATTTTCGTCAATCAATTGTTTTTCTGAATTTTGAAATGGTTTCTTCAACGTGATTTAATTCAACTATCCATTCAAGTAAATCCTTATTCAGCCACTCAATTCCTTCAATAATTTCGTCCTTATATGAATTCAAAACATTTAAATTCCAAGTAATTGCTTCGTGATGAAAGATTCTATTTCTTAATTTTCTAATTCCGTTAAGTTTGGAGCTCATTGTTTTTCTTTTTCTTATATTTTTCGGACAATTTGGAAACGCTAATCTCAAGTTTTTCCATAAAGTCATTTCAAATTTTGTGTCAAACAATGATGTCCAAAATCCGAATGATAGTTCAGAAATTATTCTTCCTGGTGTTATTTCCTTTTTTTCAGAGTAGATATTTGTTCTTGCTTGTGATATTCTGTCAATTTGAAATCTAGTCGCAATTTTTACAAAATCCTTATTATCATACCATTCTTTATCATTAAATCTTTTAGTCAACTGATAATCAATAGAGTTTCTTAAACCAATCTCTAATACAGCTAGTAAAGGGTAAAAAGATTCAGATATAAGAATGTTGCTTTTATAATGAGCAATTGCTTTTGATAGGTCGTTCTTATGGTAATTCAAATAAGGTTCAAGTCTTTCTTTCGAAATTATTCTTTCAACTATTGCATTGTAGTCCATAAATGTATTATCTTTGCATTGTAGTCCCGGTGATTCCTCTCCCAGTTTTTATGCTGGTGATGAAGCCGGGTTTTTTGTTTTACATTATCAAATGTAATCTTTCCTTTTCAAATTTCTAATTCATTTTTCGTCTAAACGCACTATAGGAGCTCTGCAGGTGTGTCGTCCTACTATGGGCTACAACGGCTAAGGGTTGGTAAAGTGCAGGAGTTTGAAACGGTTCATTGTCCCACGCTACGAAACTACGAAAAAGCGAGAGCATTCCCTAATCCACTGTAAACCTGCATTTTATTAACCCCTTGTTACCCAACGTAATTTATTTTTCGATTAATTTCCAATCTTGCCACTTATTCTCAATTCCATGGCTTACATTAGTTTTTGGTGTTTGCTCTCTGTTGTTAATTAAAATAGATTCTAAACTAATCTTTTCTGTTAGATAATCTGACAATTCCTTTAATGTAAGTTCCCCTTTAGTTTCTTGAATTTTCTTTAACAAGTAATATGTAAACAAACCATGTTGTTGTTCTCTGTATGGCAACGAAGTTTGTTCACCGCTACTTGATGCGAAAACTGTTAAGTTACCTTTTAATAAATCTTCCTTTGGTCTAACCCTTACAGCCCTTGCCGAAAGTAATCCTTGTTCCCTACCACCGCCTGTAAAACAAGCATCAAGGAATACAATAACTTTTTCACTTGGGTGTTCTGTTAGTTTTGAATATACATCCTTAAGATTAATCGCTGAAGATAAATTTGAACCACTAACGTCAACAGGCATTAAGTAAGATTCTCGAGTGTTTTGGTCTGGTAAACCATGTCCTGCATAATAAAAATATAATGTTGCTTTCCCATCAGTTGATTTTGAAATGAGATTCATTTTGGTTAATGCTTGGCTAATTTGGCCATAAGTAGCATCTAATAGGAAAGTAATATTTCTTTCTGGAATCCCTAGTGTTTTTATAGAATAGTTCTTAAATGCACTTGCGTCATTACGTGCGAATTCAACATTCATTTCATTAGTTAAATCTGTTTGATATGATGCATAATCCTCATTACCAATAATTAAAGCAAAAGACAAGTCAGATATGTTTTTGTTTTCTGGGACATTCTTCCCTATGTCAGAAACAGGCATATATTTATATTTATCTTTTGATTTCTCAGCATATACAACTTGAGGTGTGTTTGATGATATATATTGTTGTTGAACTGGTTTATCTATGATAGGCATTAATTCATCCTCTATTAAAGAGAGTGAATTTTTATCTGATATTTTTTTAAGGGCTTTCTCGGGATTTTCTGGTGTACTGCGTAGTATTACAGCACCTTGTACTGGTCTAACTGAAACATAATAAGAATTACCTGATTTCACATTCAGTACAATACTGGCAGGCGGAATGCTGAGAAACTTGGCTGTTATTTTAATTTTCCCTTCACTATAAAGACTGTATTCAAGTTTTGAGTTGTTTGTTAATTCACAAATCCTATTGTCATTGAAATCAATACTAACAGTTACTAGAGAACCTATTATTCTCTTCTCTCTATAAACAAAAACTTTTGCTGGTAGCTTTGTTTGAGCATAACCGGAGATTCCAAAAAACAGAATTAAAAAAATGGTCATTAATTTTTTTCTTGATTTCATTTCTTTTATTTTCAGTTAGTTTATTTTACATGTTTATAATGGAAGTATTGTCATTATGTTGGGTAAC
>JBBACY010000011.1:0-83135 GCA_041656735.1 Bacteroidales bacterium | reverse complement strand
TAGTAAAAAAAAAACGCCCCCCCCCCCCCCCCCCCCCCGATTTTTTTTGTGTTTTACAGCATGTTTTGTTTTAAGTGGTTGCTTTTGTTTGGGGTTGTTGGGTTGGGAGTGGAGAAAAGTTTATTGTGTTGTAAAATATAGATTGTTTTGATAGTTATTGTAAGCCAATGCTTGGTTGTTAGGTTGTTGTGTGGTGTTTTTTCTTAGCGCATAGCTGTATGGTAACTAACCAACGAGAGTTATTTAACTTGTTATACTAGGCGAAACAGGTAGTTGGGAGCGCGGAGATGCTTAACCCCTGGCTATTCATCCGAATAATTGCTGCCTCTCACAGCGACTAAGTTTCACAACCAATTTTGTTGCCCAAAATTGGGCTCAACATAAGTCGGGGTACCCCGCATTTACATTCATCTTATAATAAATTTGGGTTTATTGAACCACCAAATCTATAGTTTTAGAATTTGAGGCATAAAACACTCCGTAACCTCCCATGATATTTGATTTTAGTGTTTTTGGCTCTGGTACACCAAAAATTAGGCCCATATCGGCATCGGTATCCAGGAAATAGTTCATACTGCCAATATAATCGAAATACTCTTGGCTTACGCTATTAACAACTAGCTCTAAATCATCGTAATTTAGTAATTCTTCTATACCACTGCTAAGGGCTTGGTACTGAATGTCAAAAATGAATTGAAGGGTGTCAAGGTTTGTGGTACCGCAGCGGGTTGAAATCACCTTGCCATATCGCGATTCAACTTCACAAGGATTAGAAAAACTTTCTGTAATCTCATCATCAGGCTTACTGTAGTACAAGCAATCTTCCTGAGCGCTATTGATAATAAGTTCTACAAATCTATTGTCTTTAGCACCCACATCAATTACGAAGCGTAGTAATCCCCGAGATTTTTGGCTGCCTGTTCCTGGTTCGGGACCAATTTCAAGCAGCTTCGAATAGATAACGTTGGTAATTTGGGGGAATGTAACGTTGCTGCTTTTAGCTTCACCATACTGAGCAGATGCAACCTCAATCCGATAGCTGAACCCTGGGGTGGGTGTTATGTTGATGCCATTTGGTAGTATATAATTGCCCTCTGCCTCGTGTTCAAGAACTGCCACCAAAGTATTATTCTCAAAAAGGCTAACAACTGCATCGTCAACATATCTTGTTTTTTCTATTAAAAAGGTTCCAACTGGATTTGCCGAAAAGGATACCTGTACATTAATTCCAACAGAAGAGATTCGGGCATTTACAACCAATTTCTCCCCCTCAAAGGGTGGGTTAATATCAAGTTCGCGAGAACACGAGGAAGCAAACAAAATAATAAACACTAGCAGATAGCGCCAACCGAAACTAATTTGTTTATTGTAACACCGTAAAGCCATACTAATCATTGGGTTAAAATTGAATATTGTAGCTGAAAAAAGGTATAAAGCCAAAGATGGTTCCCGTTGAGTATGCATTTCGAAATCCTAGGTACTCCCTATTATTTCCTTCGAATTGATTATGCTTAGTTAACTCCATATACTGAGCATTACTGTTGGCATATGCATTGTACGCCCCAAATGAAATTGATGATTTGTGCCCTTTTTTTGAAATATACTCCTTGGTAAATGCAATATCGAGCCTATGGTATAAAGGCATACGGTAATTATTTCTTCTTGTAAATACAGGTATCTCATCGCCATATACATCGAGAATGTACGTAGTTGGGATGGTTGTTACCAAGCCTGAATTGATGGTAAATACTGACGACACCTTCCACTTATCTGTTATGTTATAAGATGCAACAATATTAAGGTCATGCAACCTGTCGTAACGTGCATTAAACCACTCCCCATTGTTTATACCGCTAAACTTTCGCTTATTTCGGGCTAAGGTGTATGCTATCCAGCCATTCAATCGCCCCTCGGTTTTCTCTATCATAAGCTCTATCCCATAAGCTTTCCCAATACCATCTGTTTCAATAATTTCTTCCCATGTATTGGTAAGGTTGGCTGTATAATCGAGTCCAACCTGGTAGTCAATTAATTTTTTTGTTGGTTTAAAGTACGATGCCAAGCTTAGCTTATATGGCGCACCTTTAGCCCTAAGGGTATAGCCTACAGAATATTGGTTTGCCTCCTGGGGTGGAATTGAACTAGTAACCGGCACCCAAACATCTACGGGCAATGTTTGCGAGGGTCTAGATAGCAGATGTAATGGCTGCTTAATTTTAGAATATGCTAAATTAATACCCGAGTATTTTCCTAATGGAATTTCCAGGTTAACCCTAGGCTCTATAGAGTGGTAACGAGTGTCTCCCACATAAAAAACGCTACCCCTAATTCCTGCTCTTAGCGTAAAATACCGATTAGTAAAAAAATCTTCGAGGTATATGCTTGTGGTGTAAAAAAGGTACTCCGTTTTCCTTTCAGAAGGGTAGCCTGAGGGTAAAACATTTTGTGAGAGGCTGTACTGGTCTGGTCTAAGGCTCTGTCGTTGTATCTCCGCACCCCCAGTTAACCTGTGCTTTGAGTTAAGGGTGTACTCAACCCTTTGCCGAAGTGTTACATCAAAAACGCTTGATGATATAAGCAATGACTGTGGGCTTGATGCAACTCCCTCGTTACTTAAGCTTTTGGTGTTGTAACCTTGCCCAAATTTAAAGGTGTTTACCGACATCATGCTTTCACTAAAAAATCGAGGAGAGGAGCTTGATATGTACCTGATGCTCGCCGTTTTGTTTCCCCAACCAAAATCGGTTTTCGATTCCTCGTCTGCAAAACGCTCCTTGCGGTAAAACAAATCATCGCCAGCGTAAAGGCTCACAAATAGCTTGCTGTTTTCCGAGAACGAATGATTAAACTTGGCATTCACATCATACATAATATAGTTGAAATAGCTATTGACACCTGAGTTAGGGTACGCATAAAGATACATGGATGGTAACCCAATAATACTTAGGTAAGCCGCTCTCGATGAAAACATAAATGACGATTTATCTTTAGCTACGGGTCCATCTATGGTGAACTGAGACGTTAATGGGCCAATGCTTAGGTTTGACTTTATGCGCTCTCGGTTGCCTTCTTTCATACTAACATTAACCACCGATGAGAGCCTACCCCCAAAACGTGCCGGGTATCCATTCTTAATTATTTCAACACTTTGTATTGCTTCTGGGTTGAAAACCGAGAACAAGCCGAATAAATGATTGTTATTGTACACGGTGGCTCCATCGAGAAGCACCAGGTTTTGGTCGGGTGTACCACCTCGTACATGTATGCTTGAACTACCATCGGTTCCAGTATTTACTCCCGCAGTAAGTGCCAAAGCTTTCATTATATCATGTTCGCCCAGAAGGGGAGGTATTTTCTTTACCTGTTTCATGCTTAACGTGGTCATATTTGGGTCGTTAGCCGATATGTCAACACGCCGCGAAACAATTCTTACTTCCTCTATACTTGTTGGTTCCAGATGAAAAATCACCATACTATCAGAAACCATTTTTAGAGTATATAAAGCAGGCTGGTATCCAACAAAAGAAACCTGTATATCCACCTTGCCTTTGGCAAGCATAAGGCTGAAGTAACCATACTCATTGGAAACTACGCCCCTGGTTCTATCTGCAAGGGCTATTGTGGCTCCTGGAAGGCTCTCGTCAGTCCCCTTTTCCCTAACAAATCCGTGCAGCGTTACCCCTTGAGACCATAATGATAATGTAGCCGTAAAAATCAAAATAACAACAGCTATGGTTGTTCTCAAAAAATTTATCATTGGCAGTATGTAAACTACTTGTAAATATCGAAACCAAACCTTAAGCTTAGGCTTAAGAACAACGGAGCATTGGCTAGTCGATAGTCTTTGTTAGTATAATACCTATAACCTAAACCTACTCCAACTTCGTAATTTAACCTACTGCCTAAAGCTCTTCTAATGCCCCAGTTTGCTGCCAAGTTAACGCTATTCTGCCCCTTAAAGCCATTGCTTTCCCATTGAGATATATCCGAATTATACCCCAGGTTGTAAGGAAGCTTGTATGATGCATGTAGTCCTAAAAAATTTGCCGAGTTCCTTGTTACATTGTTGCCAGAAGATTCTCTTTTATTGAGGTTGTAGTACCAGCGAGGTTGAATGGCTAATGTTGGTGCGCAAATTACCGACTTGTTAAGCCACCCAAAACCTACAATTGCCTCTCCTCTTAGCGTGAAATTATGTGATATTATTTGCTCGTGATAATAGGCTACACCCCCATTGTTGTTAATTAAGCCCACCTGAAGTCCTCCAACTTTCTTTTCAGCCGAGGCTTCCTGCGCGAAAGTTTGAAAGGTGATAGCGAGTAAAAATAATGATGCATAAAAGGCTTTCATTTATTACCTTGATTTTAGTTAACGACTATTACAAACATACATACATATTTTTGTAGAATCTGAAAAATGTTTCATAAAAAAACCTAAATAAGCCTAGAGTATGGCTTATTTAGGTTACTCCTATAGTTACAGATTCGAATTACATTGAACAGTAGTTTCTCCCCATTCTAACATATGATACCCTTCAAAAGTTTTTATTTCAGGGTATAGATTTGCATTTACCGTAAAATCAAGATTTTTTGAAACTCTAGCCGTATTTGTGCCATTCTTTGAAAAATCAAACGAGTTCTCTGGGAAACCAGGGTAATGCCAAGTACCCGTTGCGCTTACTTCAATATAATCAGTGGCTCTTCGGAACCATGGGCATAATCTTCCTCTGCATGGCCGCCTTAGGTTAGTTGATGAAATATACACCGAATTATACAAATGCAACCTAACGGTCCATGCACCACCTCTTAACCTTCGGTATCTCGAGTTATAATCTACTCTACACTTTTCATTATTTTTAATGCCATCTACTTCAATGTTTTCAACTATGTTCTTATGAAAAGTGAAGTTTTCATTTTTGCTACTTGAATCAATGTTTAGTATTTCTTGCAGATGATTAACATGCCCTTGAATAGTATATTCTTGAGTAAACTTATAAATTGAATCAGCTATTTGAACAATACCATCCTCATTAAAAATAGATGACAATGCATCTACAGGCACAATAGGTTCAAAATATAAATCATCACCATGTTTTACAAGCGCACCAACATTCTTCACTTTCTCAAAATCATTTTTCTCACCATTTTGTTCCCTTTGAAAAAACTCATCGCTTATTCTTTCAAAAGCGGAGTAACTTGAACAGAAATCTTTGTAAGTACTATTGAAAATCTCTAGATTTGCCGATGATTGTTGAATATAGTCAATTGCTTTATCAAAACTCTCTTTGTCTTTGAAAATAAGACGGCCTTCAACTACTTCCACATTAAATTGCTTTTCTAAAGCGGTTAGTTCTGGGTTCAATGGCTCTTGTTTTATGCATGAACAAGAAAGAAAAATCAATAGACAAACCGTTAAATAGGAATTAATTCGTTTCATTTTTATTTGCTTTTTTAGGTTAATAACACTTTAGCATCAAAACTCATTATTTGGGCCCATTCAGGATGTTTTGACATATCAAAGGTAACTCGTCTCAGGGACACCACATGTCCCCAGGGTTTTATGTTGCATGTTATGCAACATCTTTTTGCTTGCCGCAATCCCTAAACTGTTGTATATGTGAAAAATACGCGGATGCTGCAATTTAATGTTTCTATTAAAAAAAAATTTTTTAGAAACGCAAACCGTTTTGTGGTTATGTTGCTCACTATATGCGCATTACCCCCCCCCTAATGAGCACTCGTCAACATCTGTTATAGGCTCAAACCCAAACCTAAAAGTTATGGGGCTAGCAAAATAGTAGCTATTAAGGTGAGTGCAGTACTTAATGTCGGCACCCATATCGCGCAGCTGAGCGATGTAGCGCTTTACGGTACGGTCGGTTACCCCGAGTTGCTGGGCAAGCTCGGCTGGTGTTCCTGTGCACTCGTGTTCTATTAGTTTTACCAGCCCTTCGAGTAGTTCCTGTAGCTGTATAATATTTATGGTTTAAGGGTTAAATTGAGAATATAAGTATGCACAAAATATCACACCTCTTTTAATCCGTGTATGTCATACTTTGAGTTTCGTTTTGTGCTTTCCAATTATCCAAACAATATTTTTTAGGGGTTTGCAGCAACAAATTAAGCAGATAAAATTGTAGTATGCCAAACTAAATCGCAAAAATTTCAAACGGTTGCGTAGTTTAGAATGAATCAATTTAGTGGTACTTCATACAGTAATATATGTTGATAAATTGCTATTTATGTGTATTAGGAGGGTATGGGAGCAGTGTTGGTAAAATATTTTCCTTAGAATGAATTTATCGCCTCATGCAGTTTCAAGCTAGCTCGAGGCTAATTTCTCGTTTCCAGAGAATTTTTGTCAGTAAATGTGGGGATGGGGGTAGTGAATTCAATAAAAATAGGCGCAATTTTAGGATCAAATTGCGCTATTTGCGTTAAAAAATCGGGGCTGTTTAATTGGGGAGAGAGGGGAGAGAACTTAATCCTCTTCAGCGTCTTTTGCGTCTTGCTTAGCTATAGCATTCTCTAGCCTTTCTTCTGCTATTTTAAACTTTTTCTTTATGTCCTTAAGCTTTTTCTTGTTCTTCTTTGCGTTGGCTTTGCCCTTGCTAATTAGTTTATCCGACTTTTTATAATCTCTTTCGGCTTCCTTAACCTTGGCTTTTGCCTCTTTTAACTCTTTTTTGTATTCTGTCGAAAGTTCCTTTAGTTCAACCCTTGCATCCGCCTTTTCTTCCCTGTCCTTCGATTTCATTCTCTTTGACAGGCGTTTCTTCTTTTTGTTAAAGACTTTTGTTAAACTCTTTTGCTGTTTTGCAAACGCTTTTTTTTCACTTTTCGACGATTTCTTGAGTGCTTTTCCCTCAGCCTCCATCTGTTTTCCTTCTTCCATCTTGGCTTGCACACCATCAATCCTGTTGCGGGCCTTTTCAAGGCTCTGCCTGTAGCGGGTAATTCTATCAACCTTAACAACTTCCTGCGCTTGTAGTTGAAAGCTAAGTATTAATGCTGTAAAAACTGTAAAAATCAGTCTTTTCATTAAGGGAGTATAAAGTGGAGTAAAGGAATTGATCATACAAACATAAAAAAATTATCTAAATAATTTTTGTTGGTAACAAAAAGAATTTTGCCTAAACTTGAAGATAGAATAACTAACAGCCTTTTAAGCCTGATGATTACCCTTTCTTCTGTCGAAAATATTTGCAACGCTATTGGCTTTAACGCTATTGGCGTATCTAGGGTTACGTTGCTTCAAAATCAAAAAGAGAAACTGGGCTATTGGCTCGCCGAAAATATGAATGGGGAGATGGGGTATATGGCCCGAAATATTGACAAACGCCTAAACCCAGCCCTTTTGGTTGAGGGGGCAAAATCGGTGATTTCGGTTCTGGTTAGTTACTATGCGGGTAGCCCTTCGGTAACCACAAAGGCTCCAAAAATTTCTCGTTATGCCATTAGTATCGACTATCACACCACTATTAAGCAAATGTTATGGCAAATGCTCGATATGCTACGCCAGCAGTTTGGGCCAATTACTGGTCGTGCTTTTGTCGATTCAGCACCCGTACTCGAACGTGTATGGGCTCAAAAGGCTGGGCTGGGCTGGATTGGTAAAAACGGTATGCTTATAAACCCCAAACTTGGTTCGTACACTTTTATTGGGCAGCTTATTGTCGATGTCGATATCGAACCTTCAGTTACGGAAGAGCCAAATCGATGCGGAAGCTGCACCCGTTGTATTGATGCGTGCCCCACTGGGGCAATTATTAAACCAGGTGTTATTGATGCCCGTAAGTGCATTTCGTATTTAACCATCGAAAAGCGAACGCCCCTAACCGAAACCGAAAAATCAGCGCTAAACGGCTGGTGTTTTGGCTGTGATATTTGCCAGGAGGTTTGTCCGTGGAATAGTAAGTTAACCATTAGCCCAAGTTTGAAAATCCTGCCAAAGCCCTCTATTATTAGGCTTTGTGGCGATGATGCTAGGAGTTTAACCCGAGAATATTTTGATAGTATTTTCAAAGAAACTCCTGTTAGCAGGGCTGGGTATGATCAGTTTATGCTAAATTGCAGAGGAGATAAAGATTAGCATTGCTCTGCTTGTTTTCAGATAGGTACACTATTTTAAATACTACATATGGAACAAAAGAATATTCAATTAACACTAGCTTCTGGCGAAAACATTTTTGCGTGGTATTCTAGCCAGTCTTTAATTCCGCAAGCCGTTATCTGTTTATGCCACGGTTGGGGCGAGCATTCGTTACGCTACACCAGCTGGGCTCAGCGGTTTGTTGCAAAAAACTATGCATTTATTGCATGGGATCACTACGGGCATGGGCAGTCCGATGGAAAGAAAGGACATATCCCCAACTACAATATTTTTATGGAAGAGGTTAAGCTAATTATGCGAAAGGCTAGCCAACTGTTTCCATCCGTTCCTATTGTACTATATGGGCATAGCATGGGCGGTAACATAGCCATTAATTTTGCCTTAACAGAGAAGCAGCCTGGCTTACTAATTGCCACATCGCCTTGGATAAGATTAGCAAACGAACCCTCACCAATTTTGCGTTTTTTTGTTAGCATTCTGAATAGGATTGCCCCTGCTTTACAAATAAAAGCTCCAGTTAACCCCAACGGTATGTCACACAGCAAATCTGTGGTTGAGCACTATAAAACCGACCCGCTTAACCATGGCAAAATTACACCCCGCTTACTAACCGAGATTACAAAGGCAGGCAAATATGCTATTGCTAACATTGCACAACTGGATAAACCTTTTCTGCTCCTTCATGGCGATGCCGATTCTATCGCATCTTACCATGCCTCAGCGGGGCTACTTAAAAATTGCAAAACCTGTAGCTTTATACCTTTTAAGGATATGTACCATGAACTACACAATGAGGATAAGGTTAAAGATGAGGTGTTTGGAATTATTTGCGAATGGATAAGCGGCAATATAGCCGATTAGTTTTTCAAAATGAGTATTTATGCAGGTAACCATTAAAATGGACAAAAGTAAAAGTTACGATGAGAGTAAATTTAGAGTATATATTAATGGGAGCAAAGTCGCCACGTTACAAGAGAACCAATCGCAAGAAATTGAGATAGATGAAAGTCCTATCACCCTAGAGGCTAAGTTTAATTGGATGGCAAGCAAAAAGTTAAATTTAATGGTAAGCGATGGCGATATTATCGAATTCTCGCATAATATGCTGTTTAGTAAGATGGGTATTATTCTACCTGCGCCAATTGTTATTTTATATGTTTTTGCTAAAAACTTTGAAACCGTTTGGCTTAAATGGACTTTTGGTGCACTGTTCGCAGTTGATTTACTGCTTATTTTGTACGTGCTGGTTATTGCTCGAAGAAAATGGATTTTTATTACTCACACTAAGCAAAATTAGGTAATGGCTGAACTCTTTAGAACAATTGTTGATGTAAACTCTCTTCCGTTTAGTATCGATTACAGCACCCCTTTACTTATGCTTGGGTCGTGCTTTACCGATAATATTGGAAATATTTTGGCCGACCGTAAGTTCCCCGTACTGGTTAATCCCTTTGGTGTGGTATATAATCCAATATCGGTTGCATTGGTGCTAAACCGAATAGCCGATGGAACTCCGTATACCGAGAGCGATATTCTAAAGAGAAACGGGATATGGTTTAGTTTCGACCATCACACTACCTTTTCTAGCCATAGCCAAGCCCAATGTCTTCAAAATATTAATACCTCGCTTGCTCAGGCTCATAGCCTTTGGAATAAAGCCGATAGGTTAATTGTTACCTTTGGAACAGCCAGAGTTTACCGATACAACGAAACCAACAGGCCTGTTGCAAATTGCCATAAAATACCTGCAAGGGAGTTTACCCACCAGCTGCTTACTGTGAATAGCATAGTGGAGGAGTGGAGCGATTTGCTTAAAAAACAATTGGCTTGCAAACCAAATCTAAAGGTGCTATTTACCGTGAGTCCGGTTCGTCATTGGAAAGATGGTGCTGCTGGTAACCAAATTAGCAAGTCGACACTTTTATTGGCCATAAGCCAGCTGGTTAGTATGTTTCCCGATAATGTATTCTACTTCCCATCCTACGAGATAATGATGGACGATTTGCGCGATTACCGTTTTTATAACGATGATATGCTGCATCCTAATTCGCAGGCAATTAGTTATATATGGAGTCGGTTCGTTTCATCGGTTCTATCGAGCCCAGCAGGGTTGCTTTTGACTGAGGTTCAAAAATTGCAAAAGGCAGTTAACCACAGGCCATTTAATACACAATCCGATGAATATAGGAAACACGTAGCCTTAACGTTGGATAAAATTTCAGCATTTGTGAGTAAGCATTCGAATATCGATTTTTCGAAAGAGATTTCTAGCCTTACCAATAGAATTGCTTAGATTTGTCAGTTCGTAACTAAACGATGTTAAACACGCATTGCCCGTTTTTATATGTAACCAAAAGTTTTTTATCTGATAAAATAACCTTTGAGCCTTAAAAATATTAGTTGCTGAGAAACAAAATAGCTAGTTATTCGTTAATTTGTGTTGTTTGTAAATAGTTAAAGATTTACCCTTGCCAATATGGAATATGAATTTACCGATGTACTTATAGCGTTTGGATTAACCCTTTTTGCAGGGTTATCAACAGGTATAGGTAGTGCAATTGCATTTTTTACCAAGCAAACAAACACCAAATTCCTTTCGGTTGCGCTGGGGTTCTCGGCAGGAGTTATGATATACGTGTCGTTTGTCGAGATTTTTTTTAAGGCGAAGGATTCACTGGTTGAAGCCATTGGGTACACTAATGGGTGGTGGTTAACCGTAGCCTCGTTTTTTGGGGGCATTATGCTTATTGCCATAATCGATAGGCTAATACCATCGGCAGAAAACCCTCACGAAATAAGGATGGTTGAGGAGGTAGACCAAAAGGCTCCGAAGGATGCCAAACTGATGCGTATGGGAATGTTTACAGCGTTGGCCATCGCCACACATAATTTTCCGGAAGGACTTGCAACTTTCACTGCAGCTCTTACCGACCCTGCCCTTGGTATTGCCATCGCGGTGGCCATTGCCATTCATAATATCCCCGAGGGTATTGCTGTGTCAATTCCAATATACTATGCAACTGGCAATAGGCGCAAGGCTTTCACCTTGTCGTTTTTATCTGGTCTGGCCGAACCACTTGGAGCGTTAGTAGGATACTTTATTCTTCTTCCTTTTCTTACCGAATTAACATTTGGTATTCTCTTTGCTGCCGTTGGCGGCATTATGGTTTTTATTTCATTAGACGAGTTGCTGCCTGCTGCCCGTGAGTACGGCGAGCACCACCTATCAATCTATGGACTAATTGGTGGTATGGCCGTTATGGCGGTTAGCTTGCTACTTTTTATTTAGCTTAGGTTGTTGTGCTCGGTTCTGCGAATTATTTCTTCTTGTTACGCTTCTCCCAAATCGTTAAACCCAATTTTGTCAATTGAAAATTATTGCACTGATATTGAAATAGTTTCTAATGGCAACCATTTAAAATACAATCTAAATGCCTGATATTTAGTTGTATATGTATGTTTTTCAAATCCAATGATATTTTTGAAATAGGCCTAATTATAATTTTTGAGATAAAATCATAACTTTACAGCAAAATGCAGACCTATGAAAAAATTACTAGTTTTTCTCTTTATGCTTGGCCTTTCGGTCTCATTGTTCGGACAGGTTACCTTTATCCTAAAGTCAACTCCTGATAACACACCCCGAAACTCTAAGTTTTACCTTGCAGGAACCATTAACGATTGGCAACCCAACCTTCCCGATTTTGAGTTTACTGAGGATAAGTTCGGGAGCCTCTCACTTACAATAGAAACCGTACCCGACACCTTCGAGTATAAAATATGCCGTGGCGACTGGACCTCGGTTGAAGTCGATTCGGCAGGAAGAGATATTATTAACAGGATGTATGTCGATTCCATTGGAACTATGGTTATGCTTAACGTACACAATTGGCGCGACAGGATGAACCCGAAGCAGCTCGTTTCAACGGCCTCAAAAAATGTGTTTTTTACCCCAACAAGTATCGAAATTCCACAGCTCGACCGCAGGCGTACGGTTAGGGTATATTTTCCACCCAACTACTCATCTAGGCAAGGCTTTCCGGTAGTCTATCTGCTCGATGGTCAGAATGTTTTCGATAAATCTACCGCTTTTGCCGATGAGTGGAAGGTTGATGAGGTGATGGATAGCCTTTTTCAGCAGCGTGGCCTTAGCTGCATTGTTATAGCCGTATATCACGGCGAAGAGCAACGCATAAACGAGTATACACCTTGGGAAAATGACAAGAAGGAGGGGGGCGACGGCGAAAAATTTGCTAAGTTTATTGTGAAAGATTTAAAACCCTATATAGATAAGTACTACCGTGTAATTCCCGACAGGGAAAATACCACCATCATTGGTAGCTCAATGGGCGGATTAATGGCTCTTTATTTAGCGCTTGAGTACCCTAAAATATTTGGAAAAGTAGCCGTTTTTTCACCAACTCTATCGTGGAGCCCAGATATTTTCACTAAAATTGAGAAGTTTAAAAAGCGAAACTTCCAAAAAATATATATGTATGCAGGTATGAAGGAAGATTCCACAATGGTTCGAAATATTAGGCAAGCCGACCAGTTGCTCAAGGATGTTGGCTTTTCCGAGAACGAACTTATATTGAACCTCGAACCCTATGGCAGAAACAGCGAGATTTATTGGGGGCACGAATATACCAAGGCCATTAGTTGGTTTTTCAATTTCAAACCATAGTTTTTGCGAGTTGGCTTTTAATGCATAAAAACTCTTTTAGCATTCACATAAACTGCAACAAGAATGCCGTTTTGTTGTTATGCTCAAAATAGTTTGTTTTTATCCCTCTAAATTACCACCTTTGGGTGGGTTTGCAGATGTTTAACTAACGTACATTTTCCTATGCATTCATTTAACGACACCCAAATTGCCTTTGCTTGGCGTAACGATAATGAACTACGCAAAGCTCGGTTTTTGTTTAAATCCATTGCACTCTCTGGGCTGGTTAACGTGGGCAGTTTCTTTCTTAAAATTGCCCTTGCTATTCGGTTCCCTATTGCATGGATTGTTAAACCTACCATTTTTAGTCATTTTGTAGGAGGCGAAACGCTTACCGAGAGTGAGCCAACAGTAAGCAAATTAGCCGAGTATAATGTAAAATCAATACTCGATTACTCTGTTGAAGGGAAGGGAACTCCTAAGTCTCACGAGAATGCGTTTAACGAAATATTAAACTCAATTCAAAATGCTGCTTCAAACCCTAACATTACATTCTCTGTTTTTAAGCCCACAGGGCTAGTGAGTGTTGGTATACTCGAAAAGTTGAGTCAGGGTAAATCACTCACTGTTGAGGAAACCGAAGCATTCAGTATGTTTAAGCAGCGGGTTCATAAGCTTTGTAGTACATCGGTAAAGGCCAATACACCAATTCTTGTTGATGCCGAGGATTCGTGGTATCAAAAAGCGCTGGACGAGGTGGTTCGCGATATGATGCTTGAGTTTAATAAATCGCAAGCATTCGTTTATAATACCCTCCAGATGTATCGAATCGATAGGCTCGATTTTCTCAAATCGGCTTATGATGATGCCAAGCAAAATGGCTTTAAACTCGGAATAAAGTTTGTTCGCGGTGCCTATATGGAGAAAGAGCGCGAGCGTGCAAGCAAGCTGGGTTACCCATCACCAATTCATTCAACCAAGGCCAATACCGATAAGGCATTTGATGAAGCACAACAGTTTGCTTTTGAGCATATTGATACCATTTCAATTTTTTGCGGAACGCACAACGAGCAGAGTGTTCAGCTTTTGTGCAATTTAATGGATAAATTTAGTGTAAGTAAAAATGACCCACGTGTTACCTTCTCACAGCTTCTAGGCATGAGCGATAATATTTCGTTTATGCTAGGGCATCTAGGGTATAATGTTACTAAGTACATACCATATGGCCCCGTGCGAGAGGTTATGCCCTATCTAATTAGGCGTGCACAGGAAAATACTTCTGTGAAAGGGCAAACCGGACGCGAACTTTCTCTTATTAGTTCGGAAATAACGAGACGTAAACAGCACTCTAAATAATTTTTTACAATGAAATTTGATAACGAGGAAACAACTGTAAAAATTCAAATTCAAAAAAGAATAATAGCCATATTTTCGGCCGTTTTGGTAGCTTTAATGGTCTTTATTCATGGCTTTTCTAATTTCCTGATAGAAAATACTGGAATTCCTAAATATCTGTTTATCATCTTTTTCTTGTCTTTTTTTCTGGTATTCTATATTTACCATTTGGTTAGAGCCTCGGCTTTTTTGTCATTTAACGATGAGGACTCAAAAATTGTACTTAGGTTTTACAGGCTCGATTTGTTCAACTCAAGTAAAGTTTCGTTCGAAATACCATTTTCCGATTTTACTGGATATAAAGTGGAGCATCGCTTTTTTAAATTTCGTGAGAGCATAGTACTATTCCGTATGTACCAAGGTAATATTGTTAAATATCCTTCCGTCCCTATTTCGGCGTTAACAAAGTCCGAGAGGATAAAACTACTTACAACCCTTAACGGCTATATCCCCAAATAATAGTACAATCCCAAACCACAATGAATTACGAACAATTAGCTTATCAAATTGGTATTGATATGATTCCGCGTATCGGAAGCATCAATGCCAAAAAGTTAATTGCCTATTGCGGTGGCGTTGAGGCCGTTTTTAAACAATCAGAAAAAGCCCTTACGCAAATTCCAGGAATAGGGCTAGTAACAGCACGCGCAATTGCCAATCAAAATGTACTCGATAGGGCAAAGCAAGAGGTTGAATTTATAGAGAAGCATAATATTAAAACATATTTTTACCTTGATTCCAATTATCCAAGTCGGCTGAAAAATTGCGAAGACGGACCCATTGTTTTGTTTACAAAGAGTAGGATTGATTTCAATTTCAATGCAAATAAAATTATTAGTATTGTTGGTACCCGAAGCATAACCGATTATGGCATTGATATGTGTAACTCCATAGTTGAAGAGTTGAGCAACCGAGGGCATAAGCTGGTTATTGTTAGCGGACTAGCATACGGAGTTGACGTTTGCGCTCATAAAGCTGCTTTACGAAATGACATTCCAACAATAGGCGTTCTTGGGCATGGGCTCGATATTATTTACCCGTCGGTACATCGGCGTATTGCTAAGGAGATGATCGAAGAGGGTGCTCTTGTTACCGATTTCCCTTCAGGAGCTAAAGTTGATAGGAATAATTTTATTAAAAGGAATCGAATAATTGCAGGTCTTTCTGATGCTACCTTGGTAGTTGAGAGTGCTGAGTCGGGAGGCTCGCTCATAACCGCCGACATTGCCCAATCTTATAATCGCGAGGTGTTTGCCATACCAGGCTTAGCAAAAAGCACCTACTCAAGGGGGTGTAATTTGCTAATAAAATCTAATAAGGCCGCTTTGGTCGAATCGGCCGAAGATATAGAGTTCCAGTTGGGATGGGAGACTGCAGGCAATTCGTTTAGCCAGAAACAGCTGGCTTTTACTCCCGATTTAACCTCCGAAGAGCAGGAAGTGTACAATGTTATTAAGGAGTTTGGGCAGGAGGTGATCGACGTTATATGTTTTAAAACCAGTATGCCCGTTGCAAAGGTGTCTTCAATCCTTCTAAATCTCGAATTTGCTGGCCTAGTAAATTGCCGTCCAGGTAAAGTTTTCACCCTTACTAGGGGGCATTATCACGTTTAATCTACATTTTTTAAGTGATATTTTAATTGCTACAACACATTAATAATCATTTATATTCAACTACAAAACTTCACAAAAAGGAGAACCTTGTTAGGGGTAAATATTCGTTTGCATTGGTACTTTTCTATCTCTTTATTTAGTAGTGCAAATAAGAAATACCTTTGGAGTTGTATGCAGAATTATTGCGTATTTTTTTCGGGCGGTAGAGAAATAATTACTATGTTTGTGTCTAAGTTTTGATATGAACAATGCAGCTAATAGACTCACATACACATATATTTGCTGACGAATTTAACCACGACAGATCCGAGGTCATTCAACGTGCCAAAGATGCTGGCGTAATTGCTATGGTTATGCCTAATATCAATGGCCAATCTGTTGATAGCCTTCTGAGTGTAACCAAATACTATCCAAATTATTGTTTCCCTTGTATGGGGCTGCATCCAACTTCGGTTAAGGGCAATTTCGAAAATGAGCTTGCCTCGGTTCAGAGTTGGCTCGAAAAGGAAAAATTTTATGCAGTTGGCGAAATTGGTATCGACCTATATTGGGATAGAACCTTTTTAGAACAGCAAAAAGAGGCCTTCCGACAGCAACTTAAATTGGCAAAAAAATTTCGTTTGCCCGTCGTAATTCATGCACGTAACTCTTTCAACGAAATATTTGAAATTGTTGATAACGAGAACGACGAAACTTTAAGCGGCGTGTTTCACAGTTTTTCTGGCTCACTCGCCGATTATAAGCATATTATGAACTATGGAAATTTTTTAGTGGGCATTGGCGGAATTGTTACCTACAAAAATGGGGGAGTTGACAAGGTTTTACAAGATATAGACCTATCCAAAGTGATACTCGAAACCGATTCGCCATACCTTTCGCCCGTTCCCCAAAGGGGTAAACGTAACGAAAGTACAAACTTAGTTTTTATTGCTGATAAGATAGCCGAGATTAAGGGTATTTCGGTTCAAAATGTTGCTTCGATAACTACCGCTAATGCGGTAAAACTATTTTCACTCAGTAACCTCTAAACTATGTCAAACAGCTCAACCTCAATACTTATTATTTATACTGGCGGAACCATTGGCATGAAAGAGAACCCCGAAACAGGAGCGTTGGCACCCTTCAACTTCGATCAAATTCTCGATGAGGTTCCCGAACTACGAAAGTTTGGCTTTAATTTCGATACAATTTCTTTTAACCCCTTAGTAGACTCTTCGGATATTACGCCAGAATTCTGGATTAAGCTGGCCAACATAATTCAGGAGGGTTACGATAAATATAATGGTTTTGTTATTCTTCACGGCACCGATACTATGTCTTACTCAGCATCGGCGCTTAGTTTTATGCTCAAAAATTTGCATAAACCTGTTGTGTTTACAGGGTCACAGCTTCCTATAGGTAGGCTACGTACCGATGGTAAGGATAACCTTATTAGTGCGATAGAGATTGCTGCTGCAACAAGCAATGGGCAATCATTGGTTCCTGAGGTTACTGTTTTTTTTGAAAATCAACTTTTTAGAGGGAATCGAACTACAAAATATAACTCAGAGCATTTTAATGCGTTTCGCTCCAATAGTTATCCAGCCCTTGCTCAGGCTGGTATTAGCATTAAATATAATTACGCTTTTATTAACTACCCCACGCAGCAGCAAAGTTTCACTGTGTCTACATGTTTTAGCCCCCACGTTGCCGTGCTTACTCTTTTTCCAGGTATCACTCCTGCTGTTGTCGATTCAGTTCTAGCAACGCCTGGCGTAAAGGCTGTATTATTGCACTCTTACGGTTCTGGAAACGGACCCAGCTCCGAGTGGTTTATAAAGCGTATTAAAAATGCAGTGGATAGCGGTATTCTTATTTTTAACGTTACCCAATGCAAAGCCGGTGGGGTAAATATGGATAAGTACGACAACGGGTTGCTTCTGAAAAAAGCGGGGGTTGTTGGTGGAAAAGATATTACTTTTGAGGCTGCTATTGTGAAGTTGATGTTTTTAGCAGGGAAAAACTTGACATTTTCAGAATTAAAACAACAAGTAAAAGAGTCAATTAGTGGTGAAATTTCTCATTAACATGTGGTGTATTAATTTTTTTTCGTACTTTGCGCCCCGATTTTGGTATTGTAAGGTACTACTAAAATTGGAGAGATGGCCGAGTTGGTCGAAGGCGCACGCCTGGAAAGTGTGTATACCTCACAAGGGTATCGTGGGTTCGAATCCCACTCTCTCCGCTTGCATTATTTAAAAAACTAATGTAATTTTGTTTAAATAAAACCGATTGTAAATTTAACGAACTCTAACCATGAAAAAACTATTCACATTATTTGCAGTTACTGGATTGCTGATGTTTGGCGCATCAACTTATACATTTGCGCAAGATGAAACCGCAGAAGTTATTGATACAGCTGTGGTTGATACTGATACACTAGCAGTTGATGCACCCGTTACGGCTCCTGCTCAGGCAGTTGAAGTAGAAACAACACTTCATAAGCAGCTAAAAACTAAGTTTATTGAGGGTGGTCCCGAATTTATGGGTGTTATTCTTTTAGTATTAATTCTTGGTTTGGCTCTAGCCATCGAAAGAATTATTTACCTTAACTTGGCAACTACAAATACCGAGAAGCTTCTTAAAAAAGTTGAGGAAGCAATGAAAAACGGTGGCGTCGAAGCAGCTAAAGAAGTTTGTCGCAATACTCGTGGCCCCGTAGCAAGCATTTTCTACCAAGGCTTGGATCGTGCCGACGATGGAATTGACGTAGTTGAGAAATCAGTTGTTACCTACGGTTCTGTGCAAATGGGCTTACTTGAGAGCGGACTTACTTGGATTGCACTTTTCATTGCAATTGCCCCTATGTTCGGATTTATGGGTACTGTAATTGGTATGATCGCTGCTTTCGACTCAATTGAGGTTGCCGGTGACATTTCCCCATCTCTTGTTGCAGGTGGTATTAAAGTAGCTCTTATTACAACCGTGTTCGGTCTAATCGTAGCTATTATTCTTCAAATTTTTTACAATTACCTTGTTTCAAAAATCGACAAGCTTGTTAACACTATGGAGGATTCTTCCATCTCGCTTATCGACATCCTTATGAAGTATAACATTAAAAAATAGACCCCATGTCCAATAAATCAATCAGATTATTAATAAAGATTATTTCTTGGGGAGTAATGGGGGCTTCGATACTTGTTGCCTTGATATACTTCGTAAGAATATCAGGTGCAGCCCCTGAGGATAGAACTTCTGTGGCAGCAAGTTACATCAATTGGTCAATTATTTTACTTGGTGTAGCGGCGCTTCTTGCAGTAATTTTCCCCTTGGTACACTTCCTGTTTAATCCCAAGAATTTTGTAAAGGTTTTGCTTAGCTTAGGTGCTTTGGCTCTGGTTTTTGTAGTGGCATACTTAGTGGCCGATACAACGCCAATTATTACAGCAACCTCTGCAACCGAAACCAACTTCTCCAACCCAGATGTCCTTAGATTTGCCGATACAGGCATTATCTCAACGTACATTCTGTTGGGTGTAGCTCTTCTTCTACTCGCATTTACTGGATTGAGAGGAATTTTTAATCGATAAGCAAATATGGTGGAGCATACGCTCCACCTACTAAAAATTTATTCATATGGCAAGATCAACACCAGAAATTAATGGAAGCTCATTGGCTGACATTGCTTTCCTGTTACTTATCTTCTTCTTGGTTACAACAACCATGAATGTTGATACTGGGTTGCAACGATTATTACCTCCTATGCCCGAAGAGAAAAGCGACGTTGAGCAGGATGTAAAGCAGCGCAATATTCTTACCGTTTTGGTTAGTAAGAGTGACCGATTGTCGGTAGGAGGAGAGCCAGTTGATGTTTCTATGCTTAGAGAGAAAACTCGTGAATTCCTCACAAATCCAAATAACGACATACATCTACCTGAAAAGCAGGTTGTTGACATAGAATATTTGGGTTCTATGGAGGTAGGCAAAGGCGTTATCTCTCTTCAAAATGATAGAGGAACATCTTATAAAATGTATATGGTTGTTCAGAACGAGCTTATTGCAGCTTATGACGAGTTAAGAGACGAGTTATCAAGAGCAAAGTTCGGAAAGAAATACGAAATCCTTACTGAAGATGAACAAAAAGCAATTCAGAAAGTGTACCCACTTCGTATATCTGAGGCTGAACCCAAAAGTATAGGAGGACGTAAATAATGGCAAAAATTAAGAAAGAAGGAGCGAAAAGCACTCCTCAAGTATCTACTGCCTCCCTACCTGATATCGTATTTATGCTTCTTTTCTTCTTTATGGTTACTACAACCATGAGGGATACTGAAATGATGGTTCAGGTTAAGTTGCCCGAAGCAACTCAGGTATCAAAACTCGAAAAGAAGTCGTTGGTGTCGTATATCTTTATCGGAGCCCCATCACGTCAACATCAAGGGCTTTTAGGAACGGATTCACGAATTCAACTTAACGACTCGTTTAAAAAACTCGCTGATATACGCGACTTTATTTCGGCCGAGAGGGATGCCCTTAGTGAAGCCGATAGGAACAAGCTTACAACAGCGCTAAAAGTTGACGAGGATACCCGTATGGGTATTGTTACCGATGTTAAGCAGGAACTACGAAAGGCTAGTGCTCTAAAAATTAGTTATGCAGCTCGCAGAGTTGAAAATTACTAATCTATCTTTTTAATAAAACTCAACGGCTGTGCACTTTTGCACAGCCGTTTGCGTTTTATGAACTTTTTTTCAATACAGGTGTTTACTCAGTTAAGTTCACTTTAGTTACTGTATTAATATGTATTGTTAAATACTTAACCATTAACAAGTTTAAAGTTTTAATACTTTAATAATTAACTATTTATTATGAAAAAAATAAGGGGTACAATTTTGTTTGCTCTAACACTTATCCTGGCTTTATCCTTTGCTGGATGTAACAAAAGTGAACCAAAGGCCAAATATGTTTTTTATTTTATTGGTGACGGTATGGGGATACAGCATATTACTGCCTCTCAGGCTTACCTTTCAGGAGTTGATGGCAATCCGTTCGGAAATAAGGACTTAAGTTTCACTTCGTTTCCAGTAGCCAGTTTGGCTCAAACCTATTCCGATAACCGATACATTACTGGCTCAGCTGCCGCAGGTACAGCTTTGGCCGCAGGTTATAAAACATCGGTAAACACCATCGGACTAACCTCTGACCATAGCGATACACTATACAGTATTAGCCACTTTGCGCATAACGCTGGTTTTAATGTAGGTGTTGCAACTAGCGTTAGTATCGACCATGCTACGCCAGCAGCCTTTTACACCCATCAGGCTCTTCGCAGCAGCTATCACGCTATTTCACACGATATGATTCGGGCAGGATATAAGTTTTTTGCTGGAGGTGGCTTTAGAGATCCCCTCGGAAATAAATCGAAAGAGCCTCTGGGCAATCTATACGAGAAAGCTGAAGATTCGGGCTTTTATTTTACAAATAACTTATCAGTAGCTGACTCGATTCTCGACAACTATAAGTCAATTGTATATACATTAGAAGAACCGGTCTCCGGCTCATCTTTAAAATATCAAATCGATGCGCGCGAGGGTGATGTAACCCTTTCTCAAGTTACCAGCATGGGAGCCGATATACTTAATTCTCCCAACGGATTTTTATTTATGATTGAAGGCGGTAAAATTGATTGGGCAGCCCATGATAACGATGCAGCTTCCGTTATTCATGACGTTATTGCCCTATCTGATGCTGTTGATGTTGCTGTACAGTTTTATAAGAAGTATCCTAAGCAAACCCTTATTGTGGTTACTGCCGATCACGAAACAGGTGGTATGAGCATTGGCCGAAGAGAGAATGGATACAAATCAAATGTGGCCTTGCTAGCTAATCAAAAATTATCGCTTGAGCAGCTTAATGCAGAGGTTAATAGTCTCGTTTCTGGAAAGAAAAAACCTACGTTTAACCAGGTGCTACAATTTTTAGCCGATCCACAAGTAATCGGAATGGTTTCTGATAGTTTGAACGGAGAGCAGTTAAAAAGAATTTCCGATGCTTACATAGCCGCAACTTTACCTCAAACAGCAAAGCAAATCGAAATGAATGCAAAGTTATACAGGTCTAATAATCCCATTGCAATAACTGCTGTTCGGCTACTAAACGAGATGGCTGGGATTGGGTGGACTAGCGGTTCGCATACAGCCTCTCACGTTCCAGTATATGCTTTGGGAGCAGGTGATCATCTGTTTTCAGGACAACTTAATAATACGGATATACCTAGGCGCATTGCTACTGCTATGGGATTAAAAATCGATTAAAAATCGATTTTTTTCCACAGTCTCGAACCAACACTAGTCAAAAACCCATCAAAGAGAGTTTGTACTTATTCTGATATACAGTCACATAGAAAACCAATTCTATGTGACTTTTATTTAACCAGGTATTTTCGTTTTTAATAAAATAATCGGAAGTAATTATATCATAGATACACTTTTTTTTGTAAATTTACATACTCTATTCGTAAATTGATATTTAAACCCTAAAACCCAAAGATGCTATGAAAAAGATGTTGCTCTTTCTATCCTTTGCTTTTTTTACCACAAGTATTTTTTCTCAGGAGATTACCGACAAAGTTCCTTCCACCTATAACAGAAGTTCACTTACAGTGCTTTATGTAAATTTTGGTTCAGGCAATCATTGGAACTTGGCTAAAACAAAAATTGATTCCATAGCATTTTCTGATAAGTATGATAATAACAACCTAAATTCATTGTTCCTAGATCCGTCGTTTAGTAATGGGAGTAATTTAAAGGATGCCATATTACAGGAACTGAACAAACAGAGCATTGGTAGAGAAATTGTAGCCAAATGGTACAACCGAAAGCCAAATGGAGCTATGGATATGGAGTTAGTGCACCATCGCGGACGTTTTACCGCAACCGACGCCGACTTTTTATTGGCTCAAACCAGTAAGAGGGGAAATGCTGCTCTCGAAGAGTTTGGCAATAGGCTAATTAACTTGAGTTATATATTAGTTGTTAATGTTTACGACATTAAATCAATGAGCGAAGCTGGTGTTACTGGCCAAAAAGGGTGGCAGGCTCAAGCGGCAGGCTACCTATATAAAATTAATTTTACAGAGGAAGTACGTTCAGCTTTTTATGATACATGGATCTATGAAGATGATAACGAGGAGGTTAAGGCTCAAAAAAGAGGTGCGTTTAATCAAATTAAAATCCCTATTGTACCCGTAATAAATAAATCAATAAGCATAGTTGCTTCTCAGCCAGAGAGCGATACGGGTTTGGGTCTTTTCTTTAAGCCTAAGTCAACAAACCAGCTAATGCAGGAGTTGATACAAAAATCTTACGACGATGTAATATACCGAATTGAGAAGGATGTTGAGGACTTTAAGGTAAAAACCTCTATCTCAGCAACCCGCCCCCTTAGATCTAAGATAGGTCTTAAGGAGGGATTGAAAACAGACTATCGATTTTTTGCTTACGAGTATGTTTATAATGAGAAAACGGATAAGGCTGAACCCAAATTAAGGGGTGTTATCCGAGCCGATTCTAAATCGAAAATTGTTGATAACCGTAAGGTTGCCTCAGGTAAAACAGATGCCTCTAAGTTTTATCAGGTTTCAGGGCGAAAACTCCATGAGGGGTTCACGCTTCAGCAGCAAAACGATTTCGGAATCGAAGTAAGCCTAGGTGCTGAAATTGGTGAAATTGGAGGCGTTTATGGTAGAGCCGACCTTAGGTTGGGCCGCTTTATAGGTATAAAGTCCTCCTTTGTTTTTGTTGAGGGTGGTTTCGATTCAGGAACATACCCTTCCGCCCCGTCTATACTACCCACCACAGATACTGATTTTTCATTCTTAAGGTATGGTTTTGGTTTGGCTAAAGGTTTCCAGCTAATGCGGAATTTAGAGCTCAGGGCATATCTTTCGGTTGGGGCAGAACAAGCGTCAAGCTCAGATTTGACTGGGGATGATGCAGTTAGCGCTATTTTTGTGAAACCTGGTATAAACTTGGCACTAAATTTGAAACATAACTTTCAGGTTGTTGGTGGGGTTGGTTCGTATGCTTTTGTTTCTGATGCTGAAGATCGGAATGATGTGTCATATGATATAGCTTGGAAAGACTTGTTTGCAAATCGTACTGGAGCATCAATGTTTATTGGTGTTAGGGTAGGTTTTTAATTAGCAACCCTAGGTGCCAATGTTTTATTTTACAAAATTTATTAACCCGAAAAATCATTACATACTATGAAAACACTTAGTTACCTTTCCTTGGTATTAGTTTTTATTTTTACGATGGGCGAAGCCACAAATGCGCAGGAGCGCTACTCTCGAAGAGAAAAAAAAGCGCATTACAGTAGCGATTACAATTATGAAGTGCAAATTATGGGCGTTGGCCAGGATGGAACCAAGGTTATGAAGGTTTCTGGATATGGCAAGAAAGTTGAAGATGCCATAATTGAGGCTAAAATGAATTCAGTAGCAGCCGTAATTTTCAAAGGAATTCCGGGCGGACATGGTGCAGCAGCAACTCCAGCTATTCTTAAGGACCCCGGCGCAGGCGATAAGCATGCCGAATACTTCGAGTCTTTTTTCTCGCCTGGAGGCAAGTACTTGCAGTTTATTACGGTTACAACTGATGGTATGCCCAGTGGGCAGGATCGGATGAAGATGAAGAAAGGCTACAAAGTCTTTATTTATGTTCAGGTAATGTACGATTCGTTACGTAAACAGCTTGAGGCGGATGGTATTGCTCGCAGCCTCGACTCGGGCTTCTAAATATATTTCAAATTGTTTAATTACTGTAAACTAATAGGTATGAAAAAATTATTTAGCATATTTATATTTACCACCTTAACCCTTTCGCTTTTTGCGCAAGCTAAAAAGCCTACAATTATGGTTGTTCCAAGCGATCAGTATTGTATAAGCAGGGGTTACAAGTTGGAGTTTGAGAATATGGGGGCAACCCAAACCTTACCCGACTATAAAAAAGCCATGCAAAACGATGCCGATTTGAGGTTGGTAATAACAAAACTGGGACAAATAATGGCCGACAGAGGGTTTCCCTTAAAAGACCTTGAAATGGAGTTGCGTAACCTTGAGCGTGAAGCAGCGGAAGCATCAATGCTTATGTCGTCGAGTTCTAGTTCGGATATGGCTGAGAGTCCGGTTGACGCTTTAAAAAGAACCGCTAAAGCTGATATCATTCTCGATTTAGGCTTCGACATTAAAAGGATGGGGCCAGAGCGCTACATTTCATTTAACCTCCGTGGGCTCGACTCATACACCTCAAAGCAGGTGTCAGGTGCAGCAGGCGCTGGTAAGCCTTCCTCATCAGCTTCGCCCGAGTTACTACTCGAAGAGGCTGTGCTAAGCTATATGGATGGGTTTAACGCTGGGCTTCAAACGCATTTCGATGATATGTTTGCTAAAGGGCGCGAGGTTAAAATCAATATTCGCCGGTGGAACAGCTGGATGGATAACTTCGAAACATATTTTACCGATAAGAAAGGCGAAGAACTTGAGATGCTTGAGCACATAGAGAATTGGTTTTTTGATAATACGGTTGAGGGACGCTTTAGCTTAAGCGATGCCAGCGAAAACCAAATGAGGTTAGAGCAAGTTAGGATACCTATGATTGAGGTTGATAGTCGTGGGCGTGAACGTGCAGTTGACACTCGCCGTTTCCTTAGCGGATTAAGCAGATATTTGCGCGATAATTTCGAAATCGATTCTAAAATATACGTAAGAGGGCTTGGTGAGGCTTGGTTAATTGTGGGAGAGAAGTAGGCTTTGTGCTAATTGACTGGTAGTCAGGTGTTTTAATGAAGACTTCCTGAGGATTCTCAGTTAACTAGTAGGAGCAACTTTAGTGATGCCCCATTTTTTTAACTTCGGTATAAGGTTTGTATAGTAACTTACTAATTGCTACTTTTAATCAAAATAAATATGAAAGTATGAAAAGATTCTCAATAATACTCATTGCTTTGTTTCTTTCAGCATCAGCTGTTATGGCTCAAAGTAGTTTAGGAAAAACGGATGATTTGGGACGAATAGCCATTGCAGCAATTGTTCCCGATGAGGCTGGAATTCCTGGTGGAGCTCAACGAAACCTTCAAAATAGGCTTATGCAAATTGCTAGCCTTAATGGGCTTGGAGCAACCGAAAATGGAGCACAATTTTTTATGGTTCCAATGATATCAATTATTAGCAAGGATATTACACCTACTGCACCGCCTAAAGTATCGGTAAGAATGGATGTTACCTTGTATATTGTTGACATACTAACTCAAAATATTTATAGCCAGACCAGCATTGAGGTTGTGGGCGTAGGAAATTCCGAGGAACGCGCCTATACCCAAGCATTAAATGCAATTAATCCTCGTCACGGTCAATTTAGAGGATTTGTTGAAAAGGGAAAAGAGAAAATCATCGAATATTATAATTCAAAGTGCGATGTGATAATCTCTTCGGCAAAAGCACTGGCAGGGCAAAAAGAATACGAAGAAGCTCTTTATACCCTAATGTCGGTTCCCGATGTTAGTCGTGAGTGTTACGACAAGAGTATGCAAATTTCCATTGATGTATACCAGGAGTATGCCGACCAGCAGTGTAACGAGTCTCTTTCGGCAGCTAAATCGGCGTGGGCAGGCAAGGATCTTTCAGCGGTTGAGGAGCATATTGGAAAAATTACTCCTGATATGGCATGCTACGACGAAGCCCAGCAACTTATTGCCACGGTAACGGCAGCAGTTGAGGCCGAAGGTGGAACGGCGTGGAATTTCAAAATGAAAAAATACGACGATTCCATAGATATTCAGAAGATGAAAATTGAGGCAGGTCGTGATGTAGCCAAAACCTGGGCTTATTATGGAGCTTCACAAAATTTCGACTGGAGCTGGCTGTATAAAAACTAAATTTTTTAAATAACATTTTTACTAACAATTTCTATTAACCTAAATTTTGAAGATTATGAAAAAACTTGGATTGACTAAAGCACTTTTTGCAGTAGTTGTTATTGCAGGAGCATTTACCTTAGGTAGTTGCGGTGGAAGTAAGAAAGCATCGGACGGACTAGGTAAAAAAATCGTAATTCCATGTAGTGGACCCGAATTTGCCTCGAGCAAAACCCATTTTCGTGGTGCAGGTATAGGCGAAAGCACCAACCTAAGCACAGCTAAGCGTAAGGCTAACACCGATGCTCGCGCAACACTAGCAACAGGAATTAACAGTACTATTAAAGCTGTAACCGATCGTTACACTCAGGACATTACTGTGGGTGAAGCAAGTGAATTTGCCGAGAAATTTGAAGATATGACACGCTCAGTTGTAAACCAAGAGCTTAATAACATGTCTATTGCTTGCGATGAAACTCGCCAGCTTGAGGGCAAGTATATTGTTTACATGGCTGTTGAAATTGCTAAGGATGAGTTGCTTAACAAAGTAAGTCAAAGCATTAGCAAGGACGATAAATTGCGTCTTGACTATGATAAGATGAAATTTGAGAATATCTTTAATCAAGAGATGGATAAATTAGCGAACGAGCGCCCATAATTTTGTCATATACCCAGCAATCCTCTGGGATTGCTGGGTGTTTTTTGTCAAAATCTCCTATAGTCAACACCCCTAAATGGCTAGTTGTAGCTACCTAAAACTGCTCTTTCTTTAGAGCAATTAAACACCAAATACACCAAAATAATGAAACGATTACTCCTAATATCCTTAATGTTGTCATTGGCTTTTGCTAGTATGGCGCAAACAAAAGTAGTTGAATCGAGTAGCAAAAAGCAACCCAAATGGGTTAATGGCCTTGAAAAGGACTACATCATTACGGTGGGTAGCGGCTCAACTGCTCAGGAAGCCCAACAGAACGCTCTGAATATGATTAAAGAGCAGATAGTTAGTGCTGTAGCCGAAAATGTACAAACTACCTCGGAAATGCGTGTGGAAGAGAATACGGTGAACAAAGTATCTTTGTATCTCGAAAACTTTGCCACAACAACTACCACAACGTCTGGTCCAGTTCCTTTTTTACAGGGTATTTCTCTTTCTAAGGTTGATGAGTTCTACTGGGAAAAACTGCAAGACAAAAAAACTCGTACCGTTCGATTTAACTACCACCTAAAGTATCCTTTCCCAAAAATTGAGGTTTGGAAACTTGTTGAGGAGTTTAAAAAGCGCGATAAAGAAATGACTCGTCAGCTCGATGAGCTGATTGCTGCTGCAGATAACGTTGATAATGTTGATGTTATTCAAAAAAATATTGATGAATTAAAGGTCTTGTCCGATTACTTTATGGATGGCCGAAAAAATACCGCAAACCTCGGCATAACCCGATATAGAGGTCTATATAACAGCCTCGAGCTAGTAGAAATTGAAAGCGGTTTGGGTGAGCTAAAGTATGCGCTCAGGCTTGGTGATAAGTATGTTTCCACATCACGAAAACCGAATACTAGTTCGGAGTGTGCTCGTATAACCAGTACTGTTAATAACAAGAATTATACAATTATTAAGTACGATTACTTTAATTGCTACGATGATCCCGAAAACCATATACTTGTAACCTATCGATTTGGCAATAATAATGTTCAAAAGAAATTCTTCTTTGATACAACAGCCGATAAGGCCGCAATTTTTGTTAATGAACCCATACGACTAGTTGCCCTAAGCGGCGAGGGCGTAATATCAAATGCAACTATGGATATAACCCTTGTTTCAAAGTATAGTGCACCTTTTACTATTAATAAGGTTGAGATTGAAATACAGGGTCAAGCACCAATAGTTGTTGATAACATTGGGCAAAATTTTTCTGGAAAGGGTAATCACTCCCTAAAACTTAACATCGATAAAGCCCTCAAGGCAGATGAAACTTCAACGTCTGGCAAGCGCATTTCAATGCTCTCGGGTTACATACATTTTACTTCGGATAAAACAGGTGAAAAGAAAACCTACAGAATATATAATCATACATATACAACTGATTGGTAAATTCCTACAATATTTTTTTGTAAAAAGGGCGGCTAATAAATAGTCGCCTTTTGTTTGTAATGATTAATTTTAAGTTTTTAGCCTTAACTCTGTGTTAGTTTCTAGGCAAAAGTGTCGTTTATTGTAAAACATCATTTCACTAGTGTAGGCAACATTAAATTTCAATAAGCTAAAAAACGCAAAAGTGTCAGGTTTAACTGGCTATTATCAAATATATAAGCGTATATATTCCCTAAAAGTATTGTAGCTTACTATAAAATATGTAATTTTGTCAGTATCTTTTTTAATATGGAAATGAGAAGTGATTTACAACGCATAAAGCAACGTTTTGAGATAATTGGTAACTCGCAGGCACTAAATCGTGCTCTCGATATCGGTTTACAGGTTGCACCTACCGATTTGTCGGTACTTATTATGGGTGAAAGTGGAACGGGGAAAGAGGTCTTTCCTCAAATAATTCACTTATACAGCGCCCGAAAGCATGGGGCATATATAGCCGTTAACTGCGGAGCAATTCCCGAGGGCACAATTGATTCGGAACTTTTTGGTCATGAAAAGGGCTCGTTTACTGGTGCAATGGAAAGCAGGCAGGGATATTTTGAGGTTGCCGACGGAGGAACAATTTTTCTCGATGAGGTTGCGGAACTCCCCATTTCAACCCAGGTGCGGTTGCTGCGTGTTCTTGAAAGCGGAGAGTTTTTAAGGGTTGGTTCTTCCAAAGCAAAAAAAACGGACGTTAGAGTTATTGCTGCAACCAACGTAAACTTGGTTGACGCAATTCGGAAAGGTACGTTTCGCGAAGACCTTTACTATAGGTTAAACACCGTGCCCATTAATATTCTTCCCTTACGCGAACGCACCGAAGATATACCTCTGCTTTTCAGAAAGTTCGCATCCGATTTTGCCGAGAAGTACCGTATGCCAACTATTGCGCTCGATGATGATGCCCGGCGAATTTTGGTTAGCTATAAGTGGCCAGGTAATGTGCGGCAGCTTAAAAATGTTACTGAGCAAATATCCGTAATTGAAGAATCGCGATTGGTTAGTGCCGACAAACTCTTGCATTATTTACCCGACTATAATCCAACAAAACTACCTGCGGTAATAAGTAAACCCGGGGTAGCTGAGCCGTCATTTGCCAACGAAAGGGAAATTTTATATAAGATTCTTTTTGATATGCGGAATGATGTTAACGATTTAAAAAAGCTTGTGCTCGATTTACTACAAAATGAGAATCATAATGTTGAGGTGACTCGTGAAAGCGCCGGAATACTAAAGAATTTGTATAAAGACGATGTCCCCTACCTTCAACCGTCTCCAAAAGATGAGTTTGAGTCAAAATCATTTGCCGAGGATAATCCTGATATTCAAGATACTGAGGAATTTATTGAGGAGTCGTTGTCCCTTGCAGATAAGGAGGTTGAGATGATTAAGAAAGCCCTAAGCAAATATAGCGGAAAGCGAAGGCAGGCGGCACAAGAGTTAGGTATATCTGAACGAACACTATACCGCAAAATTAAGGAGTATAACTTGGACTAACGTTTTTATTTATGTGGAGAACATTTAAGCGGGTGATTTGTAAGAAGTTGGTGAACATAGCTTTAGCGGCAATTGTTAGCATTGCCATAATGTCGTGTTCCGTAGGCTACACTTTTTCGGGGGCATCTATTGCACCCGAAGTAAAAACAGTAAGCGTTGGCCATTTTCAGAACTTAGCACCGTTGGTAAATCCAATGCTTAGTAATACTCTCGCAGAATCGCTTCGCAATAGGTTTACAACCCAAACCCGATTAAATTCGGTGGCAGCATATGGCGATTTGAGTTTTACTGGCGAAATTCGCGATTATCGTGTGCAACCAGTTGCAGTTCAGGGTAACGAGATAGCTGCCATGAATAGGTTAACCATCTCGGTACGGGTTAAGTTCGAGAATGCTATTGATCCAACCCAGAATTACGATAAAACGTTCTCGCATTTTGAGGATTTTGATAGCCGTCAGCAGTTAACACAGGTTGAGCAAAACCTAGTTAAAATTATTGTAGATAAGCTGATTGAGGATATATTTAATAATGCAGTCGCAAATTGGTAGCTATGGATAAGGAGCAGTTTTACAGTTACATAGAGCAACCCCAGCGCATTGGTATCGACGAATTAACGCAGCTTGGTAAGTTGACTAATGAGTTTCCCTATTTTTTTGCATCAAGGATACTTAACGTTATTGGGCAGAAGAATACTAATTCGCGCGATCTAAATTCTGAGGTTACAAAAATTTCAGCACTGGCTTCAGATAGGAATGTGTTATTCTTTGCCCTCCATTCGGTAACAAATGAGTACGATTCGAACGTGCCTGATTCACCTGACGCCGATAGCAAGATTGCTGCTGCTACTGTACATAGGCCGAATGCTGATGACCAACTCCTAGAACTCTCCGATTCGCCCGCTGAAACTCAACATAAAACTGATGAAGAGGTGTATATGGATCCTCAACTTTATACACTAGAAATTCCTAATGGGGTTCTTGTTGAGGATGGATATGGTTCATTATCCAAAGAAACTAGAAAGCCAGAGGCCAGTACGACTGATGAAAAGAGTGAACCCAAGGCAAATCCATCCATATTGGAACTTATTCAGAAGGGAGATAGCAGTATTTTTACTGATGCTGACAAGGCCGATTCTGATGACCCTTTCTCGTTGGTTGATGCGTTTATTGAGACAAGGCCACGAATTGTTCCTAACCAGCCAGCCTCTGCAGAAACTGTTTACCAGGCAGACATATCACTCGATTCGCTTAAAGAGTCGGAAGATGTTGCAAGCGAATCTTTAGCTAAAATTTATTTGGCTCAAGGGCATAATGACAAGGCTATTAGAATTTACGAGAGATTAAGTTTGAAATATCCAGAAAAAAAAGCTTACTTTGCCGCTCAAATTATAGAGATTAAGAAATAACTCAGTAATAAACGTTAAAACCATTCGTAATGTATCTGCTCATATCAGTATTAATAATTATTGCCAGCATCCTACTAATTCTAATCGTATTGGTTCAGAATTCAAAAGGGGGTGGGTTGGCATCAAATTTTGCTTCCTCAAATCAGGTTATGGGCGTTCGTAAAACGGCCGACTTTTTAGAGAAAGCTACTTGGACGTTGGCTGTTAGTCTTCTAGTCCTAAGTGTATTGGCCGCTTTTGCAATACCCCGCGATAAAGGCGAGGTTAGCCGCTCGGCAATTGAAGAAAAGTTAGATAGAATGCCTAGCCAATCAGCTTTACCAACTTTCCCTCCTCCAACATCCGACGAGGGGAGTAATGCGAGTGAGCCAGATAAAGAGTAAAAGAACATAAACTTTTTCACTTAAGCGGGTGTCAGTATGTCATATACTGACACCCGCTCTTTATTTAAACCAAGTGGGAAAGTGTTCCCGCCTTGCATTACATAAAGATGATAATGTAATTGTTTATAGTTAGTAACGTAGGAGTTATGTTCGTTTACGTATTAGCCTGCTTTATTTTTAACACATTATAATATGGTTAAAACATAATTGTACGGAGTATTCTCTTTCACCAGGTTTGTTGAAAAAGGGATAAAACTTTAAAGACATTTAAAAACAGGACAAAAAGTCAGGTTTATACGTTTGGCACAAATTTCGATATACTAAAAGCTGTAAATCGAAATATATTAATTAACAATAAAACATTTTTGAAATGTCAGAACTAAAAATTAAACCATTAGCAGATAGGGTTCTTGTTGAGCCTTTGGAAGCAGAAGAAAAGACGGCAAGCGGTATTTTTATACCCGATACTGCAAAAGAAAAACCACAAAAAGGTACTGTGGTTGCACTTGGCGCCGGTACAAAGGATGTTACTATGGAGGTTAAAAAGGGAGACCTAGTACTTTACGGAAAATATTCAGGTACAGAAATTAGCCTTGATGGAAAAGAATATCTTATGATGAAGCAGTCGGATATCCTAGCTATTGTTTAGTTTTTGCTTACTAGAACAACTGATTGTTTAATCTATTTACAAAATTAAAGAAAAAAATATTATGGCAGGAAAAATTATTAGTTTCGATGTTGAAGCCCGCGACCAGCTAAAAAAAGGTGTTGATAAGTTAGCTAATGCGGTTAGAGTAACGCTTGGCCCCAAAGGACGTAACGTGGTTATAGAGAAAAAATTTGGGTCTCCTCAGATTACAAAAGACGGAGTTACCGTAGCCAAAGAAATTGATCTTACCGATCCAATGGAAAACATAGGCGCTCAAATGGTGAAAGAAGTTGCAGCAAAAACTGGCGATGATGCTGGTGATGGTACAACTACAGCAACTGTTTTGGCACAGGCAATTATAGGAGTGGGTATTAAAAACGTAACCGCTGGAGCAAACCCAATGGACCTTAAGCGAGGTATTGATATTGCTGTTGCTAAGGTGGTTGAAGGGCTTAGGAAGCAAAGTATTGAGATTGGCGACGATTACACAAAAATTGAGCAAGTAGCTTCAATTTCAGCTAATAACGACCATGAAATTGGTAAACTTATTGCTGAGGCCATGAAGAAAGTAAAAAAAGAGGGCGTAATTACTGTTGAAGAGGCAAAAGGGATTGAAACTACTGTTGAGATAGTTGAGGGTATGCAATTCGATAGGGGTTATATCTCGCCATACTTTATTACCAATCCAGACAAAATGGAGACAGTACTTGAAAATCCATACGTTCTGATTACCGATAAGAAGATTTCGACAATGAAGGATCTACTTCCAGTTCTGGAACCAGTAGCTCAAAATGGTCGTTCACTCCTTATTATTGCAGAAGATATAGATGGCGAAGCGCTTGCGACTCTTGTTGTAAATAAACTTCGTGGATCACTTAAAATTGCAGCAGTTAAAGCGCCAGGCTTTGGCGATCGTCGTAAAGAAATGCTTGAGGATATTGCCATCCTTACCGGTGGCGTTGTTATTTCTGAAGAGAAAGGCCTTCGTTTAGATGCAGCCACTGTTGAGATGTTGGGTTCTGCCGAGAAAATTACTCTAGACAAGGAGAATACAACCGTTGTAAATGGTGCTGGTGAGAAAGATACCATTAAGCAGCGTGTAGCTCAAATTAAGGTTCAAATTGAGAACACTACTTCCGATTATGATCGTGAAAAGTTGCAAGAGCGTTTAGCTAAACTTGCGGGTGGCGTAGCCGTTTTATACGTAGGTGCAGCAACCGAAACCGAGATGAAAGAGAAGAAGGATAGGGTTGATGACGCTTTAAGCGCTACTCGTGCAGCAGTTGAAGAGGGTATCGTTCCGGGTGGTGGTGTAGCTTATATTCGTACCATTGAGCTTCTCGAAAAGTTAAAGGTTGAGAATGAGGATCAGAATACGGGTATTAAGATTATTCGCCAAGCCATTGAATCCCCTTTGCGTCAAATTGTTTCTAACGCTGGACAGGACGGGTCAGTTGTTGTTCAGAAGGTTAGAGAAGGCAAAGACGACTTTGGTTATAATGCATATACCGACAAGTACGAGAACTTGCTTGATAGCGGTGTTATTGACCCAACCAAGGTAACTCGCGTTGCTCTAGAAAATGCAGCGTCAATTGCTGGAATGTTCCTTACAACTGAATGCGTAATGGCTGATGAGAAGGAAGAAAACCCAATGCCAATGGGAAATCCAGGAATGGGCGGAATGGGTGGAATGATGTAAGAATCTTCAATCACCAAATATATTATCCAAGGGGGAGCAACGTTAGGTTGTTCCCCTTTTTATTTTAGTGTTGGCACAAAATTTTTTCGGAACTGGGGAGATTTGATTGTTTTAAGATGTTATAACTTTTACGAATAATCTTGTAAATCAATTATCTATAATATTCTCGTAAGTTAAATTTTATTATTTTATGTAGGAGGTGTTGTTAATTATTTAACTTTACGGCTAGTGAGTTTTAGAGCAATTTTCTGGAATGTTTTAGTCTATAAAAACAGATATGATGAACAAGAATTTTATTTCTCTTTTTGCCTTGGTAGTAATGTCAATTAGCACTTTGGCTAATGGGTGGCATATAACTACACGGTATTATAATTTACCTGATGATAACCAGCAGCAAAGGGTAGAACATATTTACTTGTATGGAAATAATATGAAGATGGAGGCTGGTAATTTAAGCACTATTTTTCTGCTAGATCAAAACCAGATACTTTACATGAATCATAGCAATAAAACTTACTGGAGAGGTAATCCTCAGAGGTTTGTTAGTGAGGTAAGGGCAGAGCTGGTTGCTTCCATTGAACAGAATTTGATAGATGTTGATGCCGACAAGCAAGAAGAGGTGCGAGCACTGTATATGGAAATGATTGATGCCTCCTTTACCGATAAAAGCGTTGTTCCCTCAAAGGTTTTTTCAGTAAAAGAGTTGAATGGGCGGCAGGTTATTGGAGGTTTTTCTGCAACAAAGTATGAGGTATCAGAAGAAGGATTTTTACTCGAAAATATATGGGTAACCAATGATTTGCCCATTTCAAATGAATTTGATTTTATTAGCCTGAACCATTTTCTTAACCAGCTAGCACAAGGGGCTTATGCTGATAGCTTTGAAAGCTCGCAGGAGTATTTTAGTTTGCTCGATAAGGGGTATCCGGTTAAAGTGGAAATTCGAAGGGGCGATGGTAGCATCCAGGTTTCGGAAGTAATTAGCGCAATTCGTGTATTTTTAACAGACTCCGACTTCGCTGTGCCAGCGGATTATACCGCTGGAAGTTTGGCTACAGTCGGGGTTTGGGAAGGGTATATGTAGCAGCCTTGCTGTTGTTCTTAATTCTAAATTATGATGATTGCTAAAACTTAAGTCTATCTCCCTATTTTTAATTCCAAAATATTTTCAGAGAAATAGCTAAATACGCATTGTGCTAGTAAAGTGTTTACCTCACCATTTTTCGTTGTCAAGTCTGTTTTTTTTAGCTATTTTTGCAAGGCAATTGGCCCCGTAGTTCAGCTGAATAGAATGTCAGATTCCGGTTCTGAAGGTCACAGGTTTGAATCCTGTCGGGGTCACTAAAGAGAAGCCCAGCCAAAATTTTGGCTGGGCTTCTCTTTGTAATATCATTAGGGTTTAAAGTGCCTAGTCGTGATAAGAAATAAATTCGAATGGAATTTTGATGCTTTCGGAGTAGTCGCTTCCGGCATACTTCATATCAATATCATCATCGGGATAGTACCAAAAAACCTTAACATTACTCCCTTTTCCGTGAATTAGTTCTAGTCTCTTTAAAATTTGGAAAATAATTTTGGAACTGGGAGTATTGTAGTAAATCATTCTGAAAGTAACTATTGTTTCCTTGCAGGGTGCTTCTATATAGTTAATAATCCAGTTGCTTATGGGATCATAAAAGCCTCTTGCATCCTCAGGTAAAGAGTTTCCAGAGAATTCAAGTTTTCCTGTTTTTGCATTTAGATTAATTTCTGGATACTGGCTTGTTCCTTTAATTGATAAAACATCCATAGTCAGCTGTGTTAAAATTTAATTATAAAGATACAAATATATAATTATTAGTTGTTATAAACACTAACATAATTCATAGTATAAAAGTTAAATATGGCAATTATTTAGCACTATGCTTAATACTCATCTCGCATTTTTTACAGTTGAATGTTAGTGCATATTTATAGGAACTGTCCTTTAGGAAAAGTTCTTCTTTTATGGTTTTCCCGTTTCCGTCACACAACCCCATCTCAAAAAGTATGCAGTATCGGGTTGTCATTAATGTTTTGTTTTGGGTGTTATTGCTAAGTTCAAAGCTCTGCGTTATTTCAGTTACTCCATGTTTTTTGTAAAATTTTTCGGCTAGTGTGTTCGATATGTTGGCGGTGTGAGTAAGGTTTTTTTCAGGGTAATTATTAGGGTTAGTTGCAGGTACTCTAGTTTCTCTCACATGGCAATTAAGCCTGTTTTGACTGTGTTTTTCTAGCAATTCTCGACGCCATATATTAATCTGCTTTAGTTTAAAAAAGGGTATGTGGGTATCGGTTTGTATGCTTGTATCCGTAATTTCATAGATGGTATCCCCTGTTTTTTCAACCTGATTCCTGAGCGCTAAGAGCATTTCACTTGGTTTCTGCGCCAATTCGGCTTCAAAACCAAATGAGGCAAGGGTAGTAATATTGTCCTCATCGGTAAGTGAGAATTTAATGGCAGAGTCGAGTAATTTTATTTCAAGTTTGCAGCTAATTGTTCTGATTCCCGATTTGTTCGATGCTAGCTGTTGTGCAAACTTATGGTCGTAATTTCTAAATATGGTCGTTCCTGGCTTAGCGTTAATGGGTTGATTCGGGTAGATTTTCTCTTCAACAACTTTGTTAACCTTTACCCCTACAAGATTATTTCTGTGATCGAAAAAGCATAACCCATCATTGTTGCTTATTTCTTCGGTAGTGTTAATAACGAAAAAAGAATCATTACACTCTGTTACCTTCCCAAGCGGTTGTCCAGTTGATTTAGGTGTATTGAATGAGGCCATATTCTTACTGCGTTTTTCTGCGAAATATGACGTATAGCCTCGATTAAAGGTTTTATCGGGATTGGGTTTAAAGTTGTAACTGCAACTACCCGATGAAGATTTAGCAATACCACTTTTGTTACTAATTATTTTATCGATAACCTGTCTGTAATGTGCGGTAATATTTTTAACGTACGAGGTATCTTTAAGCCGACCTTCAATTTTAAGTGAAGTAACCCCTGCCTTTATAAGTTGCTCAATGTTTTGAGATTGATTGAAATCTTTAAGTGATAATAAATGCTTGTTTTTGGCTAGAATTTTTCCGTTCTCATCAATAAGGTCGTATTTTGAGCGACAAGGTTGAGCGCATTCGCCCCTATTGGCACTTCTCCCAGTTAAAAAATGACTAAGGTAGCATTGTCCACTATAGCAAACACATAGAGCACCGTGAATAAATGCTTCTATTTCTACGTTGGAAGTATTCCTTATCGCGTTTATTTCTTGCAGAGAGAGTTCACGTGCTAAAATTACTCGCTGTATTCCCACACTTTGCAAGAATTTCACTTTTTCGGCGGTAACGTTGTGCGTTTGCGTGCTAGCATGTAAGGGTATGGGAGGCAGATTCATCTCTAAAATCCCCATATCCTGTATAATTATAGCATCCACGCCTACGTGGTAGAGCTTGTGGATTAACCCCTGAACTCTTTCTAGCTCTTGCTCGTAAAGAATAGTGTTTATGGTAACAAATATTTTTACAAAGAATAGATGGGCGTAATGTGTTAGCCTTTCAATATCGGCAAGCGAGTTGCCTGCTGCGCCACGAGCACCAAATTGTTCGTACCCAATGTAAACGGCATCAGCACCGTGATTAATGGCAGCAATACCCGTTTCAATATCTTTTGCTGGGCACAGAAGTTCAATGGCGCGTTGCATAGCTCTTTATTGAAGTTATTATGGTAATTAGAAGGACACCTTTATTGTAAAAATGATTTGCTGCAAATATAGCGATAGTAATCCTTAAGGAGTGAGCAGTTATTTAATAAAAAAGGGAGCACATGGGCTCCCTTTCTTATTATGATAGAGTCAACTTTTTTAGTTGCACTTTAAAACTTCCTTTATTTGATACTCAGCAGCTGCACGGTATGTACCTGAAAGGGCATTGTTAAATGCAGCGCAAGCCTGAACTGTATCACCTTGATTTTGATACGCTGTACCTATTTGGTAGTAAACTCCAGCTTCGTCAACAGCATCGGTTCTATTTTCAAGGGCAAGATTAGCGTACTCAATAACTTTGTCCCAATTTTTAAGTTCAGCAAAGTTGGCAGATATAACATAGTAAACTGCTCCGTCAGTATTGTCAAACTCTAACGATTTTTCAAAAAAACCAATTGACTCATTAAAGTTTTTGGCTTTTTGTGCCTCATCTCCTTTTCGAAGTAGGTATCCCTTCGCTTTTTTTACTGCACTTTCTTCCTTTTCCCTATCGTTTGCTGCATTCGATACCTCAATTGTCTTTTTTAGATAGCTAAGCATATCCTCATAACTCTCTTGCTTTTCGTGAGCTAAGGCTATTCCTAAGTAAGGATCGGGGTAGTTAGCTTTTACTTCAATGGCTTTGTTATAGTAGTTAATGGCCTTTTCATAATTTTCTTCTCTATACTCATTGTTACCCATTTGGTTGTATAGCTGGGGGATAATTCTATCAACTCTACCCTGTGTGTTTTTATCATAGTACTTAATAGCAGTTTCCTTTGCTTTTTCAAGTTGCTCTAACGCTTTTACCATATCTTTTTCCCTGTACAGGTTCATAGCGTACTGTAAGTGAGCCTTGGGTAAAAGGTCTTCAGCTAATCTCTTCGTTTCTTCGCCGTCCACGTCTAGGCCTTCGCTTAATTCAATGGCCAAGTATAATTGCTCAAGTGCTTTTTCGGGCATTTTATCCTGAAACATTGTTGCACCAGCATTATATGCTTCTGTGGCTTCTTTTAGTGTTTGTGCAGTTGTTAGAAATGGCGAGAAAAATATTGCTAAAACAACTAGGAGTTTGTTCGTTTTCATACTATAAAAAATTTATTTGGTTATTTCACATTTTATTTATGGCCTAAAAGTAATCAGTTCAAAATTTTTTACTATAAGAATGGCTTAATTTAGAGTCATTATAAATAAGCTTATGATTGTTCAAGAAGTTACTGTTTTAACGTTTGGCCTTAAAAAACGATTTCATTAACAGTGTTGCCTCATCAGCTAAAATACCCGTTGTTACTTCTGTTTTAGGATGAAGTATCATATTCGACAGTATGGAGTATCCTTTTTTAGGATCTTCGGCACCGTAAATAAGTTTACCTAGTTGACTCCAGTACAATGCTCCTGCACACATAGTGCAGGGTTCAAGCGTAACGTAAAGAGAACATTCGTTTAGATATTTCCCTCCAAGGTAAGCGCATGCTGCTGTAATTGCTTGCATTTCGGCATGAGCCGTTGGATCATTAAGTGTTTCTGTTAAATTGTGTGCTCTTGCTATTATTTGGTTATTGCAAACTACAACTGCACCGACCGGAACCTCATCTTTTGACAGAGCCTTTTGTGCCTCTTTTAAGGCTTCGCGCATAAACTTATCACTAATATCCATATTTATACATATGATGCTATGAGAAACCGTTTGCAAAATGAGTGCCACAAATTGTAAGCAAAGGTAATTATTTATACCTTCGCAACCTGAAAAAACATCTAAAGAAATGTATAGAACACATACCTGTGGCGAACTTTGCGCTACACATATTGGAAAAACGGTAACCCTTAGCGGATGGGTTCAACGTATTAGGAATCTTGGCGGAATGATTTTTATTGATCTGCGAGATAGGTACGGAATTACTCAACTTGTTGCCGATGAGAATACCAGTGAAACCCTGGTTGAAACCATTGAGAGCCTTGGAAGGGAGTATGTTGTTAAGGTTGAAGGCTTGGTTCTTGAGCGTGCCAGCAAAAACTTGAAAATTCCTACTGGTGAGGTTGAAATTAATATAAAGAGTATTACAATTCTTAACTCATCCGATACACCTCCTTTTACCATTGAAGATGAAACCGATGGAGGGGATGAGCTTAGAATGAAGTATCGATATCTCGACATACGACGCAATCCGGTTAAGAATGCGCTAATGCTTAGGCACAAAGTGGGGCAAGCGGTTCGACGATATCTCGATTCACAAGATTTTATAGAGATTGAAACCCCTTTTCTTATTAAATCGACCCCTGAAGGAGCCCGCGACTTTGTGGTTCCATCGCGTATGAACCCTGGCGAGTTTTATGCTTTGCCACAATCACCCCAAACATTTAAACAGCTGCTAATGGTGGCTGGAATGGACAAGTATTTTCAGATTGTAAAGTGCTTTCGCGATGAAGATTTAAGAGCTGACAGGCAGCCTGAGTTTACCCAGATTGATTGTGAAATGGCGTTTGTTGAGCAGGATGACGTGATTAGTACCTTCGAAGGAATGGTTGCGTCTGTTTTTAAAGATATCCTAAATCTCAACTTTACAGTTCCTTTTCAGCGTATGGCTTACAACGATGCAATGTCGTTATATGGCTCGGATAAGCCCGACTTACGCTTTGGTATGCAAATTCGTGATTTAACAAACCTTGCCAAAGGGAAAGGGTTTGTTGTTTTTGACAGCACTGAATTTATTGGAGGTATTACGGTACCCGATTGCGCAGAATACACGCGTAAGCAGCTTGATGAGTTAACAAAGTTTGTGCAGCGCCCACAGATTGGGGCAAAAGGATTGGTTTACGTTAAGTGGGGAGCAAATGGTGAAGTAAAATCATCAGTTGACAAGTTTTTTACTCCCGACGACCTAAAACAATGGGCAGAACATATGGGTGCCAAAGAGGGCGATTTACTGCTAATTTTGGCCGGAGAGAGGACCAAAACCCTAGAGGCACTTGGCGAGCTTAGGCTTGAAATGGGCGAGAGATTAAATTTAAGGCCTACTAATGTTTTTGCACCCCTTTGGGTTGTTGATTTCCCTCTGCTCGAATGGGACGAGGAAACGAACCGTTTTTACGCAAAACATCATCCGTTTACTGCGCCCATTCAATCTGATATTCATTTATTTGACTCAGACCCCATCGCTATTAGGGCCAATGCTTACGACCTAGTTATTAATGGCGTTGAAATTGGTGGAGGCTCAATTCGAATTTTTAACAGGGAGTTGCAGCATAAAATGTTTAAGGTACTAGGGTTCTCCGAGGCACAGGCCGAAGAGCAGTTTGGTTTCCTTCTAAATGCCTTTAAATATGGGGCACCCCCACATGGAGGTATTGCATTTGGATTCGACAGGCTGTGCTCGGTTATGGGTGGCGCTGAATCTATTCGTGATTATATTGCTTTCCCGAAGAATAATTCAGGTAGAGACGTAATGATTAATTCACCTTCAGGTATATCGGCCGAACAGCTTGGTGAACTTAAAATAAAATTGGTAGAGTAGGTAACCCCGCCAACCAAGCCCCTTCCTAAAATCCAACAACCTGTCATTCAGAGCGGAACATAGTGAAGCGAAGAATCTATAATATAAAACAATGTTTTTACCAGACAATAGTGATTACAAATACTAGATGCGTAAACTAGTTTAAAACAAAAAAGGTGGAATGTTTTTCCACCTTTTTTGTTTTATATTTAGGCTAGTCCTTACTAATGGTTCCAATCAGTGTGGCTTGGGTTGATTCGTGGATTTTTACAAACACGTAATCGCCAATTTTCGAATCGGCCTTAGGGAATACCACAACCTTATTTTGTGAGGTTCGTCCATAGAAATCCTCTTCAGATCTTTTAGAAACGCCCTCTACAAGAACCTTAAACTCTTGGCCAACGTCCTTTTTTTTGCTTGCTTCCGAGAGTTTATTCTGCAATTCAATTATCTCGGTTAGTCTACGTGTTTTTATTTCTTCTGGCACATCATCTCCCATCTTTCGGGCAGCTTTTGTATTTGGGCGCTCCGAGTATTTATACATATAGGCAAAATCGAAACCAACCCATTTCATTAACGATAGGGTTTGATCGTGATCAACTTCAGTTTCGGTACAAAAGCCCGTTATCATATCAGTTGATATGGAGCTATCGGGTAAAATTCGGCGAATGGCTTCAATACGGTTCATATAAAACTCGCGTGAGTAACCTCTGTGCATTAGCTCCAGAATACGCGATGAGCCCGATTGCACGGGTAAATGTATGTGGCTACAAATGTTTTCATACATTGCCATAGTGTAAAGCACTTCATCCGACAGGTCCTTAGGATGCGACGTTGAGAAACGTACCCTAAGGTTAGGATCCAATTTTGCAACCTTTTCAAGAAGCTCGGCAAAACTAACCTTTTTACCCTCATCGTTAATCCAGTTGAAGCTATCTACATTTTGTCCCAAAAGGATAACCTCCTTGTAGCCGTCTTCAATCACTTCCTGCACTTCGCGCATAATGGTTTCGGGGTTTCTGCTTCTTTCAGCGCCTCTAACGTAGGGTACAACACAGTAAGTGCACATATTATTGCATCCCCGCATGATTGAAACGAAAGCCGAAACTCCGTTTTTATCCAATCGAACAGGGCTGATATCGGCGTATGTTTCCTCGCGCGAAAGCAGTACATTTATTCCTTTTTGCCCTTCTTCGGCTGAGCGAAGAAGCATGGGCAGCTCGCGGTAGGCATCGGGACCAACTACAATATCAACTAGTTTTTCCTGCTCGAGTAGTTTTTCCTTTAACCTTTCGGCCATACAGCCTAGCACGCCAATAAGTACCGATGGTTTTTTCTTTTTTTGAAGCCTGAAAATATCAAGCCTTCCCCAAATGCGGGTTTCGGCATTTTCACGAATAGAGCAAGTATTTACAAGAATAATATCAGCTTCATCAATGCTGCTGGTATTTGTATACCCGTTGGCCGTCAGAATTGAAGCAACCACTTCGCTGTCGTTAAAGTTCATTTGGCAGCCATAGGTTTCAATGTAAAACTTGCCTGCCGTGCTATTAATATCAGTCAACGTGAAAGTTTTATGTGTTAGTAAGTGTTTTTTCTGAATGCAAAGTTAATGGAAAAATAATTCTTGCTGCCGAATATTGCACTGTTATCCTAAATATTATGGCAGTCATTTTATATTTTATTTCCAGAATGCTCTAATAGGGTACTTTATATTGTGTGCAAATATCAGAATATCAGTTGTTAGCAAGAAATTTATTGTTCCACTCAATTTTTTGACTAAATTTACCGTTCAAATGCTTAGTATAAAGCGATGCAAAATAGGACTTGTAAATAGGATATTAAATTAGATAAGCGTATGTCAGGACATAGTAAATGGTCAACAATTAAGCGTAAAAAGGGTGCGGCTGATGCAAAACGCTCAAAAATGTTTAGCCGAATTTCAAAAGAAATAACCGTTGCCGTTCGCGAAGGAGGAACCGATTCGGAAACAAACCCTAGGCTGCGTGCGGCCATAAACAACGCGAAGGGCGTTAATATGCCTAAAGAAAATATTCAGAGGGCAATTAACAAAGCCGATAAGGATGGTGAGGTGCTACTAGATTTAACCTTTGAAGGTTATGGCCCCGAGGGAGCACCCATATTTATAGAGTGTCTTACCGATAATAACAACAGAACCGTTAGCTCCATACGATCAATTTTTACCAAAAGAGGTGGAAGCCTTGGTACGAATGGCTCACTCAGTTTTTTGTTTGAAAGGAAAGGGGTTTTTGTAATCCCCAAGGGCGATTTTAATCAGGAGGAAATAGAGTTAGACCTTATTGATGGTGGAGCAGAGGAGATTGAAATAAGCGATGAGTTTATTGAAGTATACACCCAGATGGCCGATTTTGGTAAAATGCAGAAAAAGCTTGAAGAGTTAGGTCTAGAAGCCTCAGAAGCAAATTTGCAGCGAATACCCAACGACTATAAAGTGCTTGACACACAGGCCGCACTCAAGGTTTTGAGGGTTATTGATGCCTTTGAAGATAACGACGACGTGCAGAACGTGTACCACAACATTGAAATGACCGATGAGCTAATGGAGGCTCTTGAGAACGAAGAATAGTTTTATTACGCTGCTGTATGAAAGGAAAATTATTGAAAGGGAAGTGGTTGTTCGTATTGGTTATTCCATTTTTACTGTCTGCCTGCGCGCATTTTAACGACATAAGCATTAAAGGAATTAGAGACGCAAAGTTCAAAGGGCTTAACCAAAAGGTTATAATGCTCACCTTTGATGTTGAAATTGATAACCCGAACACGCAAAAAATTACCGTTGTTGAGATCGACTTTAAGGCGTGGCTCGGAGGGCGTGAGTTAGGTACGTTTAAGGTAACCGAGCCAATAAGGTTGGTACCCTGCTCAAAGCAAATTTACTCTGTACCCGCTGAAATTGAACTTCGAACAATTGCCGATGCGTTTCGTATTGCCTCATCGGGTTCTTTAGAAAGTTTACTCGGGAAGTTAGAGGTTGAAGGTAGGATTAAAGGGCGTTCGTTCCCCATTCGAAAAACCATTAAAATACCACGACAGGCGTTTAGCCATATTTCATCGTCATTATAACTTTAACTTTTAGGGACAAAGTCTATATATGGTTTAAAAGCCTTACCTTTGCACCCTGTAAAATACAACAGGATTTTGGATATGACCACATTAAAAAGTATAGTGCATATTTTGGTACTAGTAACCAGCGTTATTCTTTATAGCAGCATAAGCTATGCGCAGCAATCGTTCGGTATAATTAACCAACTTCAACAATCCAACCCCGATAAGGGAAATGTTACCATTAGTCAGGATCCCAAAATTTCCGACCTGCTAAATCGGTATTATCTCCAAAATTCGTCAACACCAGGTATGCGAGGTTTTCGCATACGCATATACTTTGATTTAGGCCAGCAAGCACGCCATCAATCCGAACAGGTTATGAACGAGTTTATGGAGAATTACTCAGGAATGTCTATTTATCGAACTTTTGATAGCCCATACTATAAAGTGTCTGTTGGTGATTTTCGAACTCGCGACGAAGCATTTAAAGTGTTAAAAAAGCTAGCAAAAAAATACCCTAAGGCGTTTATTGTGCCCGAATGGATAAATTTTCCCCGTTTAGATTGAACCATAAATCATAAAGTGTATGCAGTACCTCTCTTTTCATAAAAACATTACCAACCAAAGAGAATGTACTCGTAAAGTCTATGCACATTTTTTTATCAAATTTAAAAATTAGCTAAAAGCGATGTCTGATCAAATAAAACATGAGTGTGGCATTGCCTTGGTAAGACTTCTAAAACCACTTGAATATTACCAGGCAAAGTACGGAACGTGGATGTATGCCCTTAATAAGCTTTACTTACTAATGGAAAAGCAGCACAATAGAGGTCAGGATGGTGCGGGGGTGGCGTCAATTAAGTTCGATTTGAATCCAGGACATCGATACATAGACAGGATTAGAAGTAATTCATCGTCGCCAATTTACGACGTATTTAACTCTATTCACAGCAGCATTTCTAGTATTGCAACAACCCCTAACCTAGCAGCCGATGCAGTTTGGGCAAAACAAAATGTGCCATTCGCATCCGAATTGTACCTTGGGCATTTACGCTATGGTACCTTCGGAAATAATTCCATCGATCATGTTCACCCTGTTCTCCGTGAAAACAACTGGAAATCAAGAACCTTAGCGTTAGCAGGTAATTTTAATATGACCAACGTTGACGAACTTTTTCAAAAACTTATTGATCTGGGCCAACATCCTAAAGGGTACTCCGACACGGTAACCGTTTTGGAAAAGCTAGGGCATTTTATCGATGAAGAAAATCAAAGACTATTTCGGCAGTATAAAAACGAGGGCAATGCCAATATACAGATTAGTAAGCTAATTGCTGATGGGCTAAATATTAAGCAAATATTGCAAGAGGCAACCCGCGATTTTGATGGCGGCTACACTTTGGCTGGAATGGTTGGGCATGGCGATGCTTTTGTTTGTCGTGATCCGTGGGGCATAAGGCCAGCGTTTTATTATGCCGACGATGAGATTGTTATAGCTGCGTCCGAGCGCCCAGCTATTCAAACCGTTATGAATGTAACGGCAGATAAGGTAATCCAGATTGACCCTGGGTTTGCACTTATTGTCAAAAAATCGGGCGAAATTGCAACACACGAAATTAGAGTGCCCCAAACCCGGAGTTCCTGCTCATTTGAGCGTATCTATTTTTCGCGCGGAACCGATACCGATATTTATAGGGAGAGAAAGAAACTTGGAGAGATACTAACTCCAATTATTCTCGAAACCATTGATTATGACGTAACGAATACCGTTTTTTCGTTTATCCCCAATACTGCCGAAACCGCCTTTTACGGAATGGTTAAAGGTGTTGAGGAGTATATGAATAGGGAAAAGGTTAGGCAAATAAAGGAGCTTAATGGCAAACTTACTGAGAAGGATATTGAAAGAATTATAAGCCCCCGCCCCAGGGTTGAAAAGATTGCCGTAAAGGATATTAAACTTCGCACCTTTATTTCGCAGGATAGTGGTCGTAATGACCTAGTGGGGCACGTTTACGATGTAACTTATGGGGTGCTTAATGAAGGCAAGGATAACCTAGTTATTATTGATGATTCAATAGTTAGGGGTACAACTCTACGCGAAAGCATCCTCAGGATTTTGGGTAGGCTAAACCCAAAGCTGATTGTTGTTGTATCATCGTCTCCACAAATTCGGTATCCCGATTGTTACGGAATGGATATGGCGAAACTTAGCGATTTTGTTGCATTCCGAGCAACTATTGAATTGCTAAAAGAAACGGGCAACGAGAGCGTTATTAATGGTGTTTACAAGAAATGTAAGGCGCAGCAAAATCTTCCAAAGGAGGAAATTGTTAACTATGTAAAAGATATTTACAGACCTTTTACCCCAACTCAAATTTCAGATAAAATAGCCCAGTTGCTCACTCCCGATGGAATGAAAACTGAAGTTAAAATTGTTTTTCAAACAATAGAGGCCCTGCATGAGGCGTGCCCAAACGATACTGGCGACTGGTATTTTACAGGTAACTATCCAACTCCAGGAGGTAACAAGGTGGCAAACAATTCGTTCATCAATTTTATTGAGGGTAAAAATGAGCGAGCCTACTAGATGTTGTAGCGCTGGGTAGAAGCGGGTAAAGGCAAATTTGGCACTAATATTGATAATGTTTTAGTAAATTTGGTCATAAACCATTAACCGTAAATACTATGAAAAACCTAATGCTTTTTTTAATATCGTTGGTTTTACTTTTACCACTCGATACATTCTCGCAAGATAAACGAGCCATAAAAGCAGCCGAACTAGGCTTCAAATCGGCCGAAAAGGACTACAAAAACGAAAACTACAAGGAGGCTGCCGAGAAATATACAATTGTTGTAAATACCATACCTGTTGCAATAAATTCTCGCAAACACCTTGAAATTAGGCTCGACGCCTTAATTAAGCTTGTTGATATATACTTTTACAGGTATGTTAACATTTCGCAGGCTTGCAGGTTCTTGACTGATTACAATAGCACAATTTCTGCTTCGAAAAATTCAGGGATACTTAGGTCTTCATCACTTTTGGGTTACCTAAAGCAGCAGCAGGATTATGCAAATAAAGAAGTAAAGCAGTGTGAGGGTTACGAACGGGTAGGAGAGGATATGGATAAATTCCGCAGTAAAACTTTCGAGAAGGTGTTTGAGGTGGAGAGTAAATAGGGATTTAGTTAATATAAAAAGCGCAATACTTAAAAAAAGCAGGTTACGCATTTTGCGTAACCTGCTTTTTTGTAACTATCTCTTTTTAATTTTTCGTTTTAAAAACGATAGAATATGCCTGTCCATTTTGTTTTTATATATATCGGAAATGGTAATCATTATTGCCGATTCTTCAACGCCTCCAAAGTATGGGTTAATTACGGTACCAAACATTTTCATTGAAGGGCTAATATTCATATACGAGTTAATGAGTGGCGGAATATGCTCGCCCAAACCCCTTATCTCTTGCGATAGAATCTTGTAATCCTCTTTATAGTTTTTGCCCACAAAAAGGCTCTCCATTCTATTATAGTCTAAATCGACCTTCATCGGCTCAATGGGCGTAACCAGTTGCTCATTATCGGCAAAATGCTTGTTTAAAAAGTAAAGAAGTATATCGCGCGCAGTAGTATTGTACTGTCTATACATAGTAACCTTTCCAAAGAAATACTTAATTCCAGGGTTAAGTACAACGAGTGCACCAAGCCCATCCCAAAGGTTGTCTAGGGCATATAAACCCTTTGCTCGTTTTTGTTTCGATTGGTACTTTGGCTGCACAAAAGAGCGACCCAATTCAATAAGGCAAGGGAGGTATTCTTGTTTAAATTTGTCTGAAAAATTAAAAAGTGCAGTAGTCGAAAGGTTAAACTCTTCGCCTATACTCGGGTTAATTATGTGATATCTGTACCCGCCAAGTATTTCCTTGTCTTCCGGATCCCAAACAATAAGCTGTTTATATGGATTATCGGATAAGTCGTACTTATCCATATCTAAACTTTTACCGGTTCCTCCTCCCGCACTTCGAAAACTTAATTCCCTTAGCCTTGCAACTTCGCGCATTAAATTTGGTGAGTCGTGAGCTGTAATTATGTATAGTAAGTTCCCCCCGTTATTCGTTTCACGAACAAACCTATCGTTGGTTAATTCCTTCTCAAGAAGCTCTTTGTCAACTGGTTCAATAATCTGCTCCATAGCCTGTTCCATAGTCTTTTGTTTTAAAAACGCGTAAAAATTTATTCAATCTTGCTCTCTTTAAGTATCACAAAATAGTTAAGTATACAACTAGCACAATGCTGTTGTAATTTCGGTGTTTTATTGTTCGCTATTTAGGTCGTAAACCTTTGCCTTTACCCACCTAGCCCATTCTGCAGGTCGACTTGTTGATTTAAATGTTTCGGGAGGGATAGGCTTGCCCACGTGGGCGTGCATTCTACTTCCCTTTTGTTTAAACATTTCATCAACCAAATAGATCATTTCAATATTCGCTTTTATGCCCAAAAAATTTCTAATTCGGCTTAAATTATAAAAGAAATTTGAGTTCTTACCACTAAAATAGATGGGTACAATTTTACGCTTATGCTTAACTGATTTAACAATAAAACTCTTTTTCCACTCCAAATCTTCAATTTTCCCTCCAGCTTTCTTACGCGAGCATAAACCTGCCGGAAAGCTGAATAGCTGATTATCCGAAGCGTAGGCACTCTCCATAAGTTTTACGTTCTCTCTGGATTGTACACCATGCTTATTTACTGGAATAAAAATGTCCTGCATCTGTTTAACGTTCATCAATAAATCGTTAGCAGGTACTTTTACCGAACTAAACTTTTTACTAAGGGCATGAATTAGTATCATTCCATCAAGCCCACCCAGTGGATGGTTGGACACGAAGGCGTACCTTTCGTTTTCCGATAGGTTATCAAGCCCCTCAATGGTATACGTTACATCTAAAAAGCTCAGAACAGCTTCAATAAAATCAACCCCTTGCTTGTTGCCCGACTTGCTTAGTACCTCGTTAATTTCATCTTGGTGGATAATTCTTTTCAGGTACCAAATCATAAAGCCTGGAAGCAATTTTTTTAACTTCGGGCTCCTTTTTGCCAGAACCTGCTCAACGTCAATATAATTTGCGGGTTTTTCCATATTAATACAAATTTGGATTGTTGCAATTTATGCTACAAATGTAAAATCAATTTTTAAATATTTGCTTTTCTTAAGCGCAAACTTCGCTTTAGAAAAAGTGTACAACATAAGAGTTTTGTTTGGATTGAAAAAAATATTTTAAATTTTCACTTTGATTGAGAGCGGATTCGTTCTAACTTTGTAACTTAATTCACCAGTTTTTGATGCAAAGTAAGTTTTCAATTTCCGATCTAATTTTAATGTATCAGCGGCAATCTTCGGTGGTTAGGCTAACCGACGAGTTGAAAAATTGCCACTTGAGTAGAGTGCGAGTTAAGGGCATTGCGGGTTCTTCAGCGTCGCTTTTGGCAGGTTCTGTTGCGGGTACTATTGGAAATACCCAGCTTGTAATTTTGAATGACAAGGAGGAGGCTGCATACTTTTTTACTGATTTATCATCCATTTTGCCTACGGAAAGGCTTTTCTTTTTTCCCTCCTCGTATAAACGCTCGGTTCAATACGAGCAAAAATTACCTGCTGCCTTAATTCAGCGTACCGATACCCAAAAAGTAATCCCTGCTATTAATGCCAATCCTCAAAATGGCATTTTAATCATAACTTATCCCGAGGCTCTTGCCGAGAAGGTTGTACCGGTCGATTATTTTACCAAGAATTCCATTAATATATCAGTAGGCGAAACAATTTCGCAGGGCTTTTTAGCTGAATTTTTACTAGATATAGGTTTTGAGCGTACAGAGTTTGTTCATGAGCCTGGGCAGTTTTCAATTAGGGGAAGCATTGTCGATGTTTTTTCGTACTCATCACACTTACCCTACCGTATCGACTTTTTTGGCGAAGAGGTTGAATCGATCCGATCGTTTAATATTGATGATCAACTTTCAATAGAGAATTTTCAAACCGTATCGTTTATTCCCGATTTGCAGAAAGAGCAAGAGCAAGAGAATGATGATAATAGGAAGTGCTTAGTAGAGTTATTACCAGACAATACGGTGGTTTGGGTTAGGGATATTGAGATTGTTCTTGGCACTATGAATCAAACCTTCGAGAGCATTAGCCGAAAGGAACATTTCACCTCAGGAGGCGATTTCTTTGAACTAATGCAGACCTTTGGGTTAGTTGAGTTTGGGGTAAAGCAACTGCTGAAACCAACCCTTGTAATTGATTTTGAGGTTGTTCCCCAACCAAAATTCCAAAAAAACTTCGAGCTAATTGCCCAGCATTTAATTAGTTTCGACCAGAAAGGTTACCAAACCTACATACTGGCCGATAATCCTAATCAGCATAAACGCCTCGAAAACATATTCGCAAGCACAAATTCATCTGTTCGTTTTGTTCCCATCGAGTCAACGCTGCACGAGGGGTTTATTGACCATATTTTAAAAGTGTGCGTTTTTACCGATCACCAGCTATTTGATCGCTACCAGAAGTATAAGCTGAAAAATGAGTTTACCAAGCGCGATAGCCTTTCAATGAAAGAGCTGTTAAGTCTACAGCCTGGCGATTATGTTGTGCATATTGACCATGGTATTGGTGTTTTTGGTGGGCTTATAAAGCAATCGATTAACGGTAAGGTGCAGGAGTCTGTGAGGCTTACCTATAAGGATGGGGACACCTTACTAGTAAGCATTCATAATCTGCACCGGATTTCAAAATATAGAGGTAAGGAGGCAGAGTTGCCAAAACTCCATAAGTTGGGCTCGGGAGCGTGGCAAAAGCTAAAACAAACAACTAAACGCAAGGTTAAAGATATTGCCAAAGATCTTATTGCGCTGTACTCAAAACGATTAGCTGAAAAAGGGTTTGCTTACTCGCCCGATTCATATTTACAGGAGGAGCTCGAAGCCTCATTCATATATGAGGATACACCCGATCAGGTAAAAGCTACCCAGGCATTTAAGGAGGATATGGAGAGCTCAATACCAATGGATAGGCTCGTGTGTGGCGATGTGGGTTTTGGGAAAACAGAGATTGCTGTAAGAGCGGCCTTTAAAGCCGTTGCCGATAGCAAGCAGGTTGCCATACTAGTTCCTACCACAATTCTAGCTTTGCAGCATTTTCAAACCTTTAGCCAACGACTTGAAAGTTTCCCTTGTAAGGTAGAATTTGTAAGTAGAATGAAAACGGCCAAGGCTCAAAAAGATATTTTTTCGCGCTTGGCGCAGGGGCAAGTCGATATTATTATTGGAACCCATGCCCTGTTAAATAAAATGGTTAGTTTTAAAAACTTAGGCCTTATTATTATTGATGAGGAACAAAAGTTTGGCGTTGCAGCTAAGGAGAAACTTAAAAAACTTCGTATTAATGTTGATACTCTAACGCTAACAGCAACTCCCATTCCTCGCACACTTCAATTCTCGTTAATGGGCGCCCGCGATTTATCAATTATAAATACACCGCCACCCAACAGGCATCCGATTGCTACCGAGCTGCACAACTTTAGTGTTGATATAATAAAAGAGGCTATTGAGTTTGAGGTAAGTCGGGGAGGGCAGGTGTTTTTCGTGCATAACCGGGTACAAAACATTACTGAAGTGCAGCATATGATATCTAAAATATGCCCCAACGTTACCTCAATTGTTGCACACGGGCAAATGGAACCAGCAACGCTTGAAAAGACTATGTTCGATTTCATCTCGGGCGACTATGACGTGCTGGTATCAACAACCATAATAGAGTCGGGGCTCGATATAGCAAACGCAAATACCATAATTGTAAACAATGCCCATATGTTTGGGCTAAGCGATTTGCACCAGCTGCGAGGGCGTGTGGGTCGTTCAAACAAGAAAGCATTTTGCTACCTACTGGCTCCGCCACTCGAAGAGTTAACCAACGAGGCAAGGCGTAGGCTTAAAACCATTGAAGAGTTCTCGGAGTTGGGAAGCGGTTTTAGCATAGCAATGCAGGATTTAGACATACGAGGTGCGGGCAATTTGCTTGGTGGAGAGCAAAGTGGTTTTATTGCCGATATTGGCTTTGAAACTTACCATCGAATACTCGAAGAGGCTATGCAAGAACTTCGCGAAGAGGAATTTAGTGACGTGTTTGCCGATACCAATACGGAGAATAAGCCTAAGGCTGCTGCCTGGTCGCCCGAAAAGGCCGACTGCCATATAGAAACCGATTTGGAATTACTAATTCCCGATACTTATGTTTCAAGCGTTTCAGAGCGTATGAAACTTTACCGCGAGCTCGACTTAATAGCAGAGCCACACGAATTATCAGCCTTTGAAAGCAAACTTAAAGACAGGTTTGGCAAGCTACCCGAACAGGTGTCAGAGCTGCTTAGCGTAGTACGTCTAAGGGGGTTAGCTAAAACACTCGGAATGGAAAGGGTGCTGTTGAAAAATGGGGCGCTTATTGGGTACTTCGTTTCAAATCAGGTTTCGCCTTTTTACCGTTCATCAATTTTTGCTGGAATAATTGCTTATATTCAGGCTAATCCACGTATCTTTCAGCTTAAAGAACAACGCGAAAAGTTAACACTTACGGCCAAGGGGGTTAAATCTATTGATGATGCTCTCGAAACTTTGAAACGAATAGATTTAGCAGTTTCTAAAACTGAAAAAGTGTAGTTTAAAACTTGTTTATCTTGAATAAAGAATCTAAAATGCCAGAACAAACCAGTTTGGTAGTTGATATTGGAAATACACTGACGAAAATTGCTGTTTTTAAAGGCAACCACATTGAGTTTTGCGATAAAATTGCTGAGGTTGACCCTAATGCTATTTCTAATTTAATTAGAAAATACGATATTGAGAGAGCTATAATTTCGAGTGTTGGGGAAATTAAAGGATGTTTTGACGAATTTCTTTCACAACAAGTGCCAACGTTAACGTTTTCATCGCAAACACCTTTGCCCATAAAAAGTTGTTATAAAACATCATCAACCCTTGGCCCCGATAGATTGGCCGCAGTGGTCGGTGCTAGCGTGTTATATGAAAATCAAAATGTTTTAAGTATTGATAGCGGCACTGCAATTACTTACGATTTGATAACATCCGGCGGAGAATACCTAGGAGGAGCCATTTCACCAGGCATTGATATGCGATTTAAGGCGTTAAATCATTTTACTGCTAAGCTACCTTTAGTATCTTTTAACACAAAATTTCCACTTATTGGCGATACGACAGAAACCTCAATAAAATCAGGGGTTTTAAATGGTGTAATAGCCGAGGTTGATAGTTATATTGACCACGTTAGGGGGCAATATTCGCCTCTTGTAATAGTTTTTACAGGTGGCGATTCATTTTTTTTTGATAAAAACTTAAAAAATAGCATCTTTGTGCAGTCCAAATTAGTGCTTTTAGGACTTAACCGAATTTTAGAGTATAATGAGAATCTACAATAAGCTACTGCTCCTGGTGACGGCCCTACTGGTTTCAATGCCAGTGCTATCGCAAAGTTTTTCAACCTTTTCACCCTACTCACGCTTTGGTATGGGCGAAATACGTAATAGGGGTTATGCTAATACCAAGGCATTTGGGGGTATCTCACAAGGAGTTAGAAACTCTAAGAGTATAAACTTTCTGAACCCTGCATCATACACATCGCAGGATTCAATGTCGTTTATTTTTGATTTTGGCCTTGAGGGTACAGGCGTCAATTACAAAACTAACAATCAGGCTAATTTCAATTCTGGAGCCAATCTTCACCATTTGGCTATACAATTTCCCATAACTAAATGGATGGGGGCTAGTGCAGGTATTCAGCCTTTTAGCAACGTAGGCTATCGAATTAAGGATATTGAAATGGATCCCTACCTGCTAAGTACAATTGGTCCAATTAAGTATTACTATCAAGGGAAGGGCGGAGTTACTCAATCATATTTCGGGTTAGCCATTAAGCCTTTTAAAGGGCTTTCGCTTGGCGCAAATATGTCCTATTTTTTCGGGGCAATTGAGCATACTACCGAAACGATTTTTCCAGCTGATACTCCGTACCAAACGTTCAGAAGGCAAAATAGTATTGTAGTTCGAGATATTGCACTTAGTCTTGGTGCTCAGTATGAATTTGCCTTTGGTAGCGAAAAATCTTACAAGGTGGTTGTGGGGGCTACACTCGATAACGAAACCTCTATAGGTGCGCAAAAAGTGCTTTTTGCTTCAACCTTAATAGGTAAAGTTGTTGATACTCTTGCTTTTAAAGAGTATCCCAAAAGTGCCATCGATTTTCCAAAGAATATTTCGGCAGGTTTTACGTTTGCCTACAAAGATAAGTTTATGATTGGTGCCGACTACGCATCGCAGGATTGGACCAATGCAAAGTTTCTAAATGTTAGCGATTCTCTTGTTAAAAGCAATACGATACGTGTTGGACTGCAGTTAATTCCAAATTCTACCGATTTGCGTTCGTATTTTAAACGGGTAGCTTATCGTGCTGGAGTATACTATTCAGATACAAATCTGAAGCTTCGTGGAAACCAAATAAAAGATTATGGCATAACTTTTGGAGTAGGTTTACCATTCAAGCGCAGTAATAGCACATTTAACATTTCATGTGAACTAGGTCAGAAAGGAACCCTATCAAATAATTTAATACAAGAAACCTACGGTGTTGTTAATATAGGATTTACTTTTTATGATTTCTGGTTTATGAAGCGAAAATATAATTAAATATTATAGTTACACTAAAATTACCGAGTAATGAAAAGGATTTTTACATTAAACTTACTAGCCCTGTCGATACTGCTACTTTTTTCAGTAAAGGGCATAGCACAAGCCTACTTAAATGATTCTAAGTACGGTGTTGATGAGGAGGCAAGACAGCAATGTATTGTTGCGCTATCTCTTTATGGAGAGGATTATAAACAGAAAAATTACGAGAAGGCAAAACCCAACTGGCTAAAGGTTTTAAATGTTTGCCCAGCTGCTCGCTTGAATACTTACATCCATGGAACAAGGATGATGAAAACGTGGATTGAAAATGAGGCTGCACCATCTCGTAAGGCTGAACTGATTGATTCGCTTATGTTGATTTACGATTTGCGTATTGAACATTTTGATTCAAAAGGAACGGTTCTTGGCCAAAAGGGAATAGATTTGGCTAGCCTTGATGCAGATCGTTACGAGGAGGCCTATAATATCCTCAAAGAGTCAGTTGAACTTGAGAGCGATGCTTCATCCGAAGTGGTACTATATACATATATGGCGCTTACAAAAACAATGTATGATAATGGTAAACTTACTGGCGAAAGTGTAATTGAAACTTACGCAATGCTAGCTGATTTTCTCGACTCACAGCTCGAATCAAAGCCAGACGACTCAAGATTGCTGCAGGTAAAAGAGAATATAGATGCCATCTTCTCAAACGCGGGCGTTGCTGACTGCGAAAGTTTAGAGAAAATTTTTGAACCTCGCATCAAAGAGGATGCTCCCATAGAACTAGTTAAAATGGTTAGTACCCTTTTATCGGCTAATAAATGTGAGACGACTGAATTCTACAAGAAAACGGCTAAAGTATTGTATGGTATTGAGCCTTCTTCTAGCCGCGCCTACGAATTGGCTCGGATATATCTAAATGAAAAGAATTACGCTAAAGCAGAAGTTTTATACAAAGAAGCAATAGAGCAACAGACCGATTCAATTGTTGAATCTAAGTTTTTGGTTGAGTACGCAAATATGGTATTTAACGATATGGGGAAACCGCAGCAAGCTCGTTCGTTAGCTCAAAAAGCGCTAAGCATAAACCCCAAAATTGGTCATGCTTACATACTAATTGGTCAAATTTATGCTGCAGAGAAAGATTGTTTTACTGATGATTTTCAGAAGAAGACAATATACTGGGTTGCAGTTGATCAGTTTGCAAAAGCAAAACAGGTTGACCCTTCCGTAGCCGATGATTGCACTAGGCTTATTGATACCTACGTTCAGTATTTCCCAGCTAAGTCAGATATCTTTTTCCAAGACTTAACCATAAACCAAAGGTACACTGTTGGCGGTTGGATTAACGAGACAACAACCATAAGGGCACGCCCCGAATAGGTAATAATACTGAAACATACAATGTTTTTATATTGCTTAAAAAAGTTGATAGTCCCTACCATCGTAGGGACTATTTTGCTTTCTTCTTGCAAAACTGATATCGAAATAGTTAATGCCCTTACTGAGCGCGAGCAGGTTCCGAGTTTAGTGGGTGAAAATATTGAAATTATTTATACTGAAAACGGGAAAATTAAAATACGTGTGCTAGCGCCCGAATCTATGTATTATCAGTATGCCGAGGAGCCATACAATGAGTTTCCGAAGGGGATAACCGTTTACAATTATGATGACTCCCTAAATGTTGAGTCAACCATTACGGCAAATTATGCAATTTTTTACGAGAAAGAGGAACTGTGGAATGCCAGGTATGATGTTGTAGCACAGAATAATAAGGGGCAAATACTAAACACCGAACAGCTTTTTTGGAACCAGAAAACTAAAAAAATATACTCTAATGATATGGTTAAACTCACTTCGGATGATGACGTTATTTTTGGCGAAGGCATGGATTCCGATGAAGACTTTAACGATTGGATAGTGCGAAAGCCCTCGGGTAAGATATATCTACAAGAATAGTAAGTTAAAACAAGTTGATTTTTTTGTAAAATTTCAACTATCTTTATATCGAACATTAAAATTGTATTTTTATGAAAGCGTTACCAAAAGTTCTAGAAATAATTTGGTTGGTTTTAGCCGTAGCCTGTTTGGTACTGGCCATTAATTCAACTAGTAAGTTTGGAATTGAGAACAGCTACATATTCTACATTTTATCGGTTGTGGCACTTGGTATGTTTTTACTTAGGCGATTCCGACGAAAATCTTTATCGAATAATAAATAACTGACTTAGCTTCGATGGATTATAACCTGGTTATAATTGGTTTATCATTACTCTTTTCAGCACTTTTTTCCGGAATGGAGATAGCCTTCGTTTCTTCTAATAAACTGCGCATTGAGCTTGACAGGAAACAGGGGACTTTCTCTTCACGTATTGTACAAATATTCACAAAAAACCCGAATCAGTACATCGCCACCTTACTTGTAGGCAATAGCATTGCGCTTGTTGTTTATGGCTTGTCTATGGCAAAGCTGCTTGAACCCTTTTTATCACGTTATTTTCAATATGAGATGGGTTTGCTTCTGGTTCAAACCATACTCTCAACGATAGTTATTCTGGTAACGGCCGAGTTTTTGCCTAAGTCAATCTTTAGGATGCATCCCAACGTATTCCTAAATTTCTTTGCGCTTCCTATGCTGTTTTTCTATATTGTTTTTTATCCCATAAGCAGGTTCTCAACAAGCATATCGCTTGGCATTATTAGGCGCATTTTTAGGTACGAGATTAAACTTGGTGATGAGAATAAGATTTTCGAAAAGATTGATTTAAACCATTTTGTGGGAGAGGCACAAAACGCCGAAGGCAATGAGCATAAGCAAGAGCATGATATTAAAATGTTTCAGAATGCGCTGGATTTTTCTGAGGTAAAAGTGCGCGATTGCATGTTACCACGCACCGATATTGAGGCAATTGATGTGCACAGCACCATAGCCGAACTCACTGAAAAATTTATCGAAACAAACTACTCTAGAATACCTATTTACGAAGGGAACGTAGACAATATTATTGGCTACGTTAATTCTAAAGAGATGTTTAAAAAACCACAGAGCGTAAAGGCGAAACTGCTAAAGGTCGACTTTGTGCCTGAAACAATGCAAGCACACCAGCTGCTAACCTCTTTTATAAAAGAGCAAAAAAGTTTGGCAATTGTTGTTGATGAGTTTGGAGGTACGGCTGGCTTGGTTACAATTGAGGATATTATTGAGGAAATATTCGGTGAGATTGACGATGAGCATGATTCAAGCGAGTTTGTTGAAAAACAACTTTCCGACGATGAGTTTATTTTGAGCGGAAGGCTTGAAATAGACTACCTGAATGATAAGTATAATTTTCATATCCCCGAGTCGGAAGAGTACGATACATTGGCTGGGTTCATTATTTCAAACTATATGAGCATCCCAAAGCCTCAGGAACAGTTTGTGATAGATTCCTTTAAAATAAAGGTTACCAAAATGGATAGGAATCGCATTGATTTAATTCATTTTACCATTCACTCCAAAGAGTAGCAATCATTTTTTCTTGCTACTTCTAAATAACGACCTAAATTTAAGTTTAGTGTAAAGCTTTTCTTGCTCGCATCCTTTTCAAGGAAATTATAAATGGATGGTTTGAACTTGCCAACCCACATTTTTTTTACAAAACAGCACTAAATTACACCAATTTGCAGTTTAATTCGAAAGAAGTAAACGTTTTTCCACTTTTCGACATAAAAAGTCAACTATCTCTTTATGCAATAGAGTAAAATAGCTATATTCGTAGCCTTAAAAAAAGGCAAATCTTGAACTAATATTAATTTTCAATGGCTACACTAGAGAAACTCAGAAATCGTGCTGGAACGCTTGTTGCAGTTGTAATCGGACTTGCATTGTTAGCATTTATACTTGGTGACCTATTCGGATCGGGTGGTTCACTTTTTAATAACAATCAGTTTGAAATAGCTGAAATATCAGGAAAATCAATCCCTTACCAAGTTTATCAGCAGCGTGTTGATAACGTAAGCGAGCTTAATAAGGTATCGCGTAGGGTTAATGCTCTTGATGAGCAAACCACTGAAAACATTCGCGAAGAGGTTTGGAATCAGCTAATACAAGAGTATATACTTGCCCCTCGTTTTAAAAGCTTAGGGATTGCAGTATCTGCTGATGAGCTGTTTGATATGGTGCAAGGTAACAACCTTCATCCAATTGTCAGGCAAGAATTTGGCAACCCTCAAACTGGCGAGGTCGATGTTGCTATGATAGACCAGTTCTTGCGTAACTTGGACGCCGACCCATCGGGGTTTCAGCGCAGTATTTGGCTATACCTTGAGGATATTATTGTTAAGGACAGACTTTTCACTAAGTACAACAATTTGATTACAAAAGGGTTGTATGTTACCGATATGCAAGCACAGCGCTCGGCCACAGAACGCAGTTTACGTGCCGATGTTAGTTTTATTGTTGATCGCTACACGTCCATAAATGATTCGCTAGTTTCTATTTCTTCAAAAGATATGAACAGTTACTATAAAAGTAATATCGAGAAATATAAGCAATCGGCCTCTAGAGATGTTGAGTACATTGTGTTTCCAATTACCCCAGCCCCCAGTGACTTTAAATTAGCCGAAGAGTGGATTAACGAAATTCAGAAAGACTTTAAAGAAGCAATCGATGCTGCTCAGTTTACAAACCTAAACTCTGATATACCTTACGATGGCAAGTTTTTCAAAAAGGGAGAGCTAGCTAATGAGGCTATTGACACCTGGGCATTCGATGCTAAGGTAGATGATACTTTTGGGCCAATATTCGATGGCGAATCATATACTATGGCTCGGTTGGTTAATGTTGACTTTCTGCCCGATTCGGTTAAGGCTCGTCACATTCTACTTAGTTCAAATGTTCAATCGCAAGAAGAGTATGATGCTGTAAAGACAAAGGCTGATAGCTTATTGCAAGTTGCTAAGCAGAACCGAGGACGTTTTGCCAAGTTGGCCACCGATTTTTCAGAAGATCCAGGCTCAGCAGTTCAAGGCGGTGATTTAGGATGGTTTCCTGAGGGAGCAATGGTTCAGCCTTTTAACGATGCCTGCTTTAACGGAGCAAAAGGAGATATAGTGCTAGTTGAATCGCAGTTTGGGTTTCATATTATTGAGATTTTAGAGAAAGGAAAACTTACGAAGAAGGCACAGGTTGCCTTGCTGGTTCGTAATGTTATACCTAGTTCAAAAACTTATCAGGATGTTTATCAGAAAGCTAGTGAGTTCGCAGGGTTAAATAATACCTATGAGAAGTTCAATGCAGCCGTTGCTGAGCAAAAACTTAACAAGCGACTAGCATCAAACCTCAGAGAAAGCGATAAGCGTATTGCTGGACTAGAGAATCCGCGTGAGATGATACGTTGGGCTTATAAAGAAGGAGTTAATTCCGTATCTACTGTTTTTGAATTTGGTGATAACTTTGTTGTTGCTGCTCTTAAGGAGGTTCGCGAGGAAGGTTACGCACCCTTAGCGCAAGTTCAGCAAGATGTGAAAAGTCAGGTGTTAAAGCAGAAAAAGAGCCAAATGCTAAAGGATAAATTTAGTAAGGCAATGGAGAGCGGATCAACAATAAGCGATCTTGCCAGCAAGTTATCTTTGGAAGTGCAAGAGGCTCCTAGTATCTCTTTTTCATCGTTCTCTTTGCCTGCGGTTGGTTTTGAGCCCGCTGTAATTGCTGCTGCAACTTCCGTGGCCGAAGGTAAAATGGTTGGTCCGATTGAAGGGAATGCAGGAGTATTTGCTTTAACTGTAAATGCAACCAATGAGCAAGAAATTGATAGAGCTGCTGAGGCACAGCGCTTACTTGCTACATATCAGCAGAGAGCTGTGAGAGAATCGTTTGAAGCGCTTAAAGAGGAAGCTAAAATAGTTGATAGACGTTCGAAATTCTTTTAGATAGAATCAAGTCAAAATATTTACAAAAAAGGTGCTTATAATAGGCGCCTTTTTTGTTTGTACCAGCTGTTGCTTGGCACATAAATTTACTGCTACCTTATAGCACCACACCAAAGTGATTTAGGTGCTGATTAGTCGAGTTATAATTGTTTCATACGATTTTTGTAATAGGAAAGGCTGTTTTAGATAACAGAATGTTCAGGTTAAGATGCTATGTTTCACGAAACGTTCAATTGTTTCCAGTAAAACTTTCCGTTTTCAAGGTTGTAACCCAAGGGTTCTATTTTCAAGCCATCGTAAATACAGTGCTATTGATACCTAACACACACCCACTAATTTCTCTATGGGAAACGTTTTAATACTGGTTGGATGGAAATGGTGCATTAACCATAGGGAATAATGAGGAGCGTGCGAATGAGTAAAGTATGCTAAAGGAATATGCGAACTATTCCAATTAAAGCAACTGCGCCGAGGCCGAAAATTAGTGCTCCTGATATTTTATTTATCCACCAAAGTTGTTTTAGCCTAAATTTGGCCCTAAAAATATCTACAAGGGTGATAAGTATGTACCACCAAGTGGCAGCGCCAATAAAAACGCCACCTGTAGCCACAAGCGATGAGGTGATGCCAGCACCTTCTGATACAATTCCGAGCGAGGCGAATAGGGCTATGAACAGAAAAATAGCCAGCGGATTGGTAATGGTTACTAGTAGAACAGAGAGGTAGTCTTCGAGCAAATTATTTTTTTTGCGTTTGTGTCGACGAAGTTGCTTTATCGGGTTTGTATAAAAAATTTTGATTCCTAAAAGCAGAACAACGACTCCACCAATTGCCTGAAATATAATCTGTTTCTCTTCTATATAGCTAATAATAAAAGTTAAGCTAAAGCCAGCAATGGCTGCAAAAATTGTGTCGGCGCTTGCTGCACCAATTCCGCTAAGGAAACCGCTTAACTTACCCTTGTTTATAGTTCGTTGAATACAAATAATACCAACTGGGCCCAGAGGGATTGAGGCTAGTAAACCTACCAAAATGCCCTTAATCAACAGAGTTAACAACATCTAATTACAATCGTGGATGAATAAAAAAATCGTGTAAAGATACTAATCCCTATCTAAATATACATAGTGTGATTCGTGTAAACATTACAAAAATCGTGCAATTTTTTGGTTTTCGTATGTGGAAGAGGTTTTATAAGGCCGACAAGTATTTAGTAACTACTATCCCTAACCAGTATCCGGGGTTCTAGCATATCGTGAATTGCATACTTAACTCCCTCACGCCCAATGCCCGATTCTTTAACCCCACCGTATGGCATATGGTCTACCCTAAAAGTTGGAACATCATTAACAATAACGCCCCCCACCTTAAGCTTGTTGAACGCGATGGTTTCTTCATCAATTTTATTTGTAAAAACACCCGCCTGTAATCCAAATGGAGAATTATTTACGGCATCAATGGCATCGCAAAATGTGTTATATGGCTCAACAATAACTATTGGACCAAATGCTTCATTTGCACAAACTTTCATATTTGGTTTTGTATCAATTAAAATTGTTGGCATATAAATACTGTCAACAATATTCCCTCCGGTGAGAATTTTAGCCCCATTCGCTTTAGCCTCATCAACCCACTCTCTAATCCTTTCTGTATTTTCAGCATCTATCATAGCTGAGATTTCGGTTTCAACACTTAAAGGGTTACCTATGGTAAGGGCTTTGGTTTTATCAACCATCTTTTTAACAAATACGCTAAAAATGCTATGATGAACAAATATGCGTTGGGTGTGAATACAAACTTGGCCTGAGTAAGCAAATGCACCCGATACACATTTGTTAATGGCTAGCTCTAGGTTTGCCGTTTCGGTAACAATAACGCCAGCATTGCCTCCAAGTTCTAAAACTACCTTCTTTTTCCCAGCCATTGCTTTCATTTTCCAGCCAACTATTGGTGATCCGGTAAAAGTTAGCAGGGCAAACCTGTCGTCGGTAACCAGCTGGTTTCCCGATTGCCTGTCCATTGGCAATATGCTTAATGCTCCTTTAGGCAATGAGGTGTTATAGGCTATTTTAGCCATAGCTAAAGCCGAAAGTGGGGTACTTCGGGCGGGCTTTAATACTATTGGGCATCCGGCTGCTATGGCTGGGGCAATTTTATGCGATGTTAGGTTAAGCGGGAAGTTAAAAGGCGTTATGCCAGCAACAATTCCAATTGGGAAGTATTTCACAACTCCTTCTTTGCCTTTACCGGCAGGTGTCCAGTCGAGTTTTATGTATTCAGATGGGAGTCTCTTGCACTCCTCGGCGGCAATGCGGTATGTTTGAATTGCTCGGTCAACCTCGCCTAGAGCGTATTTAAGCGGCTTGCCAGCCTCCATCGCCAACAGTTTTGCCAGAGCGTTGCGCTCGGTTTCCATACCAGAGGCAATGCCGTTAAGTATCTCTGCCCGTTGAAACGACGGCATATTAGCCATTTCTTCTTGGCAGGCTTGCGCTTTGGCTATGGCCTCTTCGAGTTCTTTTGAACCAGCTAGGGAGCATATTCCAACCAACTCGTTATTGTAGGGGTTTCTTATTTCAATGGTTTCGGATAGGTTACGAAAATCACCTCCAATGCATACTCCTTGATTTTCCATAAAATTAGGTTTTACTGCTAATTTAGTAGATCTTTAACTAAACCAACATTTGAAAATTTACAATTACAGTTAACTTTACGCAAAGTTATTTTTTTTAATAGATGAACAGGAGAGTATGAATACAAAAAGACTATTTTTTTTAGTTATGCTAGCTTTTTTAGCTATCGTTAAAACAGCTAGCGCTCAGTTGCCAGAGGTAACCTTGTCGGAAAATGCAAAGATCAGCTTGTTAACGTGCTCTGGCGGCGAGGAGTTGTATTCGATATTTGGGCATAGTGCAATTCGTGTTCACGATCCAGAATATGGTATCGATTGGGTTTTTAATTACGGGGTATTCGATTTTAATGACCCTGATTTTTACCCAAAATTCGTTAGGGGAAAGCTTAACTATATTCTGGCTGTTTCATCGTACAAAAATTTTGAGATAGGGTATATCTTTGAAGAGCGATCAATTTATGAGCAAGTATTAAATCTTAGCTTAAATGAAAAACAAATGCTGCTCGACTCGTTAAGCATAAACTATTTGCCCGAGAATAGGTACTATCTGTACGACTTCCTATTTGATAACTGTGCCACGCGCATTCGTAATATTCTGGTTGAAACCACTCCGAGGCCACTAAATTTTGACTATAGTACGTTTGATGAGGGCTTGAGTTTTCGTGAATTGTTAATGCCGAACTTGGTTGATATGCCCTGGGCTGGGCTGGGGATAAACCTATTGTTAGGGGTGAGTGCCGATAGAACTGCGCTCCCTTGGGAGTATATGTTTTTGCCCGAGCATTTAATGGCAGCATTTGAAAATGTGAGTGTTGCAAATGACTCGATACTTGCTCCGTTATCGCAACCACCGAGTGTACTTCTTGAGGGAAAAACATTATCTGGTAGTAGTTTAAGGCAAGCCCCACTTATGGTTTTTATATTGCTTTTGCTTTTATCGTTTTACGTAACGTATGTTAATCTTCGGAAGAGTAAGTTAAACTATTGGTTCGATAGGTTTTTATTTGGTATCGCAGGTTTGCTCGGTGTTGTTTTAGCTTTTCAGTGGTTCGGATCAGACCATACCGTGATGGCAAATAATTTCAACCTTATATGGGCGCACCCTTTGCACCTTGTTGCCGCCATAACAATGTCGTTAAAAGGGATGAAGAAAATAGTACGAATTTATTTTGGCATTAATTCGATTTTAATGGTGTTGCTTATGCTATTTTGGGTCATCATACCTCAAACGCTTCCCTTTCCAATGTTCCCTGTGGTAGCAGCTATGGCTGTACGTTCGGCGGTAATTTTCAGATTTAACAGGTAAAAAAATCCCCCTCAAAAAACAAAGTAGTTTTTATGAGGGGGAGTGCATATTACGCTATTTATGCTTAACGCTTGCGTTTTTTATCTTTCCCTTTCGTTATTGGCTCATCCTTTATCCAATAGCCCTCTTGCGAGAGCAGGTGATTGAGATTAGCAATTCCGTACACTACAATTGCGGTTACAATCGAGGTATGCTCTTGGTATTCGGGTATGCTCATATTGTATAGATCGCGCTCGGTATGCCATATTTCACCATAGGTAAAGTCATATCCTTTTGGATCCGAGGTGGCAAAAGTTAGTGTAGGAACTCCGGCCACAGCAAAGGGACCACTATCTGTACCCCACGGTTCGGTTGGTTTTTTTGTAGGTTGCTTTTCGGTAATAGTAAACGGAAAGTCGGGATTAATTAGGTTAATGGGTTCGCACACTTGCTTCATATCCTCCATCATTGCAGGGGGTACGCTTATGCCACTTGCCACGGTTGGTCCCCCATCACGATTAAACATATTGGATATTTTATCAAGCTTATCAGCGTTGTGTTCAACCCAGCTTTTTGAACCCAGCAGGCCAAATTCTTCCCCAGCCCATAGGCAAACTAGAATTGTGCGCTTTGGTTTACCTCCTGCTTTCATAATAAGGCGAGCGGCTTCCATTGCAGGGGTGGCGCCCGAACCGTTATCAACTCCTCCGGTAGCCACATCAAACGCATCGAGGTGCCCTCCCATAATTACGTATTCATCGGGAAATTCGGTGCCAGGTATAACGCCAATCACGCTATGGTAGGGAACTGGACCCAACCTAAAGTGATTTCTAATATCGAATTCTAGAAAGAATCGTTGCCGTTCCTTTGCCATTTGCTCGATAATAGTAAACTGGTGCTCGTCGAGCTTGATGTCGGGTACTTTTGGAAGATTCTCGAAGGTGAGATTTTCGAGGTTTTTACGATCGTAAAGCGCCACAATGGGATTAGATGCCGACTGAATAATACCCAAGATTCCTGCTTCAACCATTTCTTTGTAAAATAGTGCTGGCTCTTCTTTTAGCGGAAGTAACTCTTTTTGCGGATTTTGTGTATTCCGGTTAGCCCAGTTTTCTTGCCTTATTACATTATTCTTTTTTTCAATCTTTGCATTTTCAGCCATAATGTTAGTGCGATTGGCGTTGGCTTCTTCCGAAATATCGATGGGCCAACCGCTACTTTTACCTGAGATAAGCACCCAGGCTCCGTTTAGTTTTCCTTTCATTCGTTCAAACTGCGCTCTAGTTTTGGGTTCGATCATAACGTGCCCAATCTGAACTCCCTTTGTTCCAACGGTGTATGATGGTGTGGCAAAATGAAGATTCATCCCATTTTGATCAAGCATACGGCCAAACCAAGGACCGCGGTTAAACCCCACGGGTAGCGAACCAACCGAGTCAACAATTACCTCCATACCCCATTCTTTAAACTTTTTGGTTGCCCATTTCGTTGCGGTTTCATAGGCATCGGAACCAATAAGCCTGCCGCCAATGCGATTGCTGAGCACATCGAGATGCTGCATAGTTTGGTTATCGGATTTACCTATCTCGATAATTTTATCGATAACAGGATCGTGTTGCGAGTAAAGATTGCTTACCCAAACAATTGAAAGGGTAAAAACTATGAGAATAATTCTTTTCATCAGTATTATGTTTTTATTTTACTACTGTATGTTAGAGTGTTTATAAACTCTAAAGTTTAAGGTTACGCAATTTTTTAGGTTAAGAAAATTTACCAAGGTGTTTCGTTCGTAAGCCGTGTATAGCTGGGTTTACCAAATCGTTCGATAGCCTCACCTTCGGTAGGGTGCTTTATTCGCGTTAGTCATTCAAAACTGTATGTCCATTAGTTTTTAAATTTTCTAATCGGATTTTATGGAGTGTTTGTGAAATTAGCATACTTAGTTTATAGTATAGGGTTTTACAAAAAAAGCAAGGAGAGAGCTCTCCCCTTGCTTTTTTTACTATTTAAAGTACCCGTTTACTGTAATGATACTTGGGCCTCTAGTCCAGAGTTTTGTTTCTTTTTATGTTGTGTTACGCCCTCATTTAGGAATGCAACAAAATCGTCAACATTTGTATTGTATCCGTAAGGATCTGTAAGCAGCTCCTCGGTGGGGCTAAGTAAAACGTAAAAAGGCTGACTGTTTACGTTGTATCGAGTTATCTGAAAATCAGCATTTTTCTTGCCTATGGTTTTCTTTACCTTGCCATCAACAGATGAGGTAACCCAGTCCGATTCAGCAAGTTTCGTGCGTTCGTCAACATAGAGCGCAACAATTACATACTCATTCTGTAGTATTTCTAAAACCTTCGGGTCGCTCCAAACACGTTGTTCCATCACCTTACAGTTTGAGCAGGCGTGACCCACAAAATCGACAAATATGGGTTTATTCTGCTCCTTTGCACAGGCCAAAGCTTGCTCGTAATCGAAGTAGCCTTGCAGGCCGTGTGGTAGGTGCAAAACATCTGCATATTTAGGTTCTTGGCACAGGGCGGTACTCTCTTTGGTTGATACTCCGCGATTCTGGGAAATCATCTGCTCCAGGTCGAAACTATGCCCAGTTTTGGGAGGAATAAGTCCTGAAAGCCCTTTAAGTGGCGCTCCAAACATACCTGGCACAAGGTAAATAACAAATGCAAAAGTGGCTATTGCTAAAATCAGTCGAAAAAATCCTAGGTGCTCCACATTAGAATCGAGTTTAAACTTAATTTTTCCGAGTAGGTAAAGCCCTAGCATTATGAATATTGCAATCCAAAGGGCAAGGTAAACCTCTCTGCCTAGTATGCCCCAGTGGTATGCCTGATCAACAGTAGATAAAAATTTAAGTCCGAAGGCTAGCACGATAAAACCGAGCACAATTTTTACCGAATTGAGCCAACCACCCGATTTGGGAAGCTTATTTAGCCACGATGGGAAAATTGCGAATAGGGTAAAGGGGACGGCAAATGCTAGCGAGAAACCAAACATACCTATTAGCGGTTTTAATCCCAAGCCAGCAGCCGATTCAACCAGAATGGCTCCTACAATGGGTCCAACACACGATAGACTTACGATAACCAGTGTAAGCGCCATAAAAAAGGAGCCAATAAAACCTCCCTTTTCAGCTTTACTATCAGTTTTTGTTGACAAGCTGCTGGGGAGCATAATTTCGAAAAGTCCAAAGAATGAGGCTGCAAAAGCCATAAAGAGTGCAAAGAAAATTAGGTTTGGAAGCCAGTGCGAAACCAACTGGTTGGCAAAACCAGCACCCATACCAGTTAGCGAAACAAGCAAGCCAATTGATGTGTAAATTAAAATTATGCTTATACCAAATATGGAGGCATTTAGAATGGCGTTGAACCTATTTTTTTGCTTATTCATAAAAAACGATACGGTCATAGGTATCATAGGGAATACGCAGGGCGTTAAAAGTCCAGCAAGCCCCGCTGCAAAAGAGATTAGGAAGAATACCAGCAGGGATGAATTATTGCTCTCTGATTCTGATTGTGTGGAACTATCTGCAACAGCGGTTGTTTGGCTGCCAGCATCTTTTTGAGCGGTTACATTACCTACTTTGGTTGAGAACTCTTTTGTTAAAAATATACACTTATCCTCGAAGCAAGCTTGATACTCAATTTCGCCCGATACCGTTGCACCTTCAACCCCCTCATTTAGCTCAATAATATGACTAAATTTTGCAAAGGCGTCAAAGTAGGCGAGCTCCATATCGAAAATCTCATCAAACTCAACTATTGGTTTCCCTTGGGGTACGAGTTTACCTACAATCTTGTAGTTATTGGTCTCTTCAAAAGTAGCGGAGGTAGGCAAAGGACCACCATCGGGCAATTCGGACGAGTAAAGATGCCATCCCATATCAATTGAGGCCTCAAATACAATTTCGTACTTAAGATTATCAATCTGTTTGGATGAAAACGTCCAGCTAACGGGGTCGTTAACTTGGGCACCTGCTATTTTCGATAGCAGGGCAAGCGCCACGAAGAGAATAATGGAAAGATTTTTTTTCATCATTTTCACTAATTATATAGTTAATTGTTATTTGTAACAAATATTAGGTTGAAAAGGTTTAGGCAAAAGTATTAAACCTTTTTAAAGTGGCAAATACGTAATCCTATTTGGTGTAATTTTGTTGCTGCGTTATTTTATGAGACACTATCTCTGCGAATGAAAAAAGGTATTGAGTGAATTTTATTAGTCTTTTATATACAGAGGTATACGCGGCTATGGTAATGTAAAATACGAAGATACGCTTGCCTAAAGGTAGTGGTAATGTTTTTTAAAAAAAGCCGCTGCAATTGCAGCGGCTTTATGTTTTGGCTATAACTCTATCTCGTTATCGCTTGGGTCAAAAAAATTATATTCCAAAAAAGTGTAGGATGAAATTGGTGCAATTTTAAGTGAGCACTTGTACTTTCGAGCCCACTTATAACGTCGGCTAAAAAAGCCTTTGGTTAAGAATGCTTCAACGTAAGGATGAACTTTTAGCAACAGCTGTTTAACCTCCTTCTCATTAACTAAAAAGGCTAGTTTATTCTCAATATTCTCATCGAGTAGCAGTGTTGGCGAAACTTCGCCTGTACCTTTACACGTTGGGCATTTTTCAAGTGTTTGAATATGCATTTCGGGCCTAACCCTCTGACGGGTAATTTGCATAAGGCCGAATTTGCTGAGAGGAAGGATGTTATGTTTAGTCCTATCCTTGCTCATTAGTTCCTTCATTCTATCGAAAAGCATTTGCCGGTTTTCGGCTAAGTGCATATCAATATAATCAACAACTATTATACCCCCCATATCTCGCAGCCTAAGCTGGCGTGTAACCTCTTCGGCAGCAGCAAGGTTTACCTCCAGTGCATTAGTTTCCTGGTCGTTTCCTGCTTTGGATCGGTTTCCGCTGTTCACGTCAATAACGTGAAGAGCTTCGGTGTGCTCAATTATAAGGTAAGCACCACTTTTAAATGAAACGGCTTGACCAAAAAGCCCCTTAATTTGCTTGTCTACCCCAAAGTTTTCAAAAATGGGAGCCTTGCCCGAATATACCTTAACAATTTTCTCCTTTTCGGGGGCAATTGTGCTTATGTACTCCTTTATGTCATTATATATGCCGTCGTCGTTAACGTATATACTGTTAAACGATACGTTAAGCATATCTCGAATAATTGCTGAAGTTCTTTTTAGCTCGCTCAGTATTATTCCTGGAACGGGTGTTGCCTTTATTCTATCGAAGGCCATCTCCCATTTTTTAATTAGGTTGCGAAGTTCGGCATCGAGAATGGCAACTTTTTTTCCTTCGGCTGCTGTTCGAATAATTACACCAAAGTTTTTAGGAACAATGCTTTGCATTAAGCGTTTAAGGCGCTTTCGTTCCTCGGGCGAAATGATTTTTTGTGAAATTGAAACCTTGTCGGAGAAGGGGAGTAGCACAATGTTTCGACCAGCAATAGAAATTTCGGAACTTAACCTTGGCCCTTTAGTTGAGATGGGTTCCTTGGCTATTTGTACTAACACCGTTTGTCCGGAGGCGAGAATGCTTGATATTTTCCCTTCCTTATCAATCTCGGGTTCGAGCTTTAGTTTTGAAATTGGAAGGGGTTTTCCTTTTTTGGAATGTGCTAGCTGAACTAGCTTGTTAAACGACCTGAATTGTGGGCCTAAGTCGAGATAATGAAGGAACGCATCCTTTTCGTATCCAACATCAACAAAGGCGGCATTTAGGCCGGGCATAACTTTTTTGACCTTACCTAGATAGATATCACCAACTGCAAACTGAATGTTGCTTTTTTCCTTATTAAGCTCTACGAGTTGTTTATCTTCCAGCAGAGCTATAGCAACTTCAGATGATTGTACATCAATAATTAGCTCTGTATTCACTTTAAACAGTATTTTGGTAATTGGTAAGGTGTTAAAAACAATACCAACCTAAAGAGTACATCGACCCTTTAGGTTGGATTTAAGTTGATAGGCCTGCATTGTATCGCTAGGCACTATTTCTTCTTCTTATGACGATTTTTACGTAAGCGTTTTTTGCGCTTGTGAGTTGACATTTTATGCCTCTTCCTTTTTTTTCCGCTTGGCATGTTTCCTTTTTATTAGAGATTAGAGAATAAAAAATAATTACTTAACGTGAGTTTTCACCTTGTTCACAAAAGTTTTTGCAGGCTTAAATGCAGGGATATTATGCTCAGGAATAATAATGGTAGTGTTTTTTGAAATATTACGAGCAGTCTTCTGTGCACGTTTTTTTACGATAAAACTACCAAAACCTCTCAAGTAAACATTCTTGTCCTTTACAAGTGATTCTTTAACTGTTTCCATAAAGGCCTCAACTGTTTTCTGAACAGTTACCTTTTCGATCCCAGTAATTTTCGAAATCTCGTTTACGATATCTGCTTTTGTCATTTTAAAAAACTTTAATTATCAATAAATTATGGTTATCATTTTCAAATCGGACTGCAAATATAAGTCTTTTATATTTATAAATAAACTACTTTGTTGTTATTTTTGCATTAATAGTTTTTCATTAATAATTGATTTAATGGATTTTAAAAGGATATTGATAAAATGGTACACTGAAAATCGGCGCGATTTACCCTGGCGAAATACGACCAATCCATATTTCATATGGGTTTCGGAAGTCATTTTGCAGCAAACACGTGTTGCTCAAGGGTTAGGATACTATTTGAGATTTATAAGCGCCTTTCCAACAGTTTTCGATTTGGCAAATGCTAGCGAAGATGCAGTACTTAAGGTATGGCAAGGGTTAGGTTACTACACCCGTGCACGTAATTTGCATAGTGCTGCAAAGCATATAGTTAGCGAGTACCAGGGGAATATTCCTAACACTTCCGACGAGTTAATTAAGATTAAAGGTTTAGGCCAATACTCGGCGGGTGCCATCGCATCGCTTGCCTTTAAGCAGGTTGTGCCGGCAATTGATGGGAATGTTTACCGTGTTATTGCCCGAGTTTTTGGTGTATTTACCCTTCCTACAACAGCCAAGGGCAAGCGAGAGTTTTATGATATTGTTGTTGAGCTAATTGACCAGAAGCAACCCGACATCTTTAATCAGGCATTACTCGATTTTGGTGCTTTGCAGTGCGTCCCCCAGAATCCCAAGTGCGAATTTTGTCCGTTTAACAGCTATTGCTATGCTTATATGAATAATATGGCCAATGTTCTTCCTACCAAACCCAAAAAGGGTCCCGTTAAAAACAGGTACTTTACCTATCTTTTAATAAAACACAATGACCACACCTTTATTAATAAGAGAAAGCTTAAAGATATTTGGCGTGGACTTTACGAGTTTCCGCTTATTGAAACCGATATGTTACTAACTCTTCCAAAACTAACCAAGCATAGCGAGTGGAAAAGGTTGATTGGCACAAACGAGCATACCATATCATATGTTTCGGAGGTAGTAAAGCATCTGCTTAGCCACCAAATACTGCATACCCAATTTGTTGTAGTTGATATTTTAACAATTTCCAAAACCTTGAGCATCAATTATGAAATGGTTCTCACAACCGACGTCAATCAGTATTCTACACCAAAGGTAATTGATAATTTTATGGTTGCTGAACCGGTGTCAAAGTATTTTTTGAACAAGCCAGAGTAGGGTACTACTTTTTGTAATTTTTAAAGCTTTATTTAAAACTATATGTTTATATTTGTATATTGTATAAATGTAAACCCTAAAAAACGGAATAATGAGCGTAAACAAAGTAATTCTAGTTGGGAATGTAGGCAAAGACCCTGAGGTTAGACATTTAGAGGGAGGTATATCGGTTGCTCGATTTCCCTTAGCTACAAACGAAAGTTATACCGACAAAAGCGGGCAGAGAGTAACTCAAACTGAATGGCATAATATTGTTGTTTGGCGTGGGCAAGCCGAAATTGTTGAAAAATACGTTAAAACAGGTAAGCTGCTGTATATTGAGGGTAAGTTACGTACGAATGTTTATGACGACAAGGAAACCGGAATAAAAAAATATTTTACCGAGATACATTGTTCTAACTTTAGGTTTTTGGGTTCGTCAACAGGTGAAGGAGGTGAAAAGCCTCAAGCACAAAATCAAGGGGAGCCAACCCCTACTAGCAAACCCGAACCTCCAATGCCCGAACCCGAAGATGACCTACCATTCTAAAGGGGTATTTGGCATAATGTGTAACGAAAACTAACTATTTTGGAACTTGGTGATCCCCTGCCGGTCAGTATTTTTTTAATGACCGATATTTCTTTCTATCCAATTACATTTGGCGTAATATTTGGGTTTATTATACTAATTATTCTGCTGGCTCTCTCAAACTTAGTATCGGGGGCAGAGGCCGCTTTCTTTTCGCTTAGCCCAGCAAATCTAAAGTATATTGGTGATAATAAATCCAAAACGAATAGCCTAATTCTTGAGTTGCTCGAGAAGCCAGAACAGCTCCTCGCTTCAATACTTATAGCAAACAATTTTATTAATGTAGGCATAGTAATTCTCTCGGCATACCTTACAAATATTGTGGTCGATTTTAGTCAGGCTCCAATTTTAGGATTTGTTTTTCAGGTTGTGGTAATAACATTTATTCTACTGCTTTTTGGCGAAATTATACCTAAAGTATTGGCCACAAGCAAAGCGTTGCCATTTAGCCGATTTATGTCATTCCCATTATTTGTAATTGGTAAATTATTTAAACCTTTTACCTACCTGCTGGTTTCATCAACAGCTCAAATGAATCGAAGGTTTTCATCGCGTCGAAATATCTCTCTTGACGAGCTTGGTGATGCGCTCGATATAACTTCTGGGCAGCATCCGGCGGAGGAGAAAATTTTACGAGGCATCGTAAACTTTGGACATACAGAGGTTAGTGAAATTATGCGGCCTCGGCTCGATGTTGTTGCCATTGAGGTAACCAAAGGGTTTAATAAGCTAAAATCTATAGTTATTGAATCGGGGTATAGCCGTATTCCTGTTTACGAGAATTCTTTTGATGAGGTACGCGGAGTTTTATATGTAAAGGATATGATTCCGTATATTGATAATCCGGACGACTTTAACTGGCAGAAATTTATTCGTGAACCATACTTTATTCCCGAGAGTAAAAAGATAAACGTATTGCTTTCAGAGTTTCAGACTAACCGAATACACCTAGCAATAGTGGTGGATGAGTATGGCGGAACATGTGGAATTGTGTCGCTTGAGGATATTCTGGAGGAGATTGTGGGAGAGATTTCTGACGAATCAGACGAGGAGGTGTCGCTATACACAAAAATTGATGAGCATAACTATGTGTTCGAAGGGAAAATATTGCTAAATGATTTTGCTAAGGTGGTAAATGTTGACGATTCGGTTTTTGATGATGTGAGAGGAGAGGCCGAAACCCTAGCAGGAGTTATACTTGAGATGATGGGGGCATTACCCAAAAAAAACGATACGATAACCCACAAGTTTTTCAAATTCACCATTGATTCAGTTGATAATAAACGAATAAGAAGAATTAAGGTGAGTATATATAATGATACTGAGAATGATAAACATTAAGAGGGGGCACTTATTGGTATTGATTGTGCTTATGCTGCAGGCTTGTAGCGGGAGGCAAGCACCAAAACCCAGAGGATATTTTCGCATTGATTTCCCTGAAAAAGAGTACCAACTATTCGACTCGGTTTCGTTTCCATATCGGTTTGCCTACCCAGTGTATGGTGATTTGACCAAAGATTATTCGAAAATTACTGAGCCTTTTTGGGTTAACGTTGACTTCCCAGACTACAAGGCTACAATACATATAAGCTATAAGGACGCTGAGAACAGGCTCGATTCGCTGGTTGAAGATTCACGAGCCCTTGCGTATAAGCATGCGTTAAAGGCCGACGCCATTAGCGAGAGGTTCTACTCCAATCCTGAGGCGAATGTGTATGGTATTTTATATAATTTGAAAGGGAACACGGCCAGCTCGTGGCAATTTTTTGCGACGGATTCGGTTAAACATTTTTTAAGGGGAGCATTATACTTCTCGGTTAGCCCTAATAAAGACTCGTTGGCCCCAGCAATAGACTTTTTTGGTGACGACCTGATAAGGTTAATGGAAACCATTGAATGGAAAGAAATAGAATAGCAGTTTATGGCTTTGAAATATTTACATAAAACCGATTCATTTGCAATTGGTGTGTGGAGGGTTGAGGAGGACGAGGAAACGCTGAAACAGATGGTTGGAGGCGACTATTTTCCGGGCCTGACCCGATTATCTCATCCTCGTAGGCGCTTAGAGTGGCTTTCTGTTCGTGTATTGCTTCGCAAGTTTGGATACGAAGGGCACGTTATGTACCATCCAACACGCAGGCCATTTCTTGCACATTCCCGTTCGCATATCTCAATAAGCCATTCATTTCCATTTGTGGCAGTGGTTTTGAGTGATAAGTGCTCGGTTGGTATCGACATAGAATCGTACGTGCGCCCGTTTGTTCAGGTTAAAGATAAGTACCTGTCTAAAAGGGAGAAAATGTGGGTTGATATGAATGATAACAGGCGACTGGCTCTTATTTGGAGTGCAAAGGAAGCGCTGTACAAACTGCCTGGAATGGAAGGCATTGGAGGGCCTGATATGGATGTGAAACCCATTGAAGATCTATCGAATGAGGGCGGTTTAAGAGCATCAATTCGAATGGGGCACACAATACAGCATTTTAGCCTTCAGTATTACTACATGGAGTACTTTAATGTGGTTTGGGTATGCTGCGATCCAAAAACGTTAGTTTGGTAAGCTATGGTTTACAATACTATACTTAATAATGAAAAGGGCACTTTTGCCTTGCTAATTGACCCCGATAAGTGTAATACGCTTGAAGTTAAAAGGTTGTCGGAACGAGCGCAAGAGGCAAAAGTTGATGTAATTTTGCTCGGCGGAAGCCTTACACACGCTAGTGTTGAAGAAACATTAATGGCTATTAGGCAGCACTCTTCAATTCCAATAGTATTATTTCCTGGTAATGCTTTGCAGTTTACCCCCAGTGCAGATGCCATATTACTCTTGTCGCTGATTTCGGGTAGAAATCCTGATTTTCTGATTGGCAACCATGTGCTGGTTTCTCAAGCTCTGCATAAGAGTGGGATGGAGATTATACCCACTGGGTATATCTTAATTGAATCGGGAGCGGTAACCTCGGTGCAGTACATGAGCAATACCATGCCAATACCTAGTAATAAGTGTGATATTGTTGTTGCAACAGCCCTTGCTGGGCAACAATTGGGATTAAAAAGCATTTACCTTGAAGCTGGTAGTGGTGCTAAGCTACCTGTTCCAAAAAATATTATTAGTGAAGTAAGAAAACGCGTTAACTTACCTCTAATTGTTGGCGGAGGGCTTAAAACTCCTAAAGCGATCCGCGATGCACGCGAAGCAGGTGCCAATATGGTAGTTGTGGGCAATGCCCTAGAGAAAGATGCAGGCTTACTAAACGAACTTGTTGCTGCATGCAGATAAAAAAAGCGTTGAAATAAATTCCAACGCTTTTTTTATGTAGTTTCTGCCTATTTTATTTCGTAGGTATCTCCGCTGTGAAGAAGATCATCCATACATTTAATTTTAGAACCTGTCTGAACCTCAAGTAGTTGGTCTCTAACGTTATCGTCGTAGGTAGCATATTTTACTGCCCTAATTACACCAAGCGCAAATGGAAATTCTGGATACGCCATGTTGGTAAGCATCATATGAACACCAGGATTAGGATTTTTTGCATCGTGAACCAAAATATCGTCAAGAGTAATGCCATCCTCACCTATAGTAACCACTTTTAAGTGGTTTCCAACCATGATAAGCCCTTTTTCCTTATTCTTACCGAACAGCATTTTTTCACCGTGTCGTAAAACAATGGTACGGTCGGGTCTATGCTCTTTCTCGGTTATTAAGGAGTGGGTATTATCGTTAAAAATTACACAGTTTTGCTGAACAACAACAACTGCTGTTCCGTCGTGTTTAGCAGCCTCAACAAGAACTTCGGCAGTAAGCTTCACGTCCATATCGATTGAGCGAGCAAAGAATGTTCCTTTTGCGCCAATAATTAGCTCGCCAGGGTTAAAAGGTTGCTCAACAGTACCGTAGGGAGATGTTACCGTTTTTGAACCAAGCTTAGATGTTGGACTGTACTGGCCTTTGGTTAAACCGTAAATCTCGTTGTTAAATAATATAATATTAATATCAATATTTCTACGGACTGCGTGTATAAAGTGGTTTCCACCAATAGCCAGCGCATCACCATCTCCTGTTATTTGCCAAATGCTTAGCTCGGGGTTGGCTACTTTTGCTCCTGTTGAAATTGCCGATGCCCTTCCGTGAATACCATGAAAGCCGTACGTATCCATATAGTATGGGAAGCGGCTTGAACAGCCAATTCCTGATATGAAGACAAATCTTTCTTTGCTGTAATCCAATGCTTCAGATACATCGGGTAGCGCGCGATAAACAGAGTTCAGGATGGCATGGTCACCACACCCTGGACACCATTTTACTTCTTGATCGCTTTTAAAATCTTGCGTAGTATAATTGTGTTTGCCCATGATTACTTGCCCTCCAATATTTGGTTAAATCTACCTTTAAGTTCAGTAACGGTAAAGGGTAATCCTTGTACTTTGTTAAACTGCAGATAGTTAAATTCTTGATGATTCATCCTTAAATAGTTTGCCATTTGCCCCATATTTAATTCGCAAACAATAATGTTTTTAAAGCGCTTAAAAATATCTTTAATATTTTTTGGCAATGGGTTTATGTAGTGTAAATGGCATAGTGAAACTTTTTTTCCTTCTTTTTGAAGACTATTAACAGCCGTTAATGTGTGGCCATACGTTCCGCCCCAGCTAACAACTAGTAAATCACCTTCTGCATCACCAATAACTTCTTGCTCAGGGATAAAGTCCTGAACTTTAGCAACTTTAGCAGCCCTTACGTCAGTCATTTTTTGGTGATTTATGGGGTCGTGAGATACAGAACCCTTCACAAAATCTTTCTCTAAGCCTCCAAGTCGATGCTCTAACCCTTTTTGACCGGGAATAGCCCAACGACGTGCAAGTTTCTCACTATCACGCTCGTAAGGGAGGTAGTCCGTTGCACCATCAGGTACAAGAGGTGGCTTAATTTCAGGGTAATCTTTCATACTTGGAATAGCCCAAGGCTCGGTTCCATTGGCAATGTACCCATCGGTAAGAAGGATCACGGGGGTCATATGCTCAAGGGCTATTTTTGATGCATTAAAAGCCCAATCGAAACAGTTGCTTGGCGTACTTGCGGCAACAACAACAAGTGGACATTCGCCATTTCGGCCGTAAAGAGCTTGGAAAAGGTCGCTTTGTTCCGTTTTTGTGGGTAAGCCTGTTGAGGGACCACCACGCTGTACGTTAACAACCACAAGAGGTAACTCTGTCATAACAGCTAAACCAAGAGCCTCCGACTTAAGTGAAAGCCCGGGGCCTGAAGTAGTGGTTACAGCAAAGTTTCCGGCAAATGATGCACCAATGGATGTACAAATACCTGCAATCTCATCCTCGGCTTGAAGTGTTTTTACATCAAGTTCCTTGTGCTTAGCCAGCTCAATAAGAATATCGGTGGCAGGAGTAATAGGGTACGATCCGCAGAACAATGGTAGTTTTGCTTTTTCTGCAGCGGCAATCAGGCCCCATGCAGTAGCTACGTTTCCATTAATGTTTCTGTATATACCCTTTTTGGTAGTTGTAGATGCGGGTATTTTGTATGTATTTGGAATTGAATCGATGTTACCAGCATAGTTATACCCATCGCGAAGTACCTTTTTGTTTGCTTCAACAATGCGAGGACGGGTTTTGAATTTTACTTCGTAGTAATGCTCGGTAAAATTAAGAGGTCTATCGAACATATAGTAAACCATTCCAAGAGCAAACATATTTTTGCTTCGTAGTATACTTTTGTTGTCGAGTTCAGTTTCTATTAAACTCTCTTTAGTGAGCGATGTTATTGGAGCCCAAACGATATTAAAATCTTGAAGTTTAAGTTCGGTAACAGGATCATCTGTTTTAAACTTGGCTCTTTGCAACCCTTTCTCATTAAATGTATCGCTGTCAACTATAATAGTTGCACCCGGCTTAAGCCATTTTGCATTGGCTTTAAGAGCAGCAGGGTTCATGGCAACAAGAACGTCGCAATCGTCACCAGGAGTGTACATTTTTCTATTCCCAATTTGAAGTTGGAACCCAGAAACGCCGCCAACGGTACCTTGCGGGGCGCGAATCTCTGCGGGGTAGTCGGGAAATGTGCTAACCCCATTGCCAAATAATGCCGAAGCATCAGAGAATAAAGTTCCAGAAAGTTGCATACCATCGCCTGAGTCGCCTGAGAATCTTATGGAAACCTCATCAACTTCGAGCACATGCTTTTGTTTATCCATAGTGATTTGTGTTTATATTATTTTGAAGGAGCAATTTTTTTTATATGTGCATAAAGCAGATGCCTGTTTTATACACATATTTCGTTATTATCAAATTAACTTTTGCTTGAAAATTATGATACAAAATTAACCATTTTATAGAAGTAAAAGCCTTGAAACAGTTTTTTTAAATTGTTATACAACATGATTCTTGTTTAATGTAAAACGGTTAAGTTTATAGGTTCATTAGCCTACTGATTTCACGTATTATACTAAAAATTGTAAACTAAACCAAAGTTGTTTTATATTTGTTATTGATACAAACAATAGTAATTATGGCTATAATAAAGCCCTTAAGGGGCAAATCTCCCATAATTGGGAAAAACTGTTTTATTGCTGAAACAGCGGTAATTATTGGTGATGTTGAAATTGGTGATGATTGTAGTATTTGGTATGGTGCTGTTTTAAGGGGCGATGTGAATCCAATTCGCATTGGCAATAGGGTTAGCGTACAGGATAATGCAGTTTTGCACACAACGTATCAAAAGTCTATTGTTACGCTTGAGGATGATGTTAGCATTGCTCATAATGCCACGGTGCACGGTGCCACGGTAAGGTCTGGTGCGCTCATTGGTATAGGTGCCACCGTGCTCGATTTTACCGAGGTGGGCGAGGGCGCCATTGTGGCCGCCAACGCTCTGGTGCTTGCCAATACCCAAATTGAACCCGGTAGCATTTACGCCGGCGTACCCGCCAAGTTTGTTAAGAAGATGGATGTAGCGCAATCCAAAGCAATAAACCAGCGCATTGCTAAGGGGTACATAATGTATAAGGGGTGGTATGGGGAGGAGTGATATGTTAGGGCGAGTTTATAATATGGCTTGCTTCTCTCTCATTATACGGTTGATTTCTGGGTAATAAGTAAATAAACAATAGGTTAGTAGAAGATTTGGATTTGAATAATGCGCCTCTATTGCAATTGTTGGCCTTTTTCATCCCTATGTTTTAAACTTTGGTAAATTATTGTAATAAAAAGTATGGCTGTTGTTATAACAATAATCAATGGTATCAATTCAAAATTTAGCGTATTGTAAAGGTTAAATAGTGCATTGCCTGGCGAAAAGGTTGTTAGTACTTCATTTTCAGCGTGCTTTCCAAATAATCGAAAACCAAATTCAATGCTTAACCAGAATGGAAAAAAAACTAGCCCTACTGTTCTATTGCGCAAAACAGCAATAATTAAAAACCCGAAAACACCTGCGGCGAATAGAGATAAAATTTGATTTAAAACTATTGCGATTGTTAAATTGTTTAATAGTATTGGTAGCGATGCGTTAAGTTTAGTGATACCGTATATAAAGTACAAAACTAAATTCATTGCAAAAATGAGCGTTGAGAACAATAAGGTTAGTAGCAGTTTTCCAGCTATGTACTCTTTTTTACTTAACCCTATGGCAATTAGTTTACGATACGAACCTTCAACAAAATCATTTCCAATGCTATTAACAAAGAAAAGAGCCATTGCTAGCAGACTTATAGGCGAGAGAAAAATTTGCAATTTAGTATAAAACTCCAGCACATTAGGAATCGTTTCAGTTTGTAGCGAAAAGTTTGATAAAGGGGTTAAATATAAATACGCTAAGATTAATAAGAATAATATATTCGACCTTCGAAATAGTTTTATTCGCTCTACTTTTAGGGGTGTAAGAATGTGGCTCATATTTATTTTGAGTTTTTTATATGGTGAAGGTAAAAGTTTTCTAAGCTATCAAATTGTAGCATTATTTCCACTTTTTCCATAACCGACAGTATTTTGCCATTGTAAATAAGCGCAATATCATCAGCTATTCTTTCTACCTCGCTAAGTAAGTGGGTGCTAATAATTATCGTTTTGCCCTTTTTGTTTAGGCTAATTATTAGTTCGCGTAAAAAGATGATGCCCTCAGGGTCTAGCGAGTTGTAAGGCTCATCCCAAATAAGTATATCAGGGTCGTTTAGTAGGGCGCTAGCAATTGACAGCCGCTTTCTCATACCCATCGATAACTTTTTTATCAATTTCTTCTCATGCCCTGCAAGCCCTACCATAGCTATTAAGCGGGTCAACTCATCGGGTGATACGTTGCTCTTTTTTACCATTGAATCTATTTTGAGGTTTTTGTAAATGTTTAAATCTTTACAAAACCCTTCGTCCTCGAGAATTAGTCCAATATCTTTTTTTGTAAAATTATGATAGCCTACAGAGCCGCCGTATTTTACTAGAGAAAGAATGCAGTTTATTAGTGTTGATTTTCCGCTACCATTTGGGCCCAGGAGGCAAAGTATTCTTCCTTTTTTTACCTGTAGCGAAACATCTTTTAGTACTTGAGCCTTTCCGTAATTTTTTATAACGTTTTCTATTGTTATCATGAAATAATCTTTTTGATGAGGAACACACCCTAGAATTGATACAAAAAGTTAAGTTGGTATTTACAGTTTAAGCTGTAAATATTCAACTTAACTTATGTTGATATTACAGAGAATTGTTAATGCAAAGGTTTGCGTTAAATGTTTTCTCTATCTACAGCTCCAGACACACGAACCAGCCATCCACGCTACACTTGCAGGGACACCAACGAGAAATGCCGCTTGTTCAACCCAATTACCGTCTTCTATCTTTTTCATTTTGTCATACATACATTGATCAAAGCAACCACGCTTCGAATTAAAACCATCCATGGAGAAACTGAAAAACTCCTTTTCTAAGTCGTATTCCATTAAGATCATTCCTTCAGTGCTTTCATCATTGCCATACATTATGCTCTCAATTGAACCTATACCGTTAATTTCGGTTTTGCTTGTTGCAGAGCTTAATTTTAGGTTATCTTTTTCTGGACTTAATATAAGTGCCACAAGTTTCTGTTCTTCAGAAGATTTATTGATGGGGTTGTGTTTTGGTGTTAAATAAATGTACTCAGGATAATTTGTAAAATCTTTAGTTGTTGCATCATCAGACTTTTCAGCAAAACTAGCATCAATGTCTCCTATAGAACTAGCATCTAAAAAGCTCAGCACCTCTTTTAGGTTTGGGTTTTGTTCTAGTAGTTTTAGATATTCATTAGCTGATACCGTGTTTTCAGTTACTTTTATTGTTTTGTCAATGTTCTGTAAATCTGATTCACAACCAAAAATAATAGCTGTAAATGTTAGTAAAGTTATGAAAATAATTTTTTTCATGTTCAAAGTTTTAATGGTAATACAATGTTTGGCAGTAATCTCTTTTGTTAAGAATGAAATTACTGCATAATAAATTACAATCTACAGGTAACCGTTTTTCACAGTTACATAAATTTTATCGTACCTTTGTCATCTTACCTCCTTTCTTTTTTTGTTAGGAGCGTGCGAAGGGGGAG
>JBBACY010000010.1:0-87244 GCA_041656735.1 Bacteroidales bacterium | reverse complement strand
CTCGCTGAACACTCTTAAAAATTAAAATCGGTGTGAAGCAACAAAGAAAGTAAGTGGGGTCTGGGGCAAAGCCCCAACAATTGTAAATAGTTGAGAAAAGTGAATTGAGAGCATTGGTTTCTGCTATAATACACAAGTTGAAAACTAAGCCTCCGATATGGGCTATTCTAAGCTTAACCAGTAAAAACAATGAGTCTGGAATGATTCTAGAATATTTATCGGACACCAATGATTAAAAATAAAGCTAGACTATAAAAAAAAGCGTTAAAAATTTAACGCTTCAGAATGGCTTGTTATTGTTCTCTATATTTCATCTTTTTGCTTCCCGAGTATATATCGTACCGCTGATACTTACATTCGAGGGGCCCGTTAAAAAGGGTGTGGGTTTTGGACTGGTGTAAGCCAAAACTCTTTATAGCCTCCATATTGCCGCTTATCATCCATATATTGTAGTCTTGGTACCTTTGCTTAAAACAATCGCCTAACTGCTTGTAAAAGGTGGTTATTTGGTCTTTTTTAAGCCTTTCTCCATATGGTGGATTGGTTATAACTGTGCCAGGCCCTTGCGGTGGGTCGAAATCGAATACCGAACGTTTGGACATATTGATAAACTTGTGCACGCCGGCATTTTTTGCATTGAGTATTGCAAGCTCAATAGCCCTGTTTGATAGGTCTCCACCAATAATTGTGGGTGTCCAATCTCGTTCGTAGCTTTCGTCGTTAAAAACCTTCTCAAATGTCTCTTTTTCGAAGTTAAGCCAGTTTTCGAAGCCGAAATTTTTTCTGAATACCCCAGGGGCAATACCTCGAGCTATTAAAGCGGCCTCAATGGCAATAGTTCCTGAGCCGCACATTGGGTCAATAAATGGCGTTTTAGCATCCCACCCCGAAAGCATTATCAGCCCTGCGGCCAAAACTTCATTAATAGGTGCAATATCTTGATATAACTTATACCCTCTCTTGTGAAGCGATTCGCCCGATGAGTCGAGTAGTAGGGTGCAGTCCTGACCGTTAATGTGAATATGCAGCTGAATGTGAGGTTTTTTTGGGTCAACAAACGGTCGTCGTCCAAACCGATCCCTAAAATGGTCAGCTACGGCATCTTTAAGTTTCAGGGCAATATAGTGGGAGTGTGTAAATATTTCGGAATTTACGGTGGCATCAACTGCAAACTTATGCGAAATATCCATTACGCTGGTCCAATCGAATTTTTTGGCTATTCCATATAGTTCCTCCTCGTTACGAGCCTTAAACTCGTAAATAGGCATTAGAATACGGGTTGCTGTTCGGGTTTGAAAGTTTGCTCTGTAAAGTATCTCGGTATTGCCTGTAAAGCTAACCATTCGGCGCTGAATGGTTACATCATCAGCGCCTATGGTTGTTAATTCTTTGGCTAGTAACTCTTCTAACCCATGAAGGGTTTTTGCTATGTAAGTTTTCTTATCCTGCATGTTTAATAGAAGTTATGACCTTGATTTAGCTCTGGTTACAAGAGGTTTCCCTCCTTGAGTTTTGCTTGAGAAGGCTTTTAAAATTGGCTCTGCATCGGCAAATGGAACAGAAACGAACGAAAATTCGTCGTAAACGCCAATTTCATCCAGTTGATTATCTGATATTTTAACCTTATCGCGAATTAGTGTTGATATACCTCTTGGGGTCATACCATCCTTTTTTCCTAGTGCGATAAAAAGTCGTGCAGTGCCTTTTGAGTCAACCTTAAAGCTTCTAACCTCATTAGAGTAGTTACTCTCTTCAAGTTGGCTTTTATAGGCCATACGTAGCAATGCAGCAAGCGCAACTTCGGGGCTATTTACCTCTAATATTCCTTCGGCCATACCCAAGTAATCGAGATAATTTTCGCCTTCAATAATAGATTGTAAGTCTTCCTTAATACGCAATTTCTTTATTTCAATAATATCCTGTGCGTTAGGAAGAATCTCTTTGCGAATGGTTGATTTTATTGTTTTTTGGAAGTAAAGGAACTTACGGTACTCGTCGGGGGTAATAAATGTAATGGCAGTTCCTTCCTTGCCTGCACGTCCGGTTCGTCCTATTCGGTGAATGTACGAATCGGGATCTTGAGGTAAACTGTAGTTTATAACGTGTGTGAGATCAGATATATCAATACCCCTAGCAGCCACGTCGGTAGCTACAAGTATGTTAAGATGTTTTTTTCTGAATTTAGCCAGCGTTTTCTCTCTCTGTGCCTGTGATATATCGCCATGTAACCCTTCGCTAGAGTAGCCCCTTTCGGTAAGTCTCGATGATAGTTCGTCAACATCAAGGCGTGTGCGGCAAAAAACTAGCCCGTAAAATTCTGGCTCAATGTCAATAATTCGCGTTAGCGCATCAAACTTATCGGATCTGCGAACTTCAAAATATATTTGATCTGCTAGGTCGGTTGGTCGCGTTTGGCTTCCCACGGCAAGCTTTCGTGGTGAATTCATGAACTTAGACGAAAGTTTTACTATCCTGTCGGGCATTGTAGCCGAGAATAGTAACATTCGCTTGTTTTTTGGGGTATGGCTTAAAATTAGCTCGATATCGTCAATAAAGCCCATATTAAGCATCTCATCAGCCTCATCTAGAACAAACCATTTCAAGTCGTCTAGAACAAGGTCTCTTCTTTTTAATAGGTCGAGAATTCGGCCTGGAGTACCCACCACAATATCTGCTCCACGGCGTAAACGTCGTTGTTGTTCAGAAATTGACTGTCCTCCGTATAGTGTAATTAGGTTGATATCACGACGCCCTTTAAATGAGCTAATCTCATCGGTTACCTGGAGGGCTAATTCGCGTGTAGGTACAAGTATTAGGGCATTTACCGTGCGGTTTTTACCAGGAGTTAACCGTTCAAGTATGGGTAGTCCAAATGCTGCCGTTTTACCTGTTCCGGTTTGAGCTTGGCCAATAATGTCGCACTCTTCATGAATAAGAACTGGTATTGCTAATTTTTGGATAGGGGACGGGGTTTCGAATCCCTTTGCTGCTATGGTTTTAAGGGTTTCATCCGATAAACCAAGCTGACTAAAATCTGATTGTGTTTCCATTTAATAAATTAAGTTGTAGTGAACGACGCGACCCCCATTTTACCCAAAACATTAACAATTTCCCATAGCTATATCCCCTGGCAGGCTTATCATAAAGCACCTTTTTATGTCGACAGGTTAATATCCTCTGCGATACTAACCTGTTTAGGCATTTAATCGGTTACGATTGCCTGGGGGAATTCCCAGGGTTAGGTTATTCTTTCACAAGATGCTTGTAGCTGTCCCAGCTATTTAACACCTCAATGGCTTTTTGGAGGGCCATATTGTTCTGATTTACGATTTGAAAATATTGGTTAGTAGAAAATAAATTTTGCGCAATAAGCGCTTTTAGCTGTTTCTGTATCTCCATTTCGGAGGTTTTTAAACCTTCTAAATCGGAGGGAAGTTTCATATTCTCGGCAAAGGTAACTAATTCCTCAATAATACTAGGTGTTATTTTGAAATTTTGGTTAAACTTTTCAAAAGTACTGTGCCTTTGGGTCATAGTTTCCCTATTCTTGTCGATATAAGAGTGAACATACTGGTTAATAATACCCATGCGTATTAGCTTACCATAATAATCGGAGTAGAAAGTAGTATCGAAAGGGACAAAAATATCGGGTATAATGCCTCCACCTCCGTAAACGATCTTGTTTTTTTGTAGTGTATAGTATTTCAACGAATCGGGTATTGATATGCTGTCCGCAGTAAAATATTCGCCATTCTCGTAGCGTTCATTCAGCTCGCTATAGTAATTAGTTCGTTTGCCCGAGCTGTATGGTTTTTGAATAACGCGGCCTGTAGGGGTATGATATCGTGCAATAGTCAGTCTAATTAATGAACCATCGGGTAGGGGAAGTTGGTTTTGAACCAGCCCTTTTCCAAACGATCGGCGACCAATAATAATGCCTCTGTCCCAGTCCTGCACTGCTCCTGATACAATTTCGCTAGCCGATGCAGAACCCTCGTCAATAAGTATAATAAGCCTGCCACGGGTAAATTCGCCATTCATTGTTGACTTATACTCTGTTTTGGGCACATTTCGTCCCTCTGTGTATACTATTAGCTGGTCGTCATCGAGAAAATGGTCGGCTAGAGCAACCGAAGCGTTTAGGTACCCGCCTCCGTTCCCTCTAAGGTCAAGAATCAGATCCTTCATTTTTTGCTCCTTTAACTTTTCTAGGGCTTCAAGGAACTCATCTTCCGTTCTTAGGGCAAATCGGTTTAATTTTATGTAACCTATCCGTTTTGTAACCATATAGGATGCGTCGAGGCTATGAATGGGGATTTTATCTCGTGTAATGCTAAATTCTAAGGGTTCTGACCAGTTTTTTCGAACTATTTCAACAACAACCTTGGTACCTTTATCTCCTCGTAGTATCTTAAATACATCGTTGTTAGTAATGCCAATACCAGCAACAATCTTATTATCAACTTTTATTATTCTATCGCCAGCAACAATGCCAACCTTCTCCGAAGGGCCTCCTGGAACAGGATTTACAACCATAAGCGTGTCGTTAAGTATGTTAAACTCAACGCCGATGCCTTCAAAATTGCCTTCGAGGGGCTCGTTCATAGCTTTTACGTCCTCTTTCGAAATGAAAACTGAGTGTGGATCCAAGTTCTTTAGCGTCTCTTTTATGGCATCATCAACTATATTGTCAATATCTAGCGTGTCAACATAGTCGTTAGTTACGTACTGAATGAACCGTACAATTTTGTATATAGCCAAATTTGACGGGCTGTTCTGACTAACAACTTGTTGGGTGCTTAGTATAATTACAATAAATAGTAATGCTGATGCAATTCGACGTATCATAGTATTGGAGTCTATAGAATGAGTAAAATTTTGTAACAGAGCAATTTATAACATATGGAATGAAAGATTGTTCTGTGTTACTCCCATTCGATGGTGGCAGGTGGTTTCGAACTAATGTCGTAAACAACTCTATTAATGCCTTTTACGCGATTTATTATCTCGTTAGATATTTTGGCCATAAACTCGTAGGGTAGAGGGTACCAGTCGGCGGTCATTCCGTCGGTTGATGTTACAGCGCGTAGCGCTAACACGTACTCGTAAGTTCTTTCATCTCCCATTACACCAACGGTTTGAACAGGTAATAGCATTGCACCTGCTTGCCATATTTTATCGTAAAGGTCAAATTGCTTTAGTCCGTTTATGTAAACACTATCAGCTTCCTGCAGCATGGCAACTTTTTCGGGGGTAACCTCGCCAAGAATTCGAATTCCCAATCCAGGGCCTGGAAAGGGATGCCTGTTGAGAATGTTTAGAGGTAATTTTAGTTCGTTGCCCACTTTACGAACCTCATCTTTAAATAGAAGCCTAAGGGGTTCCACCACTTTAAGCTTCATATGCTCGGGTAGCCCGCCCACGTTATGATGCGATTTAATTGTTGCTGATGGCCCGTTAACGGAGATTGACTCGATAACATCGGGGTATATTGTTCCTTGAGCAAGCCATTTAACATCGGTAAGTTTGTGTGCTTCCTGGTCGAAAATTTCGATAAAATTTTTGCCAATGCTCTTCCTTTTCAATTCCGGGTCGGTAATGCCTTTTAGCTCGTTGTAGAAATGCTGTTTTGCATCAACTCCAATAACGTTTAGTCCAAGGGTTTTGTATGAGTTGAGTACTTCTTCGAACTCACCCTTACGGAGTAGGCCATTATCGACAAATATACAGGTTAACTTTTTCCCAATAGCCTGATGTAGGAGCAGTGCAGCGACAGAGCTATCAACGCCTCCAGATAGGCCCAAAACAACCTTATCGTTCTTTAATGTTTGCTTAAGATTTTCAATAGTTTCGTTAACAAACGACGCAGGAGTCCAGTCTTGTTTGCAGCCACAAACATTAATAACAAAGTTGTGTAGAATTGATAATCCCTCGGTGGTATGGTAAACTTCTGGGTGAAACTGAATGCCATAGGTTTGCTCACCTTTGATATGATAGGCGCCCATTTTTACTTCGGGTGTTCCGGCAGTAACCTCGAAATTTTCGGGTAGCGCCATTATGGTATCGCCATGAGACATCCATACCTGAGTTGTGCTTGCAACACCCTTAAACAGAACATTGTCTGTTTGGCTAATAGATAGCATTGACCTTCCGTACTCGCGGATTTGCGAAGGTTCAACCTTGCCACCATTGGTTTGGGCAAGCATTTGTGCCCCATAGCAAATTCCCAGTAGGGGAATCTTCCCTTTAATATTACTTATATTGGGTTTTGGTGCCTCGGGGTCATGAACAGAGAAGGGGCTGCCTGAAAGGATAACCCCTTTAATATTCTTGTCGATGGCGGGTATTTTATTATAGGGATGAATTTCGCAGTAAACCTTTAGTTCGCGTATTCTTCTGGCTATTAGCTGAGTGTATTGTGACCCGAAATCGAGTATTATAATTTTGTTGTGCATTATTTGGTAGTTTTTTAATGGTTGTGCAAAGGTAAAAAAAAAGGGTTATAATTTAACCTTAGTGTCTTCAATTTTGAATATGTCTCCTTCTGTGGCAGCATAAGTATTTGGGAAAATTTGTTGTGCCTCGCTTAGGAGTGGAGCAACGTTTTTGTATCGTGATGAGAAATGTCCAATTACCAGTTTTTTTGCGTTTGCTAAAGCGGCAATCTTTGCAGCGTCGGCGGCTGTTGAATGGCCTGTTTGTTTTGCCAACTTGGCCATTTCACTGCCAAATGTGGCCTCGTGATATAATAAATCTACCCCATTAACATATTCTGCTAGCTTGCTAAAGAACATGGTATCGCTGCAGTAGGCGTATGAGCGAGGTGTTGATGCAAGGTAGGTTAACTCGCTATTGAGTATAACTTCGCCCGTTGGGAGCGTAAAGTCTTCTCCTTGCTTAATTTTCACAATTTCGCTTAGGGGTATGCTGTGTTTTTCAATAAGCGGCTTTTTGATGTTTAGTTCTTTTGCTTTCTCTCTAAAAATGAATCCATTACAGGGTATGCGATGCTTTAAAGGGAATGTTTCAATAATTAGCTGATCGTCTTCAAATAGTACGCTTTTTTGTTTGCTATTACTAATTGGAACGAAGGCAATGTCATACTTGAGGTCGTTTATAAAAAACTTTAAATTTTGTTGAAATATTGGCTCAAACTGCGCATGGGCGTATAGGGTTAGCGGTGTTTTTCGGCCTAAAAGGTTTAGGGTTGATAAAAGCCCAATTAGCCCAAGCACATGGTCGCCATGCAGATGAGAAATGAAAATACGCTCTATTCGCGATAATTTTTGCTTGTACTTACGGAGTTGCATCTGGGTTCCTTCACCACAATCTATTAAAAACAACCGCTCATGCGCATTAAGCACATGAGCGGATGGAAATCGTTGTGAGGTAGGCAGCGCACTGCTGCTCCCCAGTATGGTTACAGAGAATGTCACTTCTCTTCTTTTTCGCTTTCTGCTTTAGTAATAATTTGAGCAGCTTCGCTTCTTGAGTAAGCAATATTCAGAACTGTATCGAGCTGAGATATTGTAATTAAACGCTCAACAGCATCAGTAAGACCAGTTAGAACAAAGGTTCCGTTGGCATTTTTGCATAACCTGTTAGCAACAAGTATTGCACTTAAACCCGACGAATCACAGTATCGACATGAGCTCAAGTCGAGAACCATATTACGCTCGCCATTACCTGAAATAAGAACTAATTCAGATTTTAAACTTGGAGCGATATTCGTATCTAACTTTTCTTCCAGAACTTCAACCAGAGAGTAATTCTCGAGTTTGCTAATCCTAAATTCCATTAATATAGGTTTTAGTGACTAATATTTTTACTTACTCGTTTCCTTCGTCAGCAGCCTTTTTATTTTCCTTCTTTTGGTTTTCCTCAAGTTCGGTTTTTAAAGCAGCCAATTCAGAAATATCCCCTAAGGTAGTTCTTTCTAAATTATCTTTCAACTTTTTCACAGCTTTTTGTGTAGAAGTACCTTTACTTTTTTTCTCGGTTGGTTCAACACTAGCACCTTTCTTTACATCTTCAAAAATGCGGCTGTGCGATAAGATAATACGTTTGGATGATTTATTGAATTCAATAACCTTAAATTCCATTTTATCATCAACTTTGGCAGCACTTCCGTCCTCTTTTACAAGATGTTTTGGAGTAACAAAACCTTCAACACCATATGGAAGAGCAACAACGGCTCCTTTATCGAAGATATCAATTATTGTTCCTTCGTGTACAGAGTCGGTGGTAAATATTGTTTCGAAAACATCCCAAGGATTTTCTTCAAGTTGCTTGTGTCCTAGGCTTAATCGGCGATTGTCTTTGTCAATCTCTAGTACAACAACCTCAATGTCGGCTCCAACGGTAGTAAATTCGGCTGGATGCTTAATTTTCTTAGTCCAGCTAAGATCTGAAATATGGATAAGACCATCAACACCTTCTTCTAATTCAACAAAAACGCCGAATGAAGTAAAGTTACGCACTTTCGCTTTGTGGTTTGAGTTAAGAGGATATTTTTCAGTAATCTTATCCCATGGGTCGGGCTTAAGTTGTTTCATACCCATTGACATTTTGCGCTCTTCGCGGTCAAGGGTTATTATTTGAGCGTCAACAATATCGCCCACTTTCAGGAATTCTTGTGCACTGCGTAGGTGCTGGCTCCATGACATTTCTGACACGTGAATTAAGCCCTCAACGCCAGTAGCAATCTCTACGAATGCGCCATAATCGGCCATTACAACAACTTTCCCTTTAACTAAATCGCCAATTTTAAGGTTGGGGTCAAGCGAATCCCATGGATGAGGTGTAAGCTGTTTTAAACCAAGAGCGATACGTTTTTTTGCATCGTCAAAATCAAGAATAACCACATTGATTTTCTGGTCAAGCTCAACAATTTCTTCTGGGTGAGAAACTCTTCCCCATGATAGGTCGGTGATATGTATAAGGCCATCTACGCCGCCAAGGTCAATAAACACACCGTAGCTGGTAATGTTTTTAACGGTTCCTTCAAGTACCTGACCTTTTTCGAGTTTGGCAATAATTTCTTTCTTTTGTTGTTCAAGCTCTTCTTCGATAAGTGCTTTGTGTGAAACAACAACGTTTTTGTATTCTTGGTTAATCTTAACAACCTTGAACTCCATGGTTTTACCCACGTAAATATCGTAGTCGCGAATGGGCTTAACATCAATTTGCGAACCTGGAAGGAATGCCTCAATGCCGAATACGTCTACAATCATACCACCTTTAGTGCGGCATTTTATGTATCCCTTAATAACCTCGTCATTCTCGAGGGCTTTGTTAACCCTATCCCAAGAACGTAGCGAGCGTGCTTTCTTGTGCGAGAGCACAAGTTGTCCGCGCTTATCTTCCTGACTTTCAACATAAACCTCAACTGTATCGCCTGGGGCAAGTTCGGGGTTATACCTAAATTCGTTTAAGCTAACTACGCCTTCAGATTTGTAACCGATGTTAATAACTACCTCGCGTTTGTTCATCGAGATAACGGTTCCGTCAATAACTTCACCTTCACCAATTGATGAGAGAGTTTCATCGTACAGCGCCTCAAATTCAGTTTGACGCTCTTTTGAGTATTCTACCTCGTCGGCGTATGCTTCCCAATCAAAATCTTTGAGTGGATCTGTTTTCACTTGCTCAGTGGCAACAGGATTTTCGTTTTGTTTTGGCTCAGAAACTTGCTGTTCTGTCTCCTCAACATTTACTTCGTTCGAAGTTTTTTCTTCTTGATTAATCATTAAATTAGCTTGTAATTAATGGGTTAGACAATATTGATAGAAAAAATAGAATGCAAAAGTACATAACTTTATCATTTATAGGAAATAAACAAGATTTTTTGTTGCAATTTTCCACTAATTTTTTTACAATAGATTTTGTTTTACTTATAGAGTTTGGTTTAGGAGGTTATTAATACATAGTGCAGTATGTGATTTTCAAAAGATAATTACAGGCGAGCCAAACAAATCTTTACCTGTTTTTTTCCTTTTTAACCTAACTAAGAATATCTTTGAGCAGAATTCGACGATAAATTTTAATAATTTCACTGTATGAAGCGCATTTTGGTAACCGGCGGGGCAGGTTTTTTAGGTTCGCACCTATGCGAGCGCTTGCTAGATGATGGTCACGAAGTTATCTGTTTAGACAACTTTTTTACCGGAACTAAAATGAATATTATCCATTTATTGAATAGGCCATACTTTGAAGTAATACGCCACGATGTTATAAATCCAATTTACTTAGAGGTTGACGAAATATACAACTTGGCTTGCCCGGCATCGCCTATCCAATACCAGCTTAACGCCATTAAAACGGTTAAAACCTCCGTAATGGGCACAATTAATATGCTAGGTTTAGCTAAGAGAGTAAAAGCAAAAATTTTGCAAGCTTCAACCAGTGAGGTGTATGGCGACCCAAAGGTTCACCCACAACCCGAAGCGTATTGGGGTAATGTGAACCCCATTGGCGAAAGGGCGTGTTACGATGAGGGGAAAAGATGTGCCGAAACGCTTTTTATGAGTTACTATAAACAGAATGGCGTTAAAATTAAAATTGCCCGTATATTTAATACCTACGGAAAACGAATGGGACTAAACGATGGGAGAGTGGTTTCGAACTTTGTTTTACAAGCGGTTAGGGGGCAGGATATTACTATTTATGGTGATGGTTCGCAAACTAGAAGTTTTATGTATGTAGATGACCTAATTGACGCCCTTATTTTATTGATGAATACCAAAGACGATGTTATTGGGCCAGTTAACATTGGAAATCCGAATGAAACAACTATCCTTGATTTAGCAAAACTAATAGTTAGTTTAACGGGAAGTAAATCAGGACTTGTGTTTAAAAACTTGCCCAGCGATGATCCCACAAAACGAAATCCTGATATATCTTTGGCAAAAGAATTGCTTAGTGGCTGGGAACCAAAGGTGTCGCTTAAAGAGGGGTTAAATGAAACAATACAATATTTTAAAAACTTACAGTAAAATACTTGAATTGCCCATAAATAAAAGAGTCAATACTCAATAAAATTTTACAATTACATAGATACTTCAAAATAAGTACAAAAAAATAGAAATATGAAAGGAATAATACTGGCCGGAGGGTCTGGCTCTCGTTTGTATCCAATAACAAAAAGCATATCAAAACAGATTATCCCTGTGTTTGATAAGCCTATGATATATTACCCATTGTCGGTACTAATGCTCGCAAATATCAGGGAAATTCTTATAATATCAACGCCTAAAGACCTACCTTTATATAAAGACTTGTTTGGAGATGGACAGCAGCTGGGGCTCCATATTTGCTACGCAGAGCAACCCTCGCCCGATGGCTTAGCTCAAGCTTTTATAATTGGCGAAGAGTTTATTGGGAGCGATTCGGTTTGCCTTGTGCTGGGCGATAATATATTCTATGGTCATGGGTTTGGAGGGATTTTAAAGCAGTGTGCCCAGATAAAAGATGGAGCAACTGTTTTTGGTTACTATGTTAATGAGCCCCATAGGTATGGTGTGGTAGAGTTTGATAAGGACAAGAAAGTGCTTAGCATTGAGGAGAAGCCCGAAAACCCAAAATCGAATTATGCCGTAACTGGCCTGTATTTTTATGGTAACGATGTTGTTAAGAAAGCCAAAGGTTTAAAACCATCGTTACGGGGTGAGCTTGAAATAACTGATTTAAATAGGCTGTATTTAGAGGAGGATAGGCTCAGCGTTAAGCTGTTGGGACGAGGAATGGCTTGGCTCGATACTGGAACCCATGAGAGTTTGTTGCAAGCCTCGGTTTTTATTCAAACAATTGAAGAGCGGCAAGGTTTGAAGATTGCCTGCATTGAAGAGATAGCGTATACAAATAAATTTATAACTAAACAGCAACTACTAGAGTTAGCAAAGCCATTACTTAAAAATCAGTATGGCGAGTATTTGCTCAGGGTTGCTAATGAAGAATTGGAGCAGATGTAATATTCGTGCTAACATTACTAACGGATAGGGGAGAGACAACTCCATGAATGTTCCATTAATTTCCTTGAAAATAATTAGCCAAACATATGAAAAAAATAGAAACCTTTATTGAGGGGTTATTTGTACTAGAACCGAATGTTTTTAATGATTCCAGGGGCTACTTTTTTGAAGCTTTTAATGCTGAAAAGTTTGCTAACATTGGAATTGATGTTCCTTTTGTTCAAGATAACGAATCGTACTCGGCAAAAGGTGTAATACGCGGTTTACATTACCAGTTGGCACCCTATGCGCAGGCAAAATTGGTAAGGGTAGTTCACGGAGGTATACTCGATGTTGCTGTCGATATTCGGAAGAACTCACCCACATACGGAAAACATTTTGCCTGTGAACTAAACGCAGAAAACAAGCGATTACTTTATATCCCAAGAGGGTTTGCTCACGGATTTTCAGTGCTTAGCGATACTGCGATTGTTAATTATAAATGCGATTCGTTATACAACGCTTCTGCGGAAAGAGGTATTTGTTTTAATGATGAAGAATTAGCAATAGACTGGAGAGTTGAAAAGAGGAGTGCAATAGTATCAGCTAAAGACAAGGTTTTTCCTGGTTTTTCTAACTTAGAAACAAATTTTGTATATGGAGGAAGTAAGAAGTAATAGTATGGTAAAAGTTTTAGTTACGGGCGCAAACGGTCAACTTGGCTCAGAACTTCGACTTTTAGCATCTGAAGTACCCAACCTGCATTTTGTTTTTACCGATTTTAAGGAGTTGAACATTACCGACCAAGTGCTGGTTGAGAGTTTTGTTAATGTGCTTAAGCCAGATTTTATTGTTAATTGCGCAGCACACACTGCCGTAGATAAGGCCGAAAATGAAAAGCAAGCTGCTTACAAACTTAATTCAGATGCACCAAAGTATTTGGCTCAATCGGCTAAAACAATAGATGCTAAGCTAATACATATATCAACCGACTACGTGTTTAATGGGCTTGCGTATAGTCCGTATACCGAAGATGCAGAAACTTCACCAAATTCAGTGTACGGAGAATCGAAGTTGAAAGGCGAGCAAAACGTACTAAGTATAGGCAATGCAATGGTTGTACGAACAGCTTGGCTGTACTCAGAGTTTGGGAGTAATTTTGTTAAAACCATTGCCAAAAAAGCCAAAGATAGTAGCAGCTTGCGCGTTGTATACGATCAGGTCGGTTCGCCAACATACGCAAGAGATCTTGCACAAACGCTAGTTAATATTATACTAAAAGGGAGAGAATATTTTGTTCCTGAAATTTTTCACTATACCAACGAGGGCGTTTGCAGCTGGTTCGATTTAGCAACCGAAATAGCTAATTTCTATGCCTATAGTTGCAAAATTATCCCTATCTTAAGCACTGAGTATCCAACAGCAGCAAAAAGGCCTTTTTATAGCGTTTTAAATAAATCGAAAATTAAGGATTGTTATGGGGTAGAAATACCTCATTGGCGCGAAAGCCTTACTAACTGTCTAAAAAGATTAACACCATAAACCTATTGCGATGAAAAAACAGGTAGTTGACCCTGAAATTTTAGAGAGGGCACAGCAGTGGCTAAAACCCGAGTTTGATAAAGAAACACGTGCAGCAGTTAAAAAACTTATTGCTGGCAATCCCAACGAGTTGGTAGATGCCTTTTACAAAGATTTGGAGTTTGGAACCGGAGGGTTGAGAGGAGTTATGGGACCCGGTACAAACCGAATGAACCGATATACTTTGGGTAAGGCAACGCAGGGGCTGGCTAACTATATGTTAAAAGCATTTAAAAATCAACCCGAAATTAGGGTGGCTATTGCCTTCGACTCTCGGAATAATAGTATGCCCTACGCCTTAACTGCTGCTGAAATTTTAACGGCAAACGGAATTTGGGTATATCTTTTTGAGGCGCTACGACCCACACCTCAGCTTAGCTTTGCAATTCGAGCTTTTAAGTGTCAAGGTGGACTAGTAATTACGGCCTCACACAACCCCAAGGAATACAATGGCTATAAGGTATATTGGGATGATGGTGCGCAAATTGTTCCGCCACACGATGAGAATATAATAGCTGAGGTTAATAAGATATCCTCGGTTAGCGAAGTTAAATTTGAAGGTAATCATAACTTAATAAAGGTTATTGGTAGTGAAATTGATGAGATTTACCTGAATACCTTGTCATCGCTTTCGCTCTCGCCCGCAGAAAATTTAAAACACCAGAATATTAAGATAGTATACACCCCAATCCACGGAACTGGCGTTGATTTGGTACCAAAAGCATTACATAAATTCGGTTTTGCATCTGTGGTAACAATACCCGAACAAAATGTGATTGATGGAAATTTCCCAACCGTTGAGTCTCCTAACCCAGAAGAGCCCGCCACGCTAAAGTTAGCGTTGGCTAAGGCAAAAAAGATTGATGCTGATATTGTTATGGCAACCGATCCTGATGCCGATAGGGTTGGAATTGGTATTAAGGATAATATGGGGAAATTTATTTTGCTGAATGGAAATCAGGCTGCTGCCCTTTTAATTCATTATGTGCTTACAAAATGGAGCGAAAAGAGGTGGCTCACTGGTAACGAGTATATTGTAAAAACCATTGTAACCTCGAACCTTTTGGCCGATATTGCTTCCGATTTTAACGTGGAGTGTAAAGAGGTTTTAACTGGTTTTAAATATATTGCAGAAGTTATTCGCTTGAATGAGAGAAACAAGGTATTTATTGCAGGCGGTGAGGAGAGTTATGGTTATTTAGTAGGCTCTTTTGTACGCGATAAGGATGCGGTGCTTTCTTGTGCAATGTTTGCCGAAATTGTTGCTTGGGCAAAAGAGCAAGGCAAATCGGTTTATCAAATTCTTATAGAACTTTATGCTAAATACGGATTGTACCATGAGAAGTTAGTTTCAATAACTAGAAAGGGCAAGGAGGGTGCCGATGAGATTAAAAAGATGATGCAGGGCTTTAGAACTTCGCCCCCCAAGCAGCTGGGTGGTTCTGATGTGGTAGTTATAAATGATTATTTAAAGCAACAATCATACAAGCTGAAAGAGAGTCAAATTTTATCAATAAAGTTGCCTAAATCCGATGTAATTCAGTTTATTACTGAAGATGGGAGCCGAGTATCTATTCGTCCATCGGGAACAGAGCCCAAAATTAAATTCTACTTTGGTGTTAAGTCTGGTATGAAATACCCCGCTGAGTATGAGTTAATGAAATCTAAACTCGACGATAAGATTGCGAAAATAGTTGAGGATCTTGGAGTGAAAAAGTAGCGGCTAATTAAAGGTTGCTTACCTAGCTAGCAGCGTTTGGTGTAAGTTTATTAAGTGCAATCAACCAAATAAATTCAAGGCATTAGCTGGTTTGAGAGGCTAGTTTTTAGGTAAAATCTTTATTTCAGGAACTTTATACCACGCTACTCGTATTTTGTAGAGTTCATTAAATCACATTCAGCTCAACCGGCCTAATGCCATAAGGCTAATGGATTGTTCTTGGGTAGTTATGCTTACTAAAATAACTTATATTTTAATTTATGAGCACTAAGTCAGTTAGTAAGGTAAACGTTAAGCAGAAGTTACAAATGTTTAACGATTATTGGAATCCACGAATTGTAGGGGAACTTAATAACCAGCAGGTTAAACTCGCTAAATTTAAAGGCGAATTTGTATGGCATAAGCATGAACATGAAGATGAGCTGTTCTATGTGATTGATGGAACGTTGCAAATTGAACTTAAAGATAAAACCATAGAGCTTACATCCAATGAGTTTGTAATAATTCCGAGAGGGGTTGAGCACCGACCCGTGGCCCTTAACGAAGTTTCGGTTATGCTTTTTGAACCCAGCACAACCCTAAATACAGGGAATGAAAGGGGAGCCCTTACCCATGAAAAACTCGAAAAACTTTAATTGTAGTTTAATTATCTTAACCCGAATGGTTTGTATCCTGAACTATTTTGGTCGTTTACAGTAGGTTTTATGGATATATGGATATGTCTTTTGATTGTGGGTGTTGGCTTTGTGGCTGGCTTTATAAATACATTGGCCGGAAGCGGAAGTCTGCTCACGCTGCCGTTACTCATTTTTTTAGGATTACCCGCCAATGTGGCGAATGCAACCAATAGGGTTGGAGTAATACTTCAGAGTTTAGTTGCTGTTGGTGGTTTTAAGCAAAAGAAGGTTTTTGAGTGGAACGAAGGGATTTGGTTAACCATACCTGCTGTAATTGGCTCATTTATAGGTGCAGCTTTCGCTGTAAATTTAGATGATCAGCTAATGAATAGACTGATAGGTTTCTTGCTTGTTTTTATGTTCTTTTTGATGCTTTACAAACCCGAAAAATGGATAAAAAGTAAAGAGAAACCTGTGAGTGCAAGGCCAAGTGTTATTCAGGTAATTATTTTTCTTGGAATTGGATTTTATGGAGGTTTTATTCAGGCTGGTGTAGGCTTTTTTTTATTGGCTGGGTTAGTTTTAGGGGCAGGGTACGATTTAGTTAAAGCGAATGCTTTAAAGGCGTTAATGGTTTTTGCATTTACTTTCGTAGCGCTCGGTGTATTTATTTATAATGGGCAGGTTAACTACAAATACGGTATAATACTTGGGGTAGGTAATATGCTAGGTGCATGGGTTGCAACAAATATTGCTATTAAGCGCGGAGCGGAGTTTATTCGTTGGTTTTTATTGGGAACCGTACTGATTTTTGGTGTAAAACTTTTGTTTTTTTAACTAATTACTCGAGTTTAAAAACATAGGTTATTGTACCGTTTTGGTAGGCAGGCGCATTCTGACTTACGTTAAATCGTGCTCGAAGTGCTGCTTTTTCGGCAGCCTTTATAAGTTCAGTATCATTGGTTGTAGAGCCACGTACTCCGCCTCTTGCATTTGTTACATAGCCATTTTGATCAACCCTAACCTCAACAACAACAATTCCGCTTTTTTGAATGGTATATTCGGGTTCGGGTAACGATAATGCAGCCCTGTTTCCCAAGCTAAAACTAATACCTTTGCCTCCGCTGGTTGTTCCGCCTTCTCTGCTTTTTGAATCAACAGAACCGTCAATACTGCCTTGGTTACCCTTCACAGATGTATCTCCTTCACCGCTTGTGCCACCATCGGTTTTTTTACCCGGGAAAAGTGTTTTTCCATCAATCTCTCGTGGTTTTTCTTCCACAGGTTTTACCTTAGGCTTTTCAATCGGTTTTTTTTCCTCCTTGGGTTTTATGTCGGGTTTTGGCTTAGGTTTCTCTATGGATGGAGCTTCCTCAAAATCCTGGGTTATTGGTGCTTGTTCAACTTCTTCCGTAGGTGCTTGTATTGGGGGAGCAATCTGTTCATCCAATTTTTTAGGTTCACGTAATCCCATTCCCTCATTGTCGGTGCCAAAATTAATAAGAATTCCCTGTTCGCCAGGTAAGGGCAGGGGCGTAGTAAAGCCAAAGATAATTAGCAGTACAAGAAAAGTTACGTGTACTAAAATTGAGCCAATTATGCCTTTGGTCTTGTTGTTCATTGCAGTTACTACTTTAAGGGCTGTGTTGCCAAAATAAGTTTGTACCTATTCTCTTTGGCTATATTCATTACTTTTACAACCTCTTCCATTGGAACCGATCGGTGTACATGAAGCGATATGGTTGGTTCTGCTTCACCCTGAAGTTTTTGCGCAAGGTAAAGTTCTAAGTCAGAATATGAAATAGGTGTTTGCTCAACGTAAAAAATCAAATCTTGCGTAATGCTTATGGTTGTAATAGCTTTAGCTGGTGTTTGACTATTGCTTTGTGGTAGTAGAAGCTTCAGCGCATTGGGAGCAACTAGGGTTGATGAGACCATAAAGAATATTAGCAAAAGAAATACTATGTCGGTCATTGACGACATGCTGAATTCTGCGCTTACTTTTGACCCTCGTTTTAGTGCCATGCTTACTATTTTTTTATTATGAAACGGGTTCGTTAAGTAAATCCATAAACTCGGTAGTGTTGGCTTCCATTGTAAATACCACATTTTCTACTTTGGCAACAAGTATATTATAGGCAAAGTAAGCGAATATTCCAACTATAAGCCCGCCCACGGTTGTAACCATAGCAGTATAAATACCATTCGACAGCAAGCCTACATCGATGTTGTTTCCAGCCATTGACATATCGTAAAAAGCTCTAATCATACCTATTACTGTTCCTAAGAAACCGATCATAGGAGCCCCACCAGCAATTGTTGCCAGTGTTGGTAGTCCACTTTCGAGTTTTGATATTTCGAGGTTACCTACATTTTCAATCGCTGCGGTAACATCCGAGAGGGGACGTCCAATTCGTTGCAATCCCTTTTCAATCATATGAGATACTGGGGTGTTGTGACTGCGACAAAGAGAAACCGCCGATTCAATTTTATCATCGTGAATGTATTCCTTTATCCTATTCATAAAGTTAACATCTTCTTTTGAAGCCTTTTTAATTGACCAGAATCGTTCAATGAAAAGATAAACTGCTATAAACCATAGCAATACTAGGGGAATCATAATCCATCCACCTTTAAATGCTAGATCCCAAAAACTAAGGGAGAGCTCTCCAGCGGGTTCTGCTGCAATACTTGCAGCTAAGTCGATTTGTAGAAGCATTGTTGGTATCATATTAGTGTATATTTTTGACGAAATTAATAAAAAAACGGTGAAAGTGTAAATCTATTTTATTTCTACAAAATCTATTTTCAACTTTGTTTCATCTGGCGGGGGTGTTGGTTTTTTATTGGCTTCATTGTCAGTGTTTTGTAAGTTGAAGTCATACTCATTCTTTTTTTTACGAATAAAATAATTTTTATACTTAGCAAATAATTCCTCAAGGCTATTAAAATCTTCTCGGTACATTAAACCAGCACCTGCAGTGTAATCACCATAGTTGGTGCCATACATAAGTTCATCATTCGATCGATAGAAAGCTTTTAGCCGTAATTTTCCCGATGGAACTATCTTTAAATCGGCGCTCACATCGCCAACAAAACCGCTACTAACATTCTGGTTGCCCATATCAAGGTTACTATTTATGGAAAGCCTGTCGTTAAAAAGCTGGGTTGATAGCGCAAATTCTATTTCGGATGAACTTAGCTCATCACCAGGTCTCCAGTTTACGCCAAAGTCGAAAGCGGTTGTGATTTGCGAAAGCAAGTTGCTAAATTGGTTCGACAACATTTCGCCAGCGGTTGAAGCCAAACCCTGACCCACTATGGCGTTCTGACTTGTTGGATCCTCGCTTGTAAAACTTTGGATAACCAGAAGTGATAGGAACTGTCGGCTAACACGCTCTTCGGTATTAAGTGCATCCTGAACTACGGCTTTGGCAATGGGATCGTTTTCTGCCAGGGGTACTTTTATGCCGAACCCTATTTTCGGTTCCATAAGTTTTCCCGATAAGTTAATTTCGCAGTCAACCTGTGTTCTGTTTTTGTATATTGGGTCGTCGCTTCCTGGGTTAAGGTTTTTTAATGAGGTTCGAAGGCTGTAAATGGCCTGAATATCCATCAGCGCATCAATAATGTCGCCATTCCAAGTAAGGGTTCCTCCCTGTCCAATTTTAAACCGTTTATTTATAACACCTTGTAATGTAAATAGGTAGTCTCCTTGCTCAATTACATACTGCCCAAACATATTGAAAATATTCTTGTTTAGGTCTATCTCCATTTTTAGGTTTCCCGAACCATTTGCCTTAATAATATCACCTAGCTGCTTGTCAATTATAATTTGAACATCGGCATCGGGTGTAACTTCAAGGTCGAGCATTAGGTTTATATTGGGCCTTTCGGCTTTGCTAAATTGTGTTTGCTCCTCAACAATAAAAATCTCTTCGGTTTTATTCAAAAATTGAACAAAATCATACTCAGCTACGCTACTACTCGATGATAGGGGTAAATAGATAGCCGTTCGCGGTTCTGTTTTAATTGAAGCGTTAACGGTTATGTTTTTTGGGGGGCCCGTTGCCTTAACCTGTCCACTTGCATAAACGGTTCCGTAAAAAAGCTCGTTATCGTGTTCGTTGGTATTTAATAGTTGAAAGTTCGATGGGGCAAGATTTAGATCTAAAAGAATGTTTTTAAAGTAGTTGGTTTTTATCTTTCCATTTAAAACGGCAAGCCGCTTGTTACTATCTTGTATTTTGAAATCTTGGAATATAACATCGCTATTATCAACGGTTACTTGATCTGTTATGAAGTAACGGGTTTTACTAAATTCAACGGTTGCAGCGGCGTTGTTAATTCTTAGGGTACCATTAAGCAAGGGTTTTTTGCTTGTTCCTGAAATGCTAATATTTCCCGAGGTTGAACCTTCCAGGTTCGTAACTTCTCCAGCCATTAATGGCTCAAGCAGGCCAAGGGCAATACTGTTCAATCGAGCGAAGAACTGTAGTTTTTCTGTTTCAGGGAAGTAGTCGCCGCCAAGGCTAAGGCCTTGCTTATTATGCGTGTTTATAAAGTCAACCGATAGGCGTTTGTCCGTAGGATGCCATTGGCTATTAAGTGCCACTTGTCCTAGCTCAAAATCATTAACATTCAGACTATCAATTTTAAGGTCGGCATAAAATAGGGGGCTACTAGTAATATTCGTTGCCTTGGCGTAACCATTAATTTGCCCACTAAAAGTGTATCCTATATTTTGGGTGTAAAGATTTACGTTTGAAACATCAATGTTTTTTAGGGTAGCCTCTATAAAATCAGTTTCTAGCGAAGCTATCTTACCATTAACATTAAGCGTTTGAGTTTTATTGTAAAGTAGTATGTTATTTAGAAAGATTGTTGAGCTGTCAATTACTATTTCCGATTCATTTATATTCCAAATGGTATCGTTAAGGGTAAAGTTTGAGGGTATAAGGTGTAGGTTTACTGTTTTGTTTCCAGAGTTATGGCTAAACAGGGTTCTAGTGTTTAGTTGACCAAGGTTCTTTACTTGTGTTTTGTTGTCCCAGCCAATGGAAGTGGTTAAGCTATCGTTCTGCGCCATAGCTTGAATGGAAATATTTCGGATGTTTGAATTACCAAAGCTAACTAGCGGAGATGTGATACTGGCCGTTAAGGTTGCGTCATTGGTTGTACCGTCAATCAAAATATCCTTTACTATATTGTTGCCTAGCCTTATTTCGGGGATTTTTATTTTAAGATTAAGGGTTTGAAAGTCGGGGTTGTAAATGCCAAACACGTTGGAGTTTTCAGCAATTCGGAAGCTAGGGAACAGCACATCGCTTAATTTGTCGGTTTTATTTAGGCGTAACCTAATAATGTAGTCGTTAAATTCCGGATCTGCAACACCGGTGGGTGTAATATCGGGTTTTACATTGTTCTGGCTAAGTGCCGGAATATATAGGTATACCAGATTTTGTAAGGATGATACTATATTGGTAAAGTTGTATTTCCCTCTAATTTCCCCATCAATAAATTCGGATTTTACTGTAATTTGTTTGCTGTCAATGGTGTTTTTTGCACTTACTACAATGTCGGATGTTTTAATTTCGCCATTCTGGTTTTGATAAAAACCATTAACAATTTTAATATTCCCCTTTATGTTATCAATTGTGTTTCCGCTGAATTGAGCCGCTAAAAGGAATGAGGCTTTCGATATACTGTCAACTTTATTAAGGTTTAGTTTTACCAGATCGAGCTTTGGTACGAAGGCAGAAAAGTCGTACGTTGGTATGGTGTCAGAAAAGTCAACCTTTCCCAAGAAATTAACCCTAGCGTTCGGGTCGTTTACCGAGAGCGATCCCTCAAACATTTTGCTGTTAAGGGTGCCGTCAATTTTAATATTAGAGTATTTATAGTTGTTTGCTTCAATAGAGTATATGGTAGCGTTGGTGGTGGCATTTAGCGTGTTTTTATAGTTGGTATTCCCGTTTAGCGTAGCCGACATACTAATCTCCCCAAACATATCGTTGTTAGTAAGTGTTGCTAAATTTAATTTTTCAGTAGCAACCTTCCCTTTAAATTGGGTAGCCTTTTGCTGGTCGGGTTTAATTAAAAGGTCCATAGATACGTCGCCAATATTTGTTTTAAGGGTACCGTATGCCACAAAATCAGAGATAAAACCAGTGAAATTGCCCGAAAAACTGATTCGTTGAATAGCATCGAGTATATCGGGCAGTTTTAATATTTGTTTTTGCGAATCGACAAACGTAAAACTCTCCAAGTCATCTACGCTGGTGGTAAATTTTTTCACATCAACAAAAAGAAGGGTGTTATTAAAATCGGGTAATCCTGTTAGGCTAACATTGCTGCTAATAAAGGTGTTTTTGGCAGTGGCTATCTCTAGTTCACGAACCCTGAGTTCGCTAACTGGTCCACGAAATTTACATTCAACTTGTGCAATTAAATCAAAGTTTTTAACCTTGGGAACAAAGTATGATAGCGCTTTAGTTGATAGCTGGCTATTGCTTATCTCTCCATTTAGTTTTACCTGATTGAGAAAATCGCTCATATCCTTCCAGCTTAAATAGCTGAACTTTAAAAAGGGGAGGCTTATGCTTGAGTTCATTGCTTGTATTCGTAACCTTTCAAAATCCATATGGTTACTGCTAAAACTCATATCGGTTCTAAACCGGTCAATTACAAAACCACTTTTTTCTATACCCTTCAGACTATTAATGGTAAATGCTATGGTGTCGCCAGTTATGCTTAGATTTGTTACATCGAGGTGCAAGGCAGAGACGTCCATATCTTCGAAATTTATACTATGGTCAAGAACTTTTGCGTTCTGCTTGTGCATCCTAAAATTCGATTCCGTAATTCGAATGTTTTTTGCATTTATAGTTATCGGGTTATCCGATTTGCGTGAGGTGTCTTTGGGTTGGATAAAACTTGCAATGAATTTTGTTAGGTTCATTTCGCCGAGGGTATCGGTTTCAAAATTGATAAACGCATTGTTTAGTGTAACGCGATGAAAATTTAACGAATTATTACGGATGTTATATCCCTGTATACTTGCCGATATGGTTTTAGTTAATAATAGCGTGTCACCGTTGTCGTCTTCGGCATAAACATCTTTTAATAGAATACGGTTAAACAATCGAAAATCGAATTTTCCGATGCTTGTCTTTGTACCAAATTTACGTTCGAGAATTTGTGTGGTTTGCTCAACCAGATAGTTTTGTGCTCTAGGTGTTTGAATTACAAGCCATAATGCAGTTGGTATTAGAAGTAATACCAATGCAACTATCAAGAAAATATTAGCTGTTTTTTTAATAACTTTGCGCACCTTATATTAGCAATTAGAACTTAATAATACATAAACTATGCCACTTGTCAAAAACGCCCGAATTTAGTTAAATACCTTGTAAGTTGAAGGTTAAAATTTGTTGTATTTTGAGAGTTTTTGTTAAGCATACAATTTTACACTATGAGCGTTATTATTTTAGGGATAGAATCATCGTGCGACGATACTTCGGCCGCGGTGATAAAAGATGGACACCTACTATCGAACCTTATTAGTAGCCAGAAGGTTCATGAAGAGTATGGTGGGGTTGTGCCTGAGCTAGCATCGCGAGCTCACCAGGCAAATATTGTTCCGGTTGTTGATATGGCCATAAAGCAGGCAGGGATAAAGCCCTCTGATATTTCGGCTATCGCTTTTACACGCGGACCTGGTTTATTAGGCTCACTGCTGGTGGGTACCTCATTTGCTAAGGGCTTTGCCATTGCTCAAAATATTCCCCTAATTGAGGTTAACCATCTACATGGTCACATTCTCTCGCACTTTATTTTAACATCGGAAGATACGCACGTACCTAGTTTTCCATTCCTTTGCCTTTTAGTGTCGGGCGGGCATACGCAGCTGGTTTTAGTTAACGATTTTGATAGCATGCAGATTATTGGTAAAACCATAGACGATGCTGCTGGCGAGGCCTTTGATAAGTGTGCAAAGGTTATGGGGCTTGGCTACCCTGGTGGACCGGTTGTTGATAAACTTTCGGCATTGGGAAATCCTACTGCTTTTCAGTTTGCAAAACCATTACCAAAAGGGCTCGATTTTAGCTTTAGTGGGCTAAAAACTTCATTTTTATACTTTTTGAGAGATAACCTTGCGAAGGATCCAGATTTTATTGAGAATCGAAAGCATGATCTGTGCGCATCGTTGCAACATACCATCGTTACCATTCTTATTGAAAAGCTAGAAGCAGCCGCTTGTAAACTAGGTGTTAAGGAGATTGCCTTGGCTGGCGGCGTAGCCGCTAACTCGGGCCTTCGAAAGGCTACTGTTGAGTTGGGAAATAGGTACGGGTTACGCACCTATATTCCCGAGTTTAAATTTACAACCGATAACGCTGCAATGATTGCCATTGCTGGTTACTACAAGTATAAAAAAAACGAATTTGCTGAACATAGTATAATCCCTCAGGCTCGTTTGCCATTTTAGTTTTTGCCCTATTCGCAGGTGAGCGTAATAGCCGGGTTCGTTCTGGCTGCTCTAATTGTTTGGTAACTTACCGTTATAACAACAACTACGTAGGCTAGTAATGATGCCGCAACGAATAGGAGAGGGGAAAGGGTTATTCTGAATGCGAAACCCTCTAGCCATTTTTCCATAAAAACCCAGACCAGTGGCCAAGCAATTAGGGTTGATATTACGAAGAGCCTGTTAATTTCGCTTAGCAGAAGCCAAATAATGTTGATAACCTTGGCTCCCATAACCTTTCGGATACCAATTTCGTGAGTACGTTGCTGGGTTGAGTACGACGAGAGCCCTAAAAGCCCCAGTAAGGCAATTATTATGGCTAAAATACTGAAACCTGTAAACAGCGTTTTTTCCTGTTTCTCCTTTCCATATAGGTTTTTAATTGCTTGGTTTAAGAAGAAATAATCTAATGCTTGGTTTGGCGAAAACTTGTTCCACACATCCTCAATAGCATCAATGGTACTCAGGGTATTTTTATTATCAAGTTTTATGTATAAGTATGAATAAGCCTGAGCGTAAACTATAGCTAGAGGGCTAATATTTTTATGGAGCGATTCGTAATGAAAATCCTTTACAACCCCTACAATGGTTCTCTTTTGCGCATCAATACTAACTACTTGGCCTACTACTGAGCCGCTAAAATCTAACTCTTTAGCAGCCGTTTCATTAATAATTAATGCCAAAGAATCGCTGGCAAAGTTTTCGCTGAAGTATCTTCCTTCGACCATTTCACATTGTAAAACTTTATCAAAATCATGGTGTGCATAGAAAAAATTAAAACTTCTAAGGTCATCAGCTGCTGCCCCTTCTTTCTGGATTAAGGTGTTGCCATACACTGCTATAGGAAGCGCAGATGAGTTTGAAACGGCTCTCACACCAGGTATTTTTTTGAGTTCGTTGTTTAGTGCCTCTCTTTGCGACTGTTTTATAGTATAGGAGCGTTTAATAATTAGTACATCTTCTGGAGAGTAACCAAGCTGCTTATTTTCTAGGAATGATACCTGTTGATATATAATAAAGGTAGCTACTAGTAATCCCACCGATATTGTGAATTGTACAATAACGAGCACTCTCCTTAGCGTGTTCCCCTTCGTGCCAGATGTAAATCTCCCCTTTAGTACCTTAAGTGGTTCAAAGCCGGCTAGCATAAATGCTGGGTAGCTGCCTGCGGCAAAGCCAATGGCAATAATTGTGGCAACTAGCACGCCCAGGGTTAGCCCTACGGGTAATTCGGATAACACGATACTCTTTCCTGCAATTAGGTTAAACGTTGGGGTGGCAATAATCACTATACCTATAGCAATTAGCAATGAAAAGGTTGTAATTACGACCGATTCGGTAAGAAATTGACCTACTAGTCCTGAGCGTGATGAACCAACCACTTTTCGGATACCTATCTCCTTGGCTCGCTTTGTTGAACGGACGGTGGATAGGTTCATAAAATTTATAGCGGCAATTATTAGAATAAAGATGGCGATTATCGTGAATACGTATATCATTACTAGGCTACCGCCAGGTTTCATTTCCATGGCCATAGTCGATTTTAAGTGGATATTTAGCAGGGGCTGCAAATAGAATGTGAACCTATTCCCTTTTTTTTCGAAATCTTCCATAGTCAAGTCTAAGTACTCCTCGAATTGAGGCCCAGCATATGTGTTGACCAACTCTTTAAAGCGTTGCTTAACAATAAGGGGGTCCAGATTCTCTTGTAAAACAAGGTAGGTGTGCAAGCTGGTGTTTACCCAACTACTTGAGTTTGCCGCTTCAATCGACACAAATGAGCAAACAATATCGAAATCTATATGGCTATTCTTTGGAGGGTCCGATGCAATGCCAACAATTTCCCAACTTTGTTTCTCCTGCCACATGGTTACCGATTTACCAATGGGGTTCTCGTTACCAAAATATTTTTTAGCTGTTGATTCGGTCATCACCATTTGGTATGGCAAGTTTAGTACTTGGTTGGGGTCACCTTTTATCAGATTGAAACCTGTGAAAACTTCAAAGAAAGTAGAGTCTGCATAGAAAATCTCCTTTTCAACAAAAGCATTATTCTCATACCGAATGTTAGGCTCTCCGTAAAAAGGGTGTACTCTAGTAAAGTTAAGTATGTCTGGGTACATCTCAACTGTTTTGGGACCTATGGGTGAACAACTAAAGGGTACCTCCATGCCATTGCCATCAATCTGAAAATCAAGGCATATACGGTAGGTGTTGTCTGCATTGGGGTGAAATTTATCAAAGCTAACCTCATCAATAATATACAGCATTATTAGCATGGCGCTAGCTATTCCTAGCGCTAGGCCAAAAACATTGATTGCAGTATAGCCCTTTTGTAAGAGGAGGTTTCGAACAGAAACTTTCAGATGATTCTTAAGCATTTTAGGTGGTTTTAGTGTTTTAAAGGATGTTTTTGATTGCGTGTTTCTTTACGCTCACAATGTGCATCCTAATTTACATAACAAATTCATCAACGGTTAATCACACTATGTGCCAAACATTATAACAGACTTACTATCAGTTACAAATGATATAGTTAGAGTCTAATCTTATGTTCGTAATCGTATACCAACTGTTCGTTTTCGAACAGGGAGTGAATTTGCTGTTCGCTTGGATTTCGAATTACATTCAAATTAAAGCTTAATAAAACTAATTGCTTATAAAAATGTTACTTTTGCAAAGATATTGTAATATATTCGTGGTATGGAAAATATGTATCGTTTTGTAAAGAAGCATTTCAGAGAAATTCTGAGGACATTGTACTTTGTTATAGCCATTGTGCTAATAGTGTTGGCTTTGCCTCAAGAGCGCCGTTTTAAGTATGAGTTTCAAAGGGGTAAGGTATGGATGCACGACGATTTGGTTGGACCATTTGACTTTCCCATATACAAAACCGATGCTGAGTTTATAGCCGAACGAAACGCCATACTCAATAACTTTAAGCCTTTTTTTAAACTAGACACTACCAATGTATCGCAGATTGTTAAGAAATATCAATCAGATATTCAAGAAGCCATATCAAGCCTTGAAAGTGGTGCTAGGGTAAGCCGTCGTTTGGTTAAAATGTTTGAAGATTCTATAAGGTATGTGTATAGCGTTGGCGTTTTATATCCCAATGAGTATGCCGAGCTTCAAGGCACAATGCAGAATGGTATTACGGTAGTTTTTAACAACAAAGCTTTCGACTCGACTGTGGAGCGTGTTTTTATGGTACACTCTGCAACCGATCGGTTAAGAAGGGCCTTTAAAGAAATTTTTAGTGACGTTTTGGAGTCGCAAAGTGTTCAATATTTTAAACATATTTCAATTGCAAGTTACGTTAGCCCTAATTTAAAGTATGACCCAGAGTCGACCAAGCAGATTAGGCAGGATATGGTGGCTAATTTATCTGCAACAAAAGGGCTTATTTATTCAGGTGAGCGAATTATAAGTAAGGGCGAGGTTGTAAATTCTGATTTATATCAAATCCTTTTCTCGTTAAAACGTGAGTATGAAAGTAGGTTAAACCTCATTGACGATACTCGTTTCCTTTTGTTGGGGCAAGCGTTGGTTGTAACTATTTTGTTTTTAGTATTATTTTTATTCCTTTTCCATTTCAGGCGCGATATATTGGACAGCGATTCTAAAATTCTATTTATTCTATTACTAGTTACCTCATTAACGGTTGTTTCGGCTATGCTTTTGCGCTGCGAGCTAATTAGTATCTATATTATTCCGTTTGCCATAGTACCAATTTTTATCCGCACTTTTTACGATTCCCGGTTAGCACTTTTTATTCACTTGGTAACAGTTTTCCTGGTGGGTTTTTTTGTGCCCAATAGCTTTGAGTTTGTATTCATGCATTTTATTGCAGGAGTTGTTGCCATTGTAAGCCTTGCAAAAGTTTACAGACGAAGCAAGCTGTTTTTGTCGGTTGGGTTTATTTTCCTAACCTATTCAATACTGTATTTCGGAATAGTGCTTATTCAAGAGGGTACGCCAATGGCAATGAACCCACTTTATATTGCTTGGTTTGCTGCCAACGCGCTGTTGCTTCTGGCTTCATATCAACTGATTTATGTTTTCGAAAAAACGTTCGGTTTTCTATCCGATACAACCCTTATGGAGCTAGGTGACACGAATCAGGATTTGCTTCGCAAACTTGCCGAGGTTGCCCCTGGTACGTTTCAGCACTCGTTGCAAGTGGCTAACTTGGCCGAGAGTGCCATTTATCAGATAGGAGGAAATCCATTATTGGTGCGGACCGGAGCGTTATATCACGATATAGGCAAGATGAATAATCCATTCTACTTCACTGAAAATCAGTCGCCCGGTTTTAACCCACATGACGGGCTAGAGCTTGAGGAGAGTGCAGAACTAATTATTAAGCATGTTTCTGATGGAGTGCAGATTGCCAAGAAAAAGAGGTTGCCTGAGCAAATAATCGATTTTATTAAAACCCATCATGGAACGTCAAAGGTTCTTTATTTTTATCGATTATACAGAGATAGGTTCCCAGATGTGAAGGAGGGGTTAGATGCATTTTGTTACCCTGGGCCAAAACCTTTCTCGCGTGAAACTGCCGTGCTTATGATGGCCGATTCGGTTGAAGCCGCATCAAGAGGTATGAAAGATGTTAATATTGAAAATATTAATAATTTGGTTGAAGCCATTATCAATCACCAGCAGGCCGATGGGCAGTTCGATAACTCAAATATTACGTTGAAAGACATAACGGAAACAAAAGAGGTGTTTAAAAAGAAACTGCAAAATATTTACCACGCACGAATCGAGTATCCCAAAGAAACCCCGAACAATAAGTAAAGTATATTAATCACTTTGATTAAATGCCGAGCTTCCATAGTTAAATGGTCTCTAAAAGGTAATGACTATCATTACTTTTTAGAGAATACTTTACGTGTTGAACTCGTTTTACTAGTCGCCTAAACAAATATCTAGTCCGCGTGCAGTTCTAACTAAACTGCTTGAGGGGTCAACAAAGTTAGGCTTACCAATGGCATCGGTAAGCGGAACTGAAATGATGTCGTTATTTCGGTAGGCAACCATTTGTCCAAACTTGCCTTCAAGCACCATTTCAAATGATTTTACCCCAAATTGCGAAGCTAAAACACGGTCGAAAGCAGTTGGAATACCCCCGCGCTGAAGATGGCCTAGAACAGTTTCGCGCATATCGGCTTCGAAACCAGCCTTTTTTAAGTCGTACGATATTTTATGGGCAACTCCACCTAGCCTAATGTTCGAATATCCAATTTCTTGGCTTTTTTCAGCGGTAATCTCTCCATCTTTCGGTTTTGCACCTTCGGCAACAACAACAATTGCATTGCCTTTACCCTTGCTATATCGAGATTGAAGTCGTTCTAAAACGATATCTAAGTCGTAAGGTATCTCGGGTATTAGGCATACCTCGGCTCCACCAGCAATGGCGGCATGAAGAGCAATCCAACCAGCAAACCTACCCATAACTTCAAGAACAAGCACTCTGTTATGACTTGCGGCCGTTGTAACTAGCTTGTCAACTGCTTCGGTTGCAATTTGCACAGCGGTTTGAAAACCGAACGTTAGGTCTGTGGCAGAAAGGTCATTGTCAATTGTTTTGGGTACTCCTATAATGTTTAACCCTTTTTCGTACAAAGCCTGCGATATTTTTTGTGACCCGTCGCCCCCAATGCTAATTACAGCATCAACGCCAAGGTATTTAAGCTTTCGTATCATTTCATCCGACCGGTCAACGTAGTCCCAAGTGCCATCGTTGTTTTTTATTGGCCAAGCGAATGGCCCCCCTTTATTAGTTGAACCAATAATAGTACCTCCCTGCACGTGAATACCTGCCACAGAGCGCTCATCGAGAACTCTAATCTCAGTGGGTTCACGGAGTATACCGTTAAACGATTCGATACTTCCTATAACTTCCCAATTTGTTTCTTGCTCTGCTCGTTTTACAACTGCTCTAATTACTGCGTTTAGGCCTGGACAGTCTCCTCCACCGGTTGCTACTAGTACTCGTTTCATACAAAAATATTGATATAATTATCTATTAAAGTTTCCATCGATTGTTTTGATTTTTAAAATCATAAAGCTCAAAAATTTGAAGGGTATTTAAAATGCCGTATTTTTATTGAGCTAAACTTCTTCAAGTTGAAACAAAAGTACAAAAAAAATACCTGTCGCTGTAATCATCTTACCACTATTTTGACTCTTATTCTGTGCAAACGAATGAAAAGTAATTTCTAACTCACTAACTTTTTTTGATATGAAAACAATGATTAACAAGTACATAAAAAACCTATTACTTGTATTTATACTGGCTTTAATCTTAACCTTTGCATCATGCAACCACGAGTTTAAAACCAACGCTAACCCCTTTAAAGTTGAGCATCCCGATTGGAGCTTTAACGCAACTATTTATGAGGTGAATATTAGACAATTCACCCCTGAGGGAACATTTGCTGCTTTTGAAAAGCACTTACCTCGATTGAATGACTTAGGGGTGAGCATACTTTGGATAATGCCAATACATCCGGTTGGAGAAGTGGAACGTAAAGGAACTCTTGGTAGCTACTATTCTGTTAAAGATTATAAGGGTATTAACCCAGAATTTGGCTCTATGGACGACTTTAAACGTTTGGTAACCAAGGCCCATGAACAGGGTATGAAGGTTATAGTTGATTGGGTTGCAAACCATACATCACATGATAATGATTTGGTTTTTCAGCACCCCGAATGGTATACCCGCGATTCGCTAGGCAATATGTTGTCGCCGTTCGATTGGTCCGATGTGTTGCAGCTTAACTACGACAATAATGACCTTAGAAACTATATGATTGACGCATTGAAATTTTGGGTTCAAGAGGCCGATGTGGATGGTTTTCGTTGTGATGTTGCATCAATGGTACCCACCGAATTTTGGAATAACGCCCGAATTGAGCTCGATAAACTTAAACCAGTATATATGTTAGCCGAAGCCGATAAGGTAGAGCTGCAGGAGTATGCTTTCGATACTGATTATGGGTGGGAGTTTCACCATATTATGAATGATATTGCCAAAGGTAAAAAAACTGTAATGGATATTGATAGCTATTTTCAGCGCGAAATTGCATCCTATCCAAAAAATACAACCAGAATGCACTTTACCAGCAATCATGATGAGAACAGTTGGGCAGGGACCGAGTTTGACCGTATGGGGACCAGTGCTGCAAAATCATTTGCTGCTTTAACATTCGTTATCCCTGGCGTACCATTAATATACAACGGACAAGAAGTTGCCTTTAACAGGATGCTTAAATTTTTTGATCATGATGAAATTGATTGGACACCGAACACCGAATTCACCAATTTATACACGCATCTGGTTAACCTAAAAAAACAGAATACGGCACTTTGGGCAGCAAATGAGGGTAGCGATATGGTTAGGGTGAAAACTGATAATGATGTGAATGTTTTTGCTTTTACACGCGAGAACAAGGAGGATAAGGTTTTTGCTGTTTTCAATTTATCTAATTTGAAACAGCAAATAGAGTTTAAAGGCGATGACTTTGTTGGTGATTACATAGATGTTTTTAGTGAAAAACAAGTAAGTTTTGAGATGGATACAACGTTAAACTTAAAACCCTGGCAGTTTTTTATTTACGCTAAGATGAAATAACTATTAACATGGAATTACGAATATTTAAATTTTGTTGTAAACGCAGAGTTAGGATTGTAAGTAGTTCCTGTTTCCTTATGCCATATAGAATTAATAGATTTTGCATACATATTTGAACGCTTTTGCTAATTTTGTATCATTATTATGAAAATATTAAACTTTATAAGATATGCATTACACTGTTGAAGTAAAAGGAAAGGTTCACTGGATAGGGGTGAACGATAGGCGAAAAACACTATTTGAGAATATGTGGACTCTTGATAGAGGGGTTTCATATAATTCGTACCTTATTGTTGATGAAAAAACAGCACTTATTGATACCATAGAGGATAGGGCTGCGGGAAACTATATTGAACGCATTGAGAAACTTTTACAAGGACGAAAACTCGATTATCTTATTATTAACCATATGGAGCCCGACCATTCGGGAGAGGTGAAAACAATTTTCGATCATTTTGAGGGTGTAACCATTGTTGGGAACGTTAAAACGTTTAAAATGGTAGAGGCGTATTGGGGTATTACTGACCGTTTACTTAAAATAGACGATGGGGATACCCTGAAACTAGGTTATCATAACCTAAAGTTTGTTATGACTCCTTGGGTGCATTGGCCCGAAACAATGATGACGTACGATGAAACTGAAAAAATACTGTTCTCGGGCGATGCGTTCGGTAGTTTCGGAACGCTTGATGGAGGCATTTTTGACGATGAGATTAATTTCGATTTCTTTGAAGAAGAAATGCGGCGATACTACTCAAATATTGTAGGTCCGTATAGCAATATGGTGCAAAAAGCGTTTGCAAAGCTAAAGGGTGTACCAGTTAATGTGGTTGCCCCAGTTCACGGCCCTGTTTGGCGTGAAAATCCCGAAAAAGTGCTTGGTTTATATGATAAATGGAGTCGGTTTGAAGCAGAAGAGGGCGTAGTTATTGTAGTTGCCTCTATGTATGGAAATACTGAGCTTATGGCCGATTATATTGGCCGCAGATTGGCCGAAAATGGCATAAAAAATATTCGTATACACGATGTATCACGTACACACATAAGCCATTTAATTAATGAAATTTGGAAGTATAAGGGAATAATTTTAGGGTCGTGTGCATACAATGGCCAAATGTTTCCGCTAATGGAGTCATTTACCAGAGAAATTATTAATCTGAAACTTAAGGATAGGTATTTAGGAGTATTTGGCAGCTACAGTTGGAATGGCGGTGGAGTTAAAAATTTAATGAAATTTGCTGAAGAGTCTAAGTTTGATTTAGTTGCCGAACCTGCTGAAATATTCGGTAAACCATCCGACGAGAAGTATGCTCAATGTGATGTTATTGCTAATGAAATGGCTAAGAAACTGAAAAGCTAATACGAAGAGGAACTAAATAATTTTATAATTTTTCGTGTTATACCTTTGTTCGCAGTACCTTAGTTTCTAATAAGTTCCCTATGAGGTATCACTCTTTCTTGAGCAACACGGATGATTACTTAAAGTTACAAAAAAGGCTGTCTATAGACAGCCTTTACCTTTTAGTAAACTTTGGTAATTGTGGCAAAGTCAAACTATGAATTGTACAGTCGAAAACAAAGCAAAGCCGTGCAAGCTGCATTTGGAACTAGATTTTTGGCAAAAAAATGGCAATGGTATGCCCTGTTTCTTAATAAAAATAGTTAGTTTTAAATCCAAAATATTTTCCAATCCAAAATACACTTTCAGAAATATGAAAAGTTTAAAACGCGCCATTCTAGTTATCGGTTTGAGCGTAATGGCATTTACCTTACTTTTTGGGCAACCACAAAAAGGCGTTATCAATTTTTCAAATGCAGAGGTTGACTTATATAAATCGATCGAGAAAATTAGTGGCGATGTTGAATTTTATTGGAATAGGAGTTACTCTCCCAATGATTTTGAGAATATTGAAGCCATAGCAGAGCCCCAATATTTTAAAATACCCAAATCGTGGGCTTCTTACAGTATCAATAATGAAAAACTGCCCAGTAATGGTTTCGCAACCTATCGTTTTTGGGTTGATGTAAAGGGTAAGCCAGAGGAACAGATACTCGGAATTAGAATCCCTTCAATTTTCACCAGTTACAAAATTTGGATAAACGGCGAAGCAGTTGCTGAGGCTGGGGTAGTGGCAAAGACCAAGGAGGAACATGTTCCAAAGTTTTTAATTGACGATATCCCCTTTGTGGTTAATGGTTCTGAAAACGATGTGGTTAGGCTCGAATTTGTTGTTCAAGTTTCAAACTACTCTCATCCTAGGGCGGGTTTGGCTAGGCCAATGTTTATTGGCTCGTATAATGCGCTAAAAAAATCAAGTAGATATTTAGATATACTTAATCTATTGGTAATAGGAATTGTACTGGTTATTGGTCTTAACCATATCAATATGTATATTTTTAGACGCAAAGATGTGTCAAATTTATATTTTGGTATGCTAACTCTGGTAATGATTCTACGATATATTTCAACGGGCGATAGAATAATCAGCTCCCTTTTTCCTCAAATTAATTGGGAACTGCTTCTTAAATTAGATAATTTTTCGGGCTACTGCACCATCCCATTTTTTGTCTTGTTTTTATACAACCAGTATAAACAAGACTTCCCTAAAACAATGAAAAACCTTTTATTTTATTTGGGTGCTGTGTTTTCAATCTTCATTTTTGCAACACCTGCGTCGGTTTACGGTAAATTTAGTTTGGTTTTTGAACTTTACCTGCTTCTGGGTGGGCTTTACTTAACGTTTGGCGTTCTCCTTATAGCATCTTTCAAAAAAAGAGAGGGTGCATTTTTATCGTTTTTAGGTATGTTTTTGCTCTATGCAACAACAATTTCCGATGTTTTAAGCAGTATGGAGCTAATACAAGCATCTTACATTGCTCCTTATGGATTGGTTGCATTTATGCTGTTGCAGTCGTTTATAATAACCAGCAGGTCGGCAAAGGCGATAAACCAGAACGAACTTCTGTCCTATCAGCTTTCACTTGAAAAGGATAGCCTTGAAAAGAATATCGAGGAAAGAACAAAAGAGCTGCAAAAACAGCATAATACGATGGTTTTGCATCAGGAAAAAGAAAAAATTCAACAGTGGATCAATAGAGGTGTAACTAAAATAAATCATGTATTATCAACAAACAAGAACGATTTTGATGCCCTTAGCCGAAAGGTTTTAACCACCTTAATTAAGTATATGGGGGTTAAACTTGGTGCATTGTACATTGTTAACGATGGTGAAGAGGGCAGAAAACTTGAGCTGGTTGCTCAATATGGCATTAGTAAAAAGGATGCAGAAACTCAATCGAAAATGGAGATTGGCGATGGGCTAGTTGGTGCCACTTTTCTTGACAATGAGCTTAAAATTATTAACAATATTCCAGAGAACTATTACAATATCAGTTCAGGCCTGGGTAGCAGTAAACCCAAAAGTATTCTTATAACACCACTAAGTACCGATGAGGCTGTTTTGGGGGTAATTGAACTTGCACGGTTTGATGAGTTTAAGGCAGAAGAGGTTGAGTTTATTAAGAGAATTGCTTTTAGTATAGCCAACAATTTGAATAATACGAGGATGAACGATAGAAACATCAACCTTATTAAACAATTTCAGGAACAAACCGCCGAGATACAGGAAAAGGAAGAGCACATAATGGAAAGTTTGCAAGAGTTAGAATTCTATAAAGAGAATTACGAGAAACTACTGCTGGAAGTGGATACTTTGAAAAGTGCGAATAAAAATAGCAAAACGGAATAGGAATGCCCCGAAGTCAATCATTTTTTGTGTGATTGTTGTTTTGTCTAACTTAAATTATGCCTGTACATTACTATCCATCGTAATAGTTTGATAATTTACTGCTCATCAATTTTTCATCTTAATCCTGTACCCGTATATTTATAATGGAGGGTTATAATGAGTCTTCTAGAACTATCGAACGTAGCATGTTTAACACTATAAACATATATCAGTACAATAAGAAAACAAAGAGGTTGAGCATTTTACATTTTAGTCATTACCCGCAAGCGAACAAACGTCAAATGTTTGTGTTTTCTGTGATTCAAGGGGTCCTTTTTATATCTTTGTATTCTAAAACGTAAGTGACAATGAATTTTATTAAATCAATAATTTTTAACAGAAATATAATACTCGTTCTGGCGGTTATTCTCGGTCTTATTTTTGGCGATTACGCTCCCTATCTAAAAGATTTTAATGTTTATGTTCTTGGCATAACAATGACTTTTGCTATGACTGGTTTAAACCTGATGCTTATTAAAGGTTTTAAGTCGGTAGCGAAACCCTTTGCAGTAGGCGCCGTTTTAAACTACTTAGTTTTCGGGATAGTTCTTTTACCCATTGCATGGTTACTTATGCCCACAAAGGAACTTTTTTATGGGTTCGTAGTAATTGTTGCAGCCCCGCCAGGTGTGGCTATAATTCCTTTCTCATTAATTTTAAAAGGGAGAGTAGAATATGCCATAATTGCAGTTACGGGCGCTTTCTTTGCATCAATTTTTATAGCTCCAATACTTGTAAATACCTTTTCTAAAGATATGGCTCTTAGCTCATACGATTTATTTATAACGATGGTTAAATTGGTGTTAATACCTCTTTTTTTAGCCCAAATATTACGAACTAAGTCAATTTTTAAATTTGTGCAAGTAGTTAGGGGGAAAGTGGTTGATTTTGGGTTTGCCATACTCATTTTTGTTGCAGTGGGTATGAATCGGCAGGTGTTTTTTTCGGACCCCGAAGTGCTTTTATTGGTTGGTGTTACCATACTACTTGCAACCTTCGGGTTAGGTGCTGTTTACAATATTGTTGCAGCCCAGCTTAAAGTGCCCAAAGATTTAGCTGTTACACAAAACATGCTCTCTACCATAAAAAGCTCAGGGTTCTCGGTATTTACCGCTTTAACTTTCTTTGGAAAAGAGGCTGCAATCCCTTCGGCAGTATTGGCTGTTTTGGTGCTAGTTTACCTTATTTACCTGTCTGTTAAAGCGAATGGTAAAAAGCAGAAAGTGAAAAATATTGCTATAAAAACCACTTGAGAGGGTTATAGTGTTACGATAATATTTTAGGTTTGCTATTTATAGTATTTTATTTTTAAAGTATGTGGAATGATATAAATCGAAAGGCATACAAAAACTTTAACTAATTTGAAATTTACATTTTTAGGTACCGGGACGTCCCAAGGGGTTCCAATTATTGGCTGTTCATGCAGTATATGCGCATCATCCGATAGTCGCGATAAAAGGCTGCGAACTTCGGCACTGATTGAGTATAAGGGTACAACTATTGCCATAGATGCAGGCCCCGATTTTCGTCAGCAAATGCTTAGGGCAAATGTTAAAAAACTCGATGCGATTTTGCTTACGCATGAGCACCGCGATCATATTGCTGGGCTCGATGATGTTAGAGCTTTTAATTACTTACAACAACGGGCTATGGATGTTTGGGCCGAATCAAGGGTAATTGAGGCAATACAGAACGAATTCTCTTACGTTTTTGCTGAGTATAAGTACCCTGGTTCACCCGAAATGAATCTTTGCCCGATTAGTGGCAACCCCATAAAAATTGGCGATATTGAAATTCTACCCATTCGGTTGTACCATGCTAAACTCCCAATTTATGGCTTTAAAATAGGCAAATTAACCTATATTACAGATGCTAGCCTTATTCCAGATTCGGAGATGAGAAAAATTGCCGACACTGAAGTTTTGGTGATTAATGCCCTTCGAAGGAAGAGCCATGTTTCGCATTTTAGCTTACCTGAGGCTTTAGATATTATAAAAAAGGTCAACCCAAAGCAAGCATTCCTAACGCATATTAGCCATAAAATTGGACTTTACAGCGAAGTTCAGAAAGAGTTGCCACCTAATGTGATGCTTGCCTACGATGGGCTAGAGGTTTATATTGAGTAAGTTGCTAATAAGGGGTTTGCCTACACAATTATAATACGCGAAGCGCCAACAGCCAACAGCCAACAGCCAACAGCCAACAACCAACAGCTAAAAGCCAAAAGCCAAAAGCTAAAAATTATAACTCAGATTTATCATGTTCAATAAACCAACACTAATTCTCGACGAGGCAAAATGCCGTACCAACATTAAGTTTATGGCACAAAAAGCCGAGAAACTCGGAATGGCTTACCGCCCTCATTTTAAAACGCATCAAAGTGCAGAGATTGGTCAGTGGTTTAAAGATTACGGTATTAATAAAATTGCTGTATCGTCGGTGCCTATGGCACAGTACTTTGCAGGTAATGGTTGGAACGATATTACCATTGCTTTTCCGTATGTTAAGCAGCAAGCCGATGCTGTATCAGATTTGGCCTGTAGGGTAACCCTTCAGCTAGTAATTTCATCGGAAGAGAATGCAGAGGCATTAATCAGTTCCATTTCTCAGAATGTAAATGTGCTAATTGAGATTGATTCTGGCCAGGGTCGCACGGGTTTTCAACCCTACGATTTGGATGGTATTGATGAGGTTGTTACCAAACTTAATGCCTCACAGCACCTGAAATTTACAGGCTTTTTAACACACGCTGGGCACTCGTATAATATTTCAGCAAAAAAAATTGCAGCTCTTAATTTAGAAACAATTAGCAAGTTTATTCTTTTAAACAATAAGTATCCCAATGCTATATTTTCCTACGGCGATACGCCAACTAGCATTGTGGCTGATGAATTTATGGATGTAAACGAACTCCGTCCGGGTAATAATGCGTTTTTTGATATGCAACAGGCATCGAATGGTATTTGCGCTTCACATCAAATTGCCGTTGGTTTGGCTTGCCCAATAGTTGCCCGATATCCAGAAAGAAATTTGATTGCCATATGGGGTGGGGCGGTTCATCTTTCAAAAGATTTTTACATTGATTTGAGTGGCAACAAATCCTTTGGTGCTATCTGTAAATTACAAAACGATGGCACTTGGAGCGAGCCAATAGAGGGTCTTTATCTTGAATCCGTATCGCAGGAGCATGGAATGGTTAGAGCAATTAGTGCCAATGCAATGAATGTCTTGAAAGATGATGATTTTTTGGTGGTTTTACCTGCTCACTCGTGCCTTACTGCCGATTGTATGGGGGCATTCTGGATAAATGGAAAGGGGCATATTCCTACAATGGTTCAATCAGGTAAAACTCGCTGAAGTTTTTGTTAATCTGCTGCTTAAGGCTATCAACTGTAATATGCAGTTTTACTGCAACCGCTTCGTAAATTTCCTTGATGGCAACGCCCGATGCATCTGTTTCGAGGAACAGGCGATTAAGGGGAATGTGGCACAAAGTACTTTGTAACTTTGATTGCTCATTTAGAATTGAAGAGCCAATAGAAAGATAGAAGCCTTTATCTACAAGTTGCTTGGCTAGCTGCTGCGAGCCATTAAACCCATGCACTGCCCACAAAAATGCATCTGAATGCAGTGCCTTAATAGCAAGCAGCTCATCCCATGCTTTTACACAATGAATGGTTACCGGTTTTTGCATTGCGGCGGCAATTTTTAGCTGTTTAATAAAAACTTCTTGTTGAATATCAATCTTTGGCCCTTTGGTTTTATCTAGTCCAATCTCGCCAATGCCTAACATTTTTGAATTTTTCGTGTAGCTCATTATCCTATCCAGATACATATCAACTTGACTTATATTCGCATCCCAAGGGTGAATTCCTAGCGTAAAATAATTTGTGATATTGGCTGTATCCATTTCGTTGGCCGCATAGCAATTTACAGCAATAATATCGCCATCAGCTAGTTGGTGTTTGTGCGTATGAAAATCGATAAATGGCATAGACTTTAGTGTAAAAGTTGGTTACAATAAAATTGCCAAGTGGTTATTCCCCAATAATTTTCACCAGCACTCTTTTCTTACGATTGCCATCGAACTCGCCGTAAAAAATTTGCTCCCACGGGCCAAAATCCAGCTGCCCATTGGTTATGGCAACCACCACTTCACGCCCCATAATGCTTCGTTTTAGGTGGCCATCGGCATTATCCTCATATCCGTTGTGTTTATATTGAGAGTGCGGTTTTTCGGGGGCTAACTTCTCAAGCCAAATTTCAAAATCGTGGAGCAAACCCGACTCATCATCATTAATAAAAACACTTGCCGTTATATGCATTGCGTTTACCAAGGCAAAGCCCTCTTTTATTCCACTTTGGGCAAGGCAATTTTCTACCTCAGGTGTAATGTTTAGGTATTCCCTTCTGTTTTTGGTTTCAAACCAAAGTTCTTTACGATAACTTTTCATAGTAATTATTTTTGCTCTATTTAGAAGATTGTCAGGCACTATTTAACTTCTATATATTGTTACTTGGTTAGTTGGCCAACAAAGCAACGAATACAATTAAAACAAATTTAGCGTTTAATAATTAGTTTGAAAAGATCAGCTGTAGTTTTACATCCCCACATTAAGATTTAGACTAATTATAGATTGCTGCATTTATGCGATTTGCATTTAGATTTTTTCTAAAATAGAGTTAGCTTTGATAGTTCAATTTTTTAACATAAACATACTATACTATGAGCATTAGAGGAACTGAAACCGAAAAGAATTTGCTTAAGTCATTCGCTGGTGAATCGCAAGCAAAAAACAGGTATACTTATTTTGCTAAGGTGGCAAAAAAGGAAGGTTATGAGCAAATATCCGAGCTGTTTATGCAAACAGCAATGCAGGAGGAGCAGCATGCAAAAGTTTTCTTCCAATTTCTTGAGGGCGGAATGGTTGAGATTACCGCTTCGTACCCAGCTGGAGTAATTGGAACAACTGCTGAGAATTTGAAGGCTGCCGCCATGGGTGAGCACGAGGAGTGGGCCGACCTTTACCCAGCATTTGCCGAGATGGCCGAAAAGGAAGGTTTTAAAAAGGTTGCCACTGCATTTAAAATGATTGCCAAGGTTGAAAAGGAGCACGAGGAGCGTTACCTAAAGCTACTTAAAAATATTGAGGAGGGAAAGGTTTTTGAGAAGGATGAAGAGGTTGTTTGGGTGTGCCGTAAGTGTGGCTACCATCATACAGGAAAAAAAGCGCTTAAGAATTGCCCAGCCTGTCAACATCCTATTGATTACTTTGAGGTGTTGGCCGAGAATTATTAGTCCTATACCAGCCTATTATAAAAAACGAGGCAGGCGAATTTCGTCTGCCTCGTTTTTTGCGTTTTAAAGCCGTTGTTACTTTTTTATCTTTATGCTACAACCAATTGCTTTAGTTTCTGTTACGCTTGGTTTCTTGCCAGCCAGTAAGTCATCAATAGCATTGGCAAGGTAGGTTTCAGTTACCTTCGATGCATCCTGGTAATTGTTATCTATTGTACCAATGTATTCTACAATTAAATCATTCCCTTTTTTGTTTAGTAGGTAAACGTGTGGCGTTTTAGTTGCGCCGTAAACAGGAAAAACTTTCTGCCCTTTGTCGAGCAAATATGCGAATGGAAAATTCTTGTCGTTTGCTCTTTTAATCATATTTTCGTAACTATCCTGAGGCTGAATCTCGGGGTCGTTCGGATTAATCGCAATTATAGGATAGCCTTTTGGTGCATACTTATTGTGTAAATCAATCATTCTGTCTTCATAGGCAATTACGTAGGGGCAGTGATTGCACGAAAAGATTACAACAAACCCTTTGGCATCTACATTATTTGCCATCGACACCATTTTGCCGTCTACATTTTTCAGATTAAAATCCATTGCCTTGTCGCCAATTTTATAGCCTTGGCCAAGTGCGGTGGTTGCTGCAAGGGCAACCATTGAGATGAAGAGAATCATTTTTTTCATAGCGATATTTGTTTTAATTAGTTTCCGTTTTAAAAATCAAAGGATGTTACAGCATTTTTAAGTTCATCATAGGTAAATTCTTGCTCAAAAAACCTACGTTCGTGCCTATTGTACATTAGGGTTGCTGGAATTGACCCACTCCAACCAGTATTTATCTCGTTTATCCAGCGGTTTGCATCAGGGTCATCGAGCATTACTATGGATGATTTTATGCCATTTTCTTCTACAAACGGAATTAGCCGACTTTCATAATGGTTTGGGAAGTCGAGGTTTATTAAAATAACTTTTAGTTTTCGATTGGTAAATTCCTTAGCTATTTGCTCGAAATATGGGATTTCCTTAACACAAGGAGCGCACCACGTGGCCCAAAAATTTACAACATATAACGTGTCGCTATCTTTGTGCAATAAAGGTTTCGCCCCATCGAAATCAACAATGGGAATTATTTCTGCTTTTTTATTTTCAACACTCTCCTTTTTAGGATTAGAATTGCAAGAAAAGATAATTGTAGCTAGCGCTAACAGAGTCAGAGTTTTCAGCATATTAGTTCGTCGCATAATTTTTAGTAACAGTTCAAAATAAAGATACAACAAAAGAACAAAATGATGAGCCTGATGTTTAGTTCGTGTTTGTTTTTTAATACCTTTGATTAGCAATTCGTAAAAATTATCGAAAATTCCCTAACAAAAAACACTAGACCTATGACCTCGAAAATTAAAATATTCATTTTTTCAATAATGATTGGATCACAACTTCTTATAGGTTGCAAAACTGAACCTTCTGCACCTATAGCAACAAAAATCCCTAAGGATTTAGTAATGCACGGTGATACCCGTGTTGACCCATACTACTGGATGAATGAACGAGATACCAAGGAGGTTATAGATTACCTCAATGCAGAAAATGAATATGCCAGCAGCGTGATGAAGGGTACTGAAAGATTGCAAGAATCACTTTTCTTAGAAATAAAAGGACGTATTAAGGAGCAAGATGAGTCGGTTCCGTATTTTGAAAACGGCTATTTCTACTATTCTCGATACGAAGAGGGGAAAGAGTACCCAATTTACTGTAGAAAAAAGGATGCGCTTAGCAATGCCGAAGAGATAATGCTCGATGTAAATAAAATGGCCGAGGGGTTTGCATACTATTCAATCCAGGGTGTTAACGTATCAATAAACAATAAAATTGTAGCTTTTGGAGTCGATTCCGTTAGCCGCAGACAGTACACGGTATACTTTAAAAATTTAGAAACGGGTGAGATGCTTAACAGCGTTATTCCAAATACAACGGGTTCGGTGGCCTGGGCAAACGACAATAAAACGGTGTTCTACACTGTTAAAGATGAGGCTCTTCGTCCGCATAGGGTTTATAGGCATAGCATAGAGAATGAGAGTTCTGTAAAAGACGAACTTATTTACGAGGAGAACGATGAAACTTTTAGCGCTTTTGTTTACAAGTCAAAATCGCATCAGTATATTTTTGTGGGGTCGGGTAGCACGCTGTCCACCGAATATAATTACCTAAATGCCGATAATCCACACGGTGGGCTAAATGTTGTACAACCCCGCGAAAAAGGGTTAGAGTACTCGGTAACACATTTTGGCGATAAGTTTTATATTGTTACAAACTTTAACGCCAAAAACTTTAGATTAATGGAAACGTCGGTTAACAAAACCGAAAAGAAGTATTGGAAAGAAGTAATACCCCATCGTAACGATGTTCTCCTTTCGGGTGTTGAGGTGTTTAAAAACTATTTGGTTGTGGATGAGCGAAAAGAGGGACTCCAGCAGCTACGTATTATAAACCAGCAAACCAACGATGAGCATTACCTGAATTTTGGCGAGGAGGCATATAGCGCCTGGATTTCTATTAATCCCGAGTTCGATACCCCGCTACTTAGGTTCGCATACACATCGTTAACCACACCATTCTCTACGTTCGATTACAATATGGAAACCCGAACAAAAGAGCTGCTTAAGCAAACCGAGGTGCTTGGCGATTTTGCACCTGAAAATTACGAAACGAAACGTTTTTGGGTAACGGCTAGTGATGGTAAGCGTATCCCTTTGTCGTTAGTTTATCGCAAGGGGCTTGAGCTTAATGGGGATAATCCCACCTTACTATATGCATACGGTTCTTACGGAATGTCAATGGATCCATATTTTAGCTCGGCACGCTTAAGCCTGCTTGATAGAGGGTTTGTTTATGCCATAGCACACATAAGGGGTGGCGAAGAGCTAGGCCGCGAATGGTATGAAGATGGAAAACTGCTTAATAAGATAAATACTTTTACCGACTTTATCGATTGCTCTCAATACCTTATAGACAATAAGTACACGAATGCCACTAAACTTTTTGCCATGGGCGGCAGCGCTGGTGGTTTACTTATGGGTGCCGTAGTTAATATGCGCCCCGATTTGTATAAGGGTGTAATTGCTCAAGTACCTTTTGTTGATGTGGTTACTTCAATGCTCGATACATCTATACCCCTTACAACTGGTGAGTACGATGAATGGGGCAATCCCAATGATTCTGTTTATTATCAATATATGAAATTGTACTCTCCATACGATCAGGTAAAAGCGCAAAATTACCCCAATATGCTAGTAACAACAGGGTATCATGATTCGCAGGTACAGTACTTTGAACCCGCAAAATGGGTGGCTAAACTCCGTGATGTAAAAACAGATGATAATATTTTACTGTTTAAAATTGATATGGATGCAGGACACGGTGGAGCCTCGGGCAGATTTAAATCACTTCATGAAGTTGCATATGAGTACGCTTTTATGTTTAAACTTTTGAATATTAATAAGTAGAGAGGTATAGTATAATATATGTTAAACAAGCCAAACCTTATGAGGTTTGGCTTGTTTGTTTTTTATTGAATATATATATTTGATAAAGTAAATTTTTACTACATTTATCAATAACAAAAGAATATAGTTTATGAAAAGAATACTCGTTGTTTCCCAACAAAATTCATGTCGCTCGCAAATGGCCGAAGGATGGCTAAACTACTACGGTCGTGGCGAAGTACAAGTTGATAGTGCAGGGGTTATGCCAACTCAGCTTGACCTTTATGCAGCAAGCGCTATGTCCGATGCAATTATTGATATCTCAGCGCATCAAGCAAAAGGAGTTAACCAGGTTGTTGATAATGAGTATCGGTATGTGATAGTCCTGTCTGACGATATAAAGCAGGTATTACCCGTTTTTAAAGGTAACCCACGGGTTTACGAATACCCTTTTCCTGATGTTACTCTGCTCGAATTAGAAGAGGATGCGAAAAAGGAAGCCTATGCAAAACTGCGCGACGAGCTGGAGAATTTTTGTTTTGATTTTATCCATCAAAAGATAAAGCCATTAATGTAGTGAGTCAAAGTACTTGTATCGAAATAAAACTGTCCCCTTATCCAAGGGGCATTCACCTAGTAACAAACGAAATTACGGCTAAGCTTCCTACGCTACCCTCCGTTGGATTGTTAAATCTTTTTATACAGCACACTTCGGCAGGGTTAACAATTAATGAAAATGCCGACCCCACCGTTAGAGCCGATTTTAATGAGTTCTTCGATAAGTTTGTGCCCGAAAAACAACCTTGGTATCGGCATACGCTCGAAGGCAATAATGATCTTCCCGCACACATAAAAGCATCAATTGTAGGCTTTAACGTTACCATTCCAATAAGTAACGGGCAGTTAGCTTTGGGCACGTGGCAGGGTGTCTATCTTTGCGAATTTCGTAATAGGGGCGGGGCTCGAAAAATTATTGCCACCATTATTGCTTAGTTTCATAATACAGCTAAATTTCAAGTTTTGGTTGTAATTATGTGATTATTTTAATACTTTTGCTTCCAATATTTCTGATTAAGTCAATCTATTTGAATAAACAATAACTTCCATTTTCTATAAAACTATTAAGTATGGATAAACTTCTTTTATTAGGCGATGAAGCAATTGCACAAGGAGCAATTGACGCAGGGATGTCTGGTGTTTACGCCTATCCTGGTACGCCTTCAACTGAAATTATGGAGTACGTGCAGGCCTCAAAGCAAGCAGTAGAGCTTAACATACACCGTAAATGGTCTGCCAACGAGAAAACAGCCATGGAGTCATCATTAGGCATGTCTTACGCAGGTAAGCGTGCTATGGTTTGTTTCAAACATGTGGGACTAAACGTGGCTGCCGACCCCTTTCTTAACGCTTCAATTACTGGTGTAAACGGTGGATTGGTTGTAGTTGTTGGCGACGACCCTTCTATGCACTCATCACAAAACGAGCAGGACTCAAGGTTTTATGCAAAATTTGCAATGATTCCAATTCTCGAGCCGTCAAATCAGCAGGAAGCTTACGATATGGCGTACAGTGCCTTTGCCCTTTCGGAAAGAGTAAATGTACCCGTAATGATTAGGATTACTACCCGTTTGGCTCACTCCAGATCAGGTGTAGTGCGCAAAGCCGTTACTGCTCAAAACGAGATAAAGTTGCCTACTAACCCACGCCAGTTTGTTTTGCTACCAGCCATTGCAAGGGTTAACTACAAAAAATTGCTTAGCACCCTGCCATTAATGGATACCTTGGCCGAAGAGTCGGAATTTAACGTGCTCACCAAAGGGAAAAGTAATCGTTTAGGCATTATTGCTGCTGGTATAGCCTATAACTACCTAATGGAAAATATTGGCGACAAAAGTGACCAGTATCATATACTTAAGCTAACTCAATATCCATTACCACCAAAACAGGTACGTGAACTATACGAGCAGTGCGATGAAATTCTAGTTCTTGAAGATGGCTACCCATTAATTGAGGAGATGGTAAAAGGTTTCCTTAACACGGGTAAACCAGTTCATGGCCGTTTAGATGGCACAGTGCCTCGCGACGGAGAATTGAACCCAGCGATTGTTGCAAGGGCTCTAGGTATGGAGGTAACGGAAGGTATGCCTATTCCTGAAATAGTTAAAAATCGCCCACCATCATTATGTGTTGGATGTGGCCACCGCGATGTTTATACCGATTTGAACGAAGCTATAAAAGAGTATGGTACAGGTCGAGTATTTGCCGATATAGGTTGCTACACCCTTGGCGCACTGCCTCCATTTAATGCTATTAACTCTACTGTTGACATGGGTGCGTCAATAACTATGGCAATAGGTGCTGCCGATGCTGGATTGGTTCCTGCTGTAGCTGTTATTGGCGACTCAACCTTTACCCATAGCGGTATGACGGGCTTGCTCGATGCAGTTAATGTCAATGCACCTATTACGGTAATTATTTCAGACAACTCCACCACTGGTATGACAGGTGGACAGGACTCTGCAGCACTCGGACGAATTGTTAATATCTGTAAAGGTATTGGTGTTGATCCGGACCATATTCACGTTCTTACACCGCTAAAAAAGTACCATGAAGAGAATGTGGCTGTTATGAAAAAAGAGTTAGCCTACCAAGGGGTTTCGGTAATTATACCACAGCGCGAGTGTATTCAAACCTTTGCCCGTAGGAAGAAAAACGAAAGAAAGGCTGCTGATAAAAAGTAATTACTTTATAGATTAAACGAAACAATTATGAAAACAGATATTATACTTGCAGGGGTTGGCGGACAAGGCATACTTACCATTGCTGCTGGCATCGGATTAGCAGCCGTAAAAAGCAACCTATACATTAAGCAAGCCGAGGTTCATGGTATGAGCCAGCGTGGTGGCGACGTTCAGTCGAACCTAAGGCTTTCGGATAAACCAATTTCCTCGGACCTTATTTCACACGGTAAAGCCGATCTTATTCTGTCGGTTGAGCCTATGGAGGGTCTTCGGTATTTACCCTACCTAAGCCCAAAAGGCTGGTTAGTGACCAATACTACTCCTTTTGATAACATTCCCAATTATCCCGAGGTAGAGGGGATTATGAAAGAGGTTAAAAAGATTAAAAACCACATCGCTCTTGATGCCGACGCTATTGCCAAGGAGGTTGGTTCGTCAAGGTCGTCGAATATTGTAATGCTTGGTGCTGCTTCGCCTTTTATCGATATCGAGTTTAGCGATCTTGAAGATGGCGTTCGTAAACTCTTCGGAAGCAAGGGTGCCGAGGTGGTTGAGGTAAATATAAAAGCGCTTAGGGCTGGCCGCGAATTCTCACAAGAATATATGAAGTAAATATTCTTTTCTGAAAACTATTCCAACAACCCTAAATCCTTAGTAATAAGGATTTAGGGTTATTTTTTTTAACTGCAAGGCTGAAAAATGAAGCGAAGGTGTCTTACCATCTGCTTATAAAGTCTTTTTAGCCTTCATTAAAGTTGAACAAGGCGTAGCGGCAATATGTTAAGGCAGAAACATATGTGTTTTATGATTTAATATTTTCTGCAAAGGATTGTTAATATGTTTCGCACCTTGTTAATATCATTTAAACCATATGCTTCTTGTTTCCTAGTAATTATTAGTAAATTTGCCCCTTAAAGTATATTGTTTTTCTATGAGAGAAGAAAACGAATTCTTTTACGGTTCCGATGAAACAATGGAGATAGTACAAAGGTATGAGGATATGCTTAAGCATAACCGTAATTTCTTTTTTGATGTTGTTGATTTTGAAAACATTATTGAGTACTATCTAAACTCCGAAGACTCACAAGGCGCTTCGCAGGCGGTTGATATTGCATTTAGTATGCATCCCTACTCATCGGAGATACAACTTAAGAAGGTAGAGTTGCTAATTATGGACGCTAAGTTTATCGAAGCTCTTGAAATATTAAACCTTCTCGTAAAAATTGAGCCTGAGAATGGGGAGTTGCACTTTTTAAAGGGGCAAACACACCTTGCTTTAGGTGATTTAAATAGTGCGCACGAATCTTTTTGGTACGCTACAAATAATTATTCGGATGACAAGGTCGATCTTTTGTATCGGATAGCTTCCCTGTATCAGGATATAGAAGAGATTAACTATGCCCTTAGATATTTATTATATGGATATAGTATTACAAAAGATTCGCTTAATATACTGTTCGAGTTAGGCTATAGTTACGAACGACTTGGCGAACTCTCTAAAAGTGAAGATTTCTACAATAAGTACCTCGATCTTAACCCTTTTTCATCGAGCGTATGGTATAATTTAGGAATTGTTCATACTCGAAATGCCGACTTTTCTAAGGCCCTTGAGGCTTACGGTTTTGCTTTGGCCATTGACCCCAGTAATACCTCAGCAATTCATAATTTGGCAAATACGTACGCAACCATTGAGAAATATGCCGATGCTGAAAAAGCATTTTCTGAACTGATTGCTTTTGAACCTGAGAACCCACGAATTTATGCATCAATAGGCGAGTGTAACGAGAAGTTGGGATTCTTCGATAAGGCTCTCGAGTCATATGATAAATGCTTAGAGATTGACTCCCTGTTTTCCGACGCCCTTTTTGGAATTGGCATTGTTCATCTTAAAAAAGAGAATTTTCCCTTTGCCCTAGAGCAAATAAAAAAAGCCATAGATATTGAATTCGACAATTATGATTACTGGTTGGGCCTTGCCAAGGTGTATTTTGAGATGGGCTCTGATTTAGAAGCCATGGAGGCATATAAGGAGGCTACAAACCTTAATGCCGATGAGGTTGATGCCTATATTGGGATGATTGAGCTTTTGCTTTTCGAAGAAAAATTTACAGCTGTTGAAGAACTATACTACGAAATTGCCGAAAAATTCGTTTCTAACGCTGCCATTAAAATTCTTTTTGCTGCCGCACTTTACCTCCAAGGAAAAACGAAGGTAGCGCTCACCTTACTTAAGCAGGCCAAAAAAATAAACGTATTTACTGTTGAAGAGTTTTTAGCCGTTGTTTCCATTATCGACGACCCAAAGTTCATTCTTCAGCTTAAGTCGATATAAACTCCACCACTAAAATAATTACAATGCTACAACTATTACCCGACTTACCTATTAGGGACGCAAAACCCCGTAATAATGGTTTAACCATGGTTATGGATAAAGGGCTGAGTATTCGCGAACTCGAAAATATGATTAGCGTATCAGGTCAGTATGTTGATATGGTGAAATTTGGATTCGGAACGGCAATGGTTACCCCCAACATCAAAGATAAAATAGCAGTTCTTAAACAGAATGCCATTAAGCCTTACCTTGGGGGAACACTTTTTGAAGCTTTTATTGCTCGCAATATGTTTGATGAGTTTAGGAAATTGCTCGATACATTAAAACTTGATTTGGCTGAGGTGTCAGATGGCACACTCGAAATGCCGCACGAAAAAAAATGCGAGTATATTGCTAAACTGTCGCAACAGGTAACCGTAATATCAGAGGTTGGATCAAAACAGGCTGATGTTATTATTCCCAATGAAGATTGGGTGAGAATGATGAAAAACGAGCTACAGGCCGGTTCATGGAAAGTGATTGCTGAGGCACGCGAGGGCGGTAACATTGGCATCTATAATTCAGACCATAGCGCCAACAGCGAGTTAATAGAGCAAATAATGAGCAATATTAGTATTGACGATGTGCTCTGGGAGGCGCCAATAAAGAACCAGCAAGCCATGTTTGTTAATCTTTTAGATGCTAATGTTAACCTTGGAAACATTGCCCCAAATGAGGTAATTGCTCTAGAAACTTTACGCATAGGGCTACGAGGCGATACTTTTTTTAAGTTCCTGAAAAAGTAGATTGTTCCATTTCTCCGCAGGTTAACCTCACATTCCTATTTTATGAAGAAATTTTTATTAACCCACCTTAGTTACTCTTTAAAAGGACTCGGAATGGGTGCTGCTAACGTTATTCCTGGCGTTTCAGGAGGAACCGTCGCGCTTATTACCGGAATATTTGAACGCATTATTAATGCAATAAAATCTTTTGATACCCATGCCCTTAAGTTGCTTTTTAAGGGGCGCTTCAAGGAGTTATTTAAATACGTCGATTTATATTTTATTCTATCCCTTGGGTTTGGTATGCTAATTGGTATTGTGAGTTTCGCTCGCATACTAAAGTTTCTTTTTGACTCTTACCCAGTATATATTTGGGCTTTCTTTTTTGGCTTAATTTTAGCCTCGGTGTATTACGTAGGTAAAACAATTTCAAAATGGAGTTTGAGCGTAGCAGTAACCTTTATTATTGGGGCAGCAATAGCTGTAATGGTTTCGTTTCTTACCCCAGCAACGCAAAACGACTCGTTTGTTTACCTTCTTATTTGTGGAGCCGTAGCTGTTTCGAGTATGATTTTACCAGGACTTTCGGGTTCGTTCGTTCTGGTGCTGATGGGTAATTATGAACTTGTAATGATAGATGCCGTTAACCATGCCGATTTTGCCGTACTTTTACCTGTAGTAATTGGTGGAGTGGCAGGTATTTTAGTTCTTTCTCATGGCCTCTCGTGGGTTTATAAAAAGTACGAAAACCAAACCGTTGCATTATTAACCGGTTTTATACTAGGTTCGTTAAGTATTTTATGGCCATGGAAAAACGAAATTTACCGTGTTGATAGCATGGGAGAATTTGTTTTGAAAGAAGGTGCTAAAATTGTGCAGGGATATGATCTCTTTGTTCCAAATGCACTAACCTTAGAGGTTGGTTTTGCAATATTTTTAGGAATTACAGGTTATCTTCTCATTGCGCTAATGGAGCGAATTGCCAAAGCGAAATCGAAAACCGAATAACTTTTTTAAAACCAGTAACTTCATATTTGACTTTAATCATCTGGAACAAATAAATTTACATTAAGGCAAGTGCTTATACCAAGAATTTTGTTTTAAATAATTAATTAACCTAACTTTTTACTAATGAAAAAACACCTTTTAATTCTACTCCTCGTTACAGTTCTTTTTAGCAGCTGTTCAATTATGGACAAAACGATGCAAACCCCAAACTACCACATCGAGTTTTACAAAGCCGACTTTGAATACTCTGAGCAGGTAGTTGCCGAGGCAACTGTAACTCGGGTGCTTTGTATCGATTGGTCGAGGATTTTTAAATGGAACGCAGCAACCATATCAAATTCTAACGATGCTCCATCGGCAGATTTAGGAGTCTCACTAAATGCAGTAATTCCCATTGAGTCAGTTGTGGGTATGATCTCAACTTTTGTCCCAGTGCTTGGCGACCAGGCAAAGGGCAAGGCGAATGCCTACGCATTATATAATTTAATGACAGAGAACCCTGGCTACGATGTTGTAATTTATCCCCAATACGAAACAAAGAAGTTTATTATCCCAGTTATATATTCCAAGCGTACCGCCAAGGTAACCGCGCGTTTGGCTAAAATTAAGTAGCACAGTTTTTAAACTTGCAATAATGTCGAAAAGGATAATCACCACATATTTCCTCGTATTTCTTTCGTTTGCATTTGCCGCAGGGCAGGGTTGCGACGTAAAACAGCGAAGTTTTAATGCTGGCGAGGTAATTACCTACAGGGCTGTTTATAATTGGGGCTTTATATGGATTAATGCTGGTGATGTTGAATTTAGAGTTGACGACACGCTATACCAAGGAAAATCGGCACTACATCTGAAATCAACGGGCTGGAGTTTAAAAAAATACGATTGGATTTTTAAGGTACGCGACAGGTTTGAGTCAATAGTGAACCCACAAACCCTAAAACCATTTTGGTTTGAGCGTGATACTTACGAAGGCGGATACAAAGCATTCAACAGGTATAATTTTGATTATGCACAACAAATGCTCGATGTAGTTTCTCATAACTCTGATAGACCCTATAAAAAGGAAGTTTTGCCCTTAAAAACCTGTACTTTTGATGTGCTTAGCGCAATATATTTCTGTCGCACGCTCGATTTTAACAGTTTCTCCAAGGATGAGAAAATTCCTTTAACGATGGCCATTGATAACGAGATTTTCGATTTGTTTATTCGTTACAAAGGGAAGGAGCAACTCAAAACTCGGGATGGAGAGGTGTTTAATACAATCCGTTTTTCGGTGTTGCTTGTAAAGGGAACAATTTTTAAGGGGGGAGAGGATATGGAGATATGGGTTACCGATGATGCTAACAGGATTCCTGTTTTGGTTGAGGCTAAAATATTAGTTGGCTCTGTTAAGGCAGTCCTTTCAGGAGTAGAGGGCTTATCAAATCCTATGACGGCAAAAGTTCAGTAGCTTGTGAATTGTATTTTTTGCTTTTTAGTATAACTTTGAAACATCTTTATGATTATTATACCAAAATTTTTCAACTAACTAATACCCTAAAAAATGAAACTAAAAACAAGATTAATTAAACAGGTTTTTACCTTGTTTATGGCTTTAAGCCTACCATTTATTGCTCTTTCAGCTTCGGATGTAACCCTAAAACTAAACCTAAGTAAAGGCGACCAAGCAAAATTTAGCTCATCCACTGAGCAGGTAATTACCCAAACTGTAAGCGGTATGCAGCAGGTTATAAACCAGAATCAGGTTTATGAGTACACCATTGCAGTAACCGAGAAGAAAGACAATGGCAATATAATGGCAACAATTACTTTCGACCGTGTAGCAATGGAGTTAAAGATGCAAGGAATGGAAATGCAGTTCGATTCAAACGATGAGTCTGATGCGCCACTTGCTAACCCCCAGTTTATTGTGTTTAAAGCTATGGTAAACCAAAGCGTTGGTGCAATAATTTCACCCCTTGGAGAGATAGTTGAAGTTACTGATGTAGATAAGTTGCGTGAGAAAATGACTGATGGTCAGGCGCAGCTTGAGCAAATGGTAAATTCATTGGTTAATGAAGAGTTAGTAAAACAAATTTTCGAAGGTGCTTTTTTAGCGTTTCCTACAAAAAAACTTAAGACAAATGATTCGTGGTCTGAAAGCAAGAGTATCGAAAACCAATTTACTCTTAACACTATGTCTTCATATACCGTTAAGGCGATTACAAACGATGAGGTTAATCTTTCGGTATCATCTACTTTGGCAACGGTTCCCGGAAATAAAAGCAACTTACAGGGTATGGAGGTAACCTATAACCTATTTGGCACAATAAATGGCAGTATTGTTGTTGATAAGGCTAAGGGTTTTGTAACAGAATCTGTTCTAGAGCAAAATATTAACGGAAGTATTGCTGGCGATATGATGGGACAAAAGTTAGATATCCCTATGTCAATAGCTTCCAAAACAACTACTAAGAAGATTAAGTAAATTAAGCTAGGTTTAAAAGAAGTAAAAAAGGATTCCATATATTATGGAATCCTTTTTTTATGGCTTTCGACAAGTATAGCTAATTACTCCTGTCGATTTAAAAAAGTTTAAACGCAAGTCCGAATTCTATATAATCGGCGTAGTTTAGGTGTGTTTTAAGCGCAACGTGTGCCCACAACCCATTGGTAAATTTGTATCGTAATCCTACCCGCTGGTAAACCCATTGGTTATTAATGGCCCCACTCAGATTATGGTAATAGCCTCCAAAATGTAGTATCAGCGACAACCTATCCAGAATAAGTTCTGCATTAATAGCTATTCCCAGCTTGGTTAGTTCCCAATTTGAATTGTACAAAATATTATTGTTCTGTAAAATTAAACTGTGTGAATCATCGTACATAAAATCTAGTGAGGTGCCGACCCTGAAAAGTGGCAACCATACCTGGCGGCTATACTCAATTGAGCCAGATGCCACCCCAAATTTGGGTCCATTAAACCCTGTTGCTTCTTTTACCGAACCCGATGTAACCAGTAAAATGCGATGTTTCTCATCTTTAACTATGTTTTGCACAGTCTCTTCAGGTTTTAAATTAAAGTTACCATACTGAACTCCAAGTGATAGCAAGGTGTAGTTAAGCCCGTAGTTGGGCTTTTTTATGCTGCCGTTTGAGAAATGGGCAATATGCGCTCCACCGCTTAATTTTAGGTTATTGTTTACACAATATGAAACACTAAAACCAAGGTCTATATTCACATTTATATGGGTTGATATGGCTGTGTTTAGACTATTGCTAACTGGGTGATAAATTTTGGGTAAATAACTCAGGCCTGAGCCTACGAAGAAATCAGAAGAACATTTTTCACCAAGGCTGAAAACTGGTATTTTAATAAATGGGGAGATGGTATGGGAATAGCCCAAAATATTATGATGACCTAAATCCATCAACATATATGAGATACCCACCTTTGGGTAGCGATAAATACTATGCCACAGTTTGCTGCCACTGCTGTTAAGTATGTAAGATAACTTTACTGATTGGGCTGGGGTTTGTTTTAAGTAAGCCATTTCTTGGTGGTGGTACTGTGAATATCCCCAGTACACATCAAGTGCAACCGATTGGCCTTGAGTAGCCCAATCTGAATTAGAATTCTGACCAAGTGCTTGAACACCAGAGCAAAAAACAAAACACAAAATGATAGCAAAACACTTCATATAGTAGGTGTGGTGTAGATAGTGTCAGCAAGAAAATCCCAGATATTTATGTCTTTGATAAGGAAACTCCAAAGACAAGGCTTTCGAAGTTTTTGAAACCAAGGAGTTTAGTAATTGTAAATGGCTGTTTCAAAAACGAGAGTAACGAAGTATTTGGCGTTTTCTTGCAAAGACTAGCTAGCTAAGGTAACTTTTTATTTAAAAAAGCAGCCCGTTTAAGGCTGCTTCATCTATATAAAAAAACACTTTAATTTTAATTACTGAATAAGGATTCGTTTTGAGGTTTTATTTTTTGATGTTTGTATGGAAACTATATAGATTCCGTTGGTAATGTGGTTCGGTATACTCCAAGTGAACGTATTTTGCCCTGGTTGAGCAAAACCATTGAATATTGTTGAAAGAAGCCTTCCGCTTGTATCGTAAAGTTTAATGTTAATTGCTTCTTTCACTTCCGAGCGAATAGAAATATTTAGATCGTGTCTGGCTGGGTTTGGCCAAAGGTTTATATCTAGGGTGCTACTGTTTGGTTTTACAATTGGTACGTCTACAATGTAATCTTTCCGGTTAATGTAAGCTGTGGTATACATACGGTACTCGCTGGGCGATATGCTAAAGGTTTGATTTTGCTCGTTAATGTTAATCTCGGTTTGGGTAAAGTACTCGTACCAAACACCGGTATTGGGGAAATTAACTGATATATTCTTAGTAGAAACATCGAAATTACCTGCTATTACAACATTCATATCATTATGTAGTAGGCTAATGGTTTTACCTGCTCCTGATAATGAAACCGAGAAGTTATTAGTATTAAATACCGAATAATTTTTTCGTAAGGCATTAAGCTCAGCCCAAGTGCTGTATACGCTCCGTCGGCTATCATTGTCAAAATACTCCCAGTGTATTGGTTTCCTTCCAGTCCGTCCGTTTTGATCAATGGGAATATCGTAACCTAATTCACCAAACTGCCATACCATTTTTGGCCCTGGAATAGTGAAAAAGAAAGCTCCAACAAGTTTTTGCCTTTGAAGCGCAATGCCAATATTTTTTACATTATGGTCGGGGTTTGAACTGTTGCCGTAGGTTATATTTTTGTACATCATCCTCTCCTCGTCGTGGCTCTCCATATATCCCACTAGGTGAGGAACGCTCCAGCCTCGTTGTTTATATGAAACTCCACTAAAATTAGAGTTAGTAAGCCAACCCATGCTTGCCTCGTTATAGCTATGGCTCATATTTCCCCAAATAAGCATACCAAGCCCTTCGTTACTTCGATATTGAGCCAGCTCCTTTTCCTCGCTGTTTTCGGTAAAGTGCTCAAGTATTACGTAAGCATCGGGGTTTACGCTCCATATGTAATCGGCATAACGTTTTAGTATTGCAATACGCTCACTGTTGTAGCCCCAGCCCTCGTCGGAAGAGGTTTTGTTTGTGAAACCTTTAGTAAAGTCGAGCCTAAAGCCATCAACTTTAAACTCAGCCAACCAGTATGCTGCAACTCTATCAATTAAATTTTCGGTATAGGGGCTTAGATGGTTAAAGTCGAAACCCCAGCAGTAGGGTGGGTGAGGACAGGTTTGATTGTACCAAGGGTTATCGGCAGTGGGCTGTCCCCATTCGCCAGCATTCTCATCAAAATACATCTGCACAAAAGGCGATTGCCCAAATGAGTGGTTAAGCACCATATCAATAATAACTGCAATCCCCCTTTTATGGCATTCGTCAATAAACTGTTTGTAGTTATTAATTGTGCCATAAGCCTTATCGGGGGCAAAGTAAAAACTTGGGTTATAGCCCCAGCTATCGTTTCCCTCAAACTCGTTTATTGGCATAAGTTCAATGGCGTTTACGCCAAGTGTTTCTAGGTAGTCGAGTTTTTCGATTACCGTTTTAATATCATCATCTACCACAAAATCGCGAATGTGCAGTTCATAAATAATTAAGTCGGATTTGGCAGGGGGTATATAGCCATCAGCCTCCCATGTAAAATCGTTGGTGTTTATTTGAAATACCGAGGCAATGCCCGATGTTTTTCCATCCGGGTATTCAATAAGATTAGGGTAATTGGTACTGCTGATATATTTGTCGTTCCAAGGGTCGCTAATTTTATTGGTGTATGGGTCGGCAATTTTCAGTTCACCATCAATCCAATATTGGTAAACATACTCTTTGCTCGCATCCAAATTGCTTAGAGTAACCCAATAGTGTGTTCCATCGGGTGTTCTATACATAAAGCAATCCTCGTCCAGCAACCAGTTGCTAAAGTCACCAATGGCAAATACAAATTCTTTTTTAGCAGCGGGGTCTTGTAGCACCAGCGTTACGCTACTATTATCAATTACGTTTACGCCAGGCTTCACGCCCTCTGGCAAATTGGCAACGGGGATGTTGCCACGTACAAAAAAGTAGGCTGAGTCAGCAACTTCTTTTGTACCATCGCTCGCAATTGCTTTAACCCATTGTAGTCCATAGCTATCTATAGAGTGAGAGTACGAAATTTCGCTTTCTACAGTTGAAGTAACTTCAGCATTATTTATATAAAGTGTTAAATTTGAAGCAGAGTTTGCGCTTGCGTTTATACTAACGGTCGACTCATAGTTAAAGAAGGGTTTTTCAGGAGTGGGGTTGTTTATGTGTACGGTTAGTCCTTCTTCAACAATATTTACAAATAGATCTCCAGTTTGGGGAGAGTTAGTGCTTGCCCTAAAAACAAAACACATCTGAAGAATTTTTTTGTCAGCCGGAACGTTGTAAAACTCTCTTATTGATGGTGTAATAGTTAGGGTGTATATATTTGCTGATACCCGAGTTAATTTGGGTTGAGTTGAATTATTGCCCCAGGTTCCAATTACATACTGCCAAGTTGAGTTACCTTCAGTTTTAACTCCCGTATGTGCATAAATGTCTCCAGTGTACCCAGCCAGGTTGCCATTACCTTGTGTTGCATCGAATGTGATAACCACCTCGTTGGATGCTGTTGGAAGGGCAGGAGATGAGGTTATTTGAGGATATACATATAATGCAACTCCCAAAAGACCAAGCAATATTGTAATTTTAAATTTCATTTTGAAATTTTATATTATGTAATGTTACAAAGTAATTTTTATAATTAAAGAAAAAGGTTCCTTTTATGGAACCTTTTTCTTTAATTAAAGTGTGATAAACTAATTAATAGTGAAAGTTTCTGCATCAACGTCAAGAACAATTGTATATGCTCCAGCTACATCAACCATAATATTGTCGTCACCAGAAACAATGCCTGCAGTACTACCTTCAGAATTGAATTTTGCCATATTAAATTCAGTGCTTACTCCATTATTTACAATTTTTCTAATTTTCATTCCATCTTGTAAAAGAATGGCATTTGTCCAGGTTACAGTAGTTCCAGTGATTTCACCATTATTGTCAGAAATCATCGATTGTCCCCAGTTCCAAATTGCATCGGCAATAGCTCCAACATTATCTTCGCTGACAGCAGCACCTACCAAATCGTAGTATGTTGAGGGACGAACAACGGCCCCACTTTTAACAATCTTGATAGATGCTTCATCATCTTTGCTAGCATCAATTGTTAGGTAGATGTCGTAGTTTCCTGCTTCAGTTACATCAAAGTTTACATCTCCAAAGCCATTAGTTGCAGATTTAACAAAACCCATATCAGAATTTTCTTCATCTAAGGCGCTATAACGAAGAACAGTTCCATTGTATTCTTCGCCTTTTACACTTCTGAAACCAAAACCTTCATTTTCTGCTGGCTTAAGTGCAACCTCGGCCCACTTGTATGAGAAAATTGCACCCTCGGCCACATCGCCATCAGTGGTAGGAGCGCCATCTGCTGCTAGAGCATATCCCCAACCCCAATCACTTGGATCGGTAATTGCACCCTCATTACTTTCGGCAACACCGTTTCCAAATACGTCAAACATAATTTCGGACCAATCAGTTACTTGAATGTCACCAGTTTTGTTTAGTGAAGCTGTAATTCCATCCGCTAAAGACCAGTCAACATTAATAGTATATAAACCAGATTCTTCAATATTAATATTTGGTCCACCAGGAACTAATTCAGCAATTGTTCCACCTAAGTTTGTATTTACTTTAATACCTGCATTGCCATCCCCTAAATCATAGTCTGCATCAAGAATGATTTTCCATCCATTAGAATAACGGAATTTAAACTCAGATTTTGACATAGCGATTTCAGTACCGCTGAATTTAATGTTTTCTAATCCAAAGGTTGCTTCTAAAGCTGTACTTGTTGACCAGCCACCTGGAGTTGCTGCACCAATAACACCCCAAACAACTTTTGCAATAGCAGCTACCTGTAGTTCAGTATCTATAACAACATGGTATAGACCATCTTCGGAAACGATGAAAGGGGCAGTAGACTCGGTGTAATTCCCTTTCCATAAACCTTCGGTTGGTTCTTCACCATCCAATTCTTCTCCAGTAATCTCTTTGAAATTACTGCCAGGCCCGTATACAACAGGCTTACCTCCTGAAACATGAGCAATATTGAAACCTTCGCTACCCCCTTTGACTGCAATGTAAAGTTCAATAAGATCACTTCTATCTTCTTGAATAACTTCATTTCGAGTAACTTTCATTAATCCTTTGAAGTCATATTCAGCCATTGCGGTACCTTCACCAAATACATAAAAACCATCCTCTAAAAGGATTGGGTCAGGTACTGGATCATCTTTAGAACAGGATGCAAACATTAAAAATGCTGCAAGCATTAGCCACGATAGTTTCAGTAGGCTTTTAAACGAATTGTTTTTCATAGTTCTTTAAGTTTAGTTAAAAATGGTTAGTAAAAGTATATGTTGTATTATCATTAAGAAACATGCTAATTTGCTAGGTTGGGGTTTGAATCTACTACCCACTGGGGAATGGGGAATGTATTCCATTCTGATCCATTTGCCTGTTTTTCCCACCATGCCTTGTTAAATTTTCCAAATCGAATCATATCTTGCCTACGATGTCCCTCCCAGAACATCTCACGAGCACGTTCCTCCAAAAGATTATCCAAGTTGTCCCACGCACCGTCAACAGTAAGCCCTGCTCGTGTTCTAATGTCATTAATACCAGCCACATTTACGGCTAAACCCTGCCTGAGTTGAGCTTCGGCTTTCATCATAAGAATGTCGGCATAACGGAAGAGAGGGAAATCATTGCTTAGGTTTTCCTTTGCTCCTTTTTTTACCTCAAACTTTACCACGCGCGCACCAGACATACGTATTTCTGCATCGGTATTGGATGCAGCATCCATAATAAGGGCAGGAATATGTTTTGTAAATACCAGCGGAGCATTTGCAGTGGGATCTGTAATCTCTTTCCCTTTAGAGTCGTATTGCTGACCAATTAAAAGGCCATTCTTCCTTAAGTCACTATCATCGTATCGATCAACTTGCAACTCAGTTGCTGCAAAGCCACTCCACGGTCCTGCTAGCATATCGAAGGTTAAGTTGCTATTGTAGTGTAATGTACGCATATGTAATCTGAAGCCCTGATAGTTATCCTCATCAAATGGAATAGCAAATATGTTTTCAGGTGAGGCTTCATTATTTGTTATAAATGGAGCGAGCGGAGCGCTTTCAAGGCTGTACACTCCCAAATTAATAACATTATTACAAGCATCTTCAGCTTTTACCCAGTAGGCTGGATTAACGGTGCCAGTATAAACGGCATGGTTTAAGTATAATTTAGCCAAAAGGCTGTTTGCCATCCCTTTTGTAACAGCAGTTTTTGATGTTCCTTCGTTAAGTAGAAGAATATTATCTTCAATCTCCTCAAGTATACTGTAAAAAATATCGGCTCTTGGTGTTTTACTTGGTCTTTCTTCTGCATTTAAATACGATGTAACGTAAGGAATATCGCCATAGTTATCAATTAAGAGATAGTAGTAATAGGCTCGCATAATTTTTGCTTTAGCCAAAGCAAGGTCAATGATCTCTTCACCTGCTTGTGGTTCAAACTCATCAATAAACTTGTTGGCTTGAACAATCCCATCGTAGAAAATTCCCCACATTCGGTTAACGGTTTCTACGTTATTATCCCATTCATGGCTATGCAGTACACGCCATTTTCCTCCATCATCCCAGTGCTCTCCACGCACGGGGCATACAGCGCCATCGCCAGTTAGCTCCTGAGCGAACCACCAATTTCCGCCATCATCAATCATATTTTGCAGAGGCTTATAGATAGGAATCATCTTAAGTACAGGGTCAGCTGTATATGCGTCGGCAGGCACTTTGTCGTAAAGCACATCGTCTAAATCGGTGCAGCCGGCCAGTGATATTATTGCTATTGTTATAATTAGTATTCTTTTCATAATTCTAGTAATTATAAGGTTACGTTAACTCCAAAAGTGAATGTTCTGGTTTTGGGGTAAACATTAAACTGATCCAGTCCGAATGATAATCCATCGAATGAGATCTCGGGGTCAATACCAGTGTACTTAGTTAAAGTAAGCAAGTTGTTGGAAGCAAAGTACACCCTAATGTTTTTAAAGCCAGCAACGTTTTTGAAGTTATATCCCAATGATATGTTGTCCAAACGGATAAAAGAACCATCTTCAAGGTAATAACTGCTTGGCTTTGGATTGTCGTCTAAACCTCTTTCAGCCTCATCAAGAGCCGATTGAAGTACGTTTTGACCCGGCAGCCATATTGGGTTACCAAATATAAGTTTAGTGGTGTTGAATATTTGGAAGCCATAAACAGCCCTAAGGTTAAAACTTAAATCAAAGTTTTTGTAGAAAGTAAAGTAGTTAGACCATCCCATCTCGAAATCGGGTTGTGCACTTCCAACTTCTCTCCTTTCGGCCTTCGTAATGTCCCTTGTTATACCACCCTCTGCGTTGTAGAAAAGGAATTTACCATCGGGCGAAATTCCTGCATACTCTGGCATATACCAAGTGCCAACAGGGGTGCCTGGCCTTACAACTTGTGTCCAGTTTCTGTCGCCAACCAAACCTGGTCCCGATAGCCAGCCCTCTTCGAGCTGTGCCCATTCGTACTTATCGTTCGAGAGCGATTTCACGTTTTGTTTGTAACTTGAGAATACTAATGATGTTTTCCATTCGAAGTTACTTGAGCGAACAGGGAAGGCTTGAATGAAAAATTCGAAACCTTTAATCTCTATTTCACCAACATTAGCCCAAATTCGTGGAACAGGGTTTGGCGGAACTGGAACGGAATAGTTACCAAGTAAGTCGTAGGTATTTTTCATAAAGTATTCAATTGAACCAGATATTCTGTCTCTGAAAAGTCCAAAGTCTAGTCCAATATTTAGTTCGGCATTCTCCTCCCATTTAAGGTCGGGGTTTGCTGTATGTGCAAATTCAAAGAGAATGGCATCTTCACCCGTTTCAGGATTTGGTGCATTCCCTGCCGATTGGTAGTATGAGAGGTCGTTATAAATACCAATCTCTTGGTTACCAGTTATACCGTATCCTGCTCTTAACCTAAGGCTATTGAGTATATCCACATCTTCCATAAAATCTTCGCCAGTTATATTCCACATAACTGATGCAGATGGGAACCAACCCCACTCGTTGTTTTTACCAAATTTCGACGATCCGTCTCGCCGAACAGTGGCTGTAAGGTAATATTTAGAGTTGTAGTTGTACATACCTCTTCCAAAGAATGAAATTAATCGGCTAGAAGATTTATATGAGGTAATATCTCCAGGATTAACACTTTGTAGAATAGATAAATCATGCGACATGGTGTAATCTAGAAATGGTTGTTGTCCTTGAGCAGCAAATCCTGTAAAAAAATCTTCCTGAAAAGAGTACCCTCCAACCACTTCAAGGTTGTGCATTTCAGCAAATTTGTTTTTATACATAACCGTGCTCTCGAGAATTCTAGACTCCGCATTGCCATAAGACCTCCTGCCGAAGCCTGAGGTGGTTCCAAGCCTGAGAGTTGAGGGTTCAAAGTAAAAACTTTCGCTGTCATTACGATTGTAACCCAAGTTAATACCAGCAGTTAACCCTTTAATAATCTCCAGGTCGGCTTTAAAGAAACCGTTATAGCGCTTAGCATCACGCTCGTTCTGAATATCATCAACAAGCTTAACAGGGTTCCAGTAGCTAAATCCTCTCTGAAAATCGTAGAGATTACCATCACTGTCTTTTACCGGATCGGTTGGATTACGCTGGAAAGCTTGGTATAAAATATCGTTAGCACCCCAGCCACCATATGATATGTATTCGTTTTGTTCAACAGTTCCAGACAAACCTGCTTGCATTTTAAGTCTATCATCAAACACAGATTTATCAACATTTATACGACCAATTGTTCTGGTTTTATTTGTACCAATTACAACGCCCTTAAAGTCATTATGTGAAAGAGAAACGCGATAGGAGCTGGTCTCATCACCGCCTGAGTATCCAAAACTATAGTTTTGCGACTGGCCTGGTCTGTAAATCTCATCCTGCCAGTTTACGTTAGCACCACCATCATTGAAGTTAAGGTTATTGTCTGCAACATACTTTCGAACCTGATCGGCTGAGAGTAAATCTAGGCGGTTTGCAACAAAATCGGTTGAGAGGTAGGCGTTAAAATCAATTTGAGTACCTTTTTTAAAATCCCCTCTTTTGGTAGTAATTATTATTACACCGTTGGATCCTCTAGAGCCATATATAGCAGCAGCAGAAGCATCCTTCAGAATATTAAAGGATTCAATATCCTCGGGAGCAATTGTAGTCGGATCAACACCAGGTATACCATCTACAACATACAATGGACTTGTGCCCGTAATAAGAGCCGTGGCGCCCCTGATTTTAATAGAGAACCCTGAGTTTGGGTCGCCCCCTTTTTTTGTAACCATTACGCCAGCGGCCTTACTTTGGAGTGCCTGTATGGGGTCAGTCAAAACACCTTGGTTCATCTCATCAGCCTTAATGTGCGAAACTGCACCCGTTCTGTCGCTCTTTTTCTGTGTGCCGTATCCTATAACAACAATTTCTTCAAGCGATTCGTATGCTTCAGCTAGAGTAACGTTTATAATATTGCGTGTTCCTACCTGCTCTTCAATGGTTTTGTAACCCAAAAAAGAGAACTGCAGCGTAGCGCCAGCTGGTGCTAAAATAGTGTACAACCCATCAATATCGGTTACAACACCTATTGTGGTGCCTTTAACCACAATGTTAACACCAATTAAGGGCGAACTATCTCTGCCATCGGTAACCTTGCCGGTTACCTTAATCTCTTGCGATAAAGCCATTAGGCTAAACAGCAAAGAGAAAGTTAAAAGCAATATGCTTCCTTTATATCTTTGGCCCATCATGTAAAATAGGTTTAGTTAGTAAAGTACATTCTAAAAACAAATTAGCTACAATGTCGTCTTTCGAAGTGCACTACAATTTAACACATTATTAGCGTAAAATCAAATATTAAGCGAGCTTAGCCGTCTAAAAATCAATGCAATCGTACTCACAATCGTATGTGCAATCGATTGCCCGTAAAACGCTTGTTTAGCATTCTTTTACATAAGTTAAAACAAGAAAAAAATTAAATTGTTTGTTGAGTGCGTATTAATCATTATATTTGGTACAGTATGAAAGTTGAAAATATCAGCTAATACCCCTTATATATTATAGCATATGAAGATAGCTAATGTAACAATTAAAGATATCGCTAGATTGCTCGATATCAGTCCTTCAACCGTATCGAGAGCTTTAAAAGATCATCCCGATATCAGCAAGACTACCATTGAAAAGGTAAAACAATTGGCTAAGGAAATGCACTATAGGCCAAATCCTATTGCGCTTAGCTTAAAGAGCCGAAAGAGTAATGTTATAGGGGTTGTTGTGCCTGAAATAGTACACTATTTCTTTTCATCGGTTATTAGTGGTATCGAGAATGTTGCCCAAGAACATGGGTACAGCGTAATGTTTAGCCAGTCGAGTGAGGACTTTAAAAAAGAGGTGGAGGTTTGTAATACATTTCGAAATAGCATTATTGATGGCCTACTAATATCCGTTTCTAAAACTACGGACGATTATACGCATTTGCAAGAATTCTTTGACGAGGGGGTTCCTGTTGTTTTCTTTGATCGAATGGTTGAAGGGATGGAAGCTGATAGAGTTCTTATGAACGATTACGATGGAGCTTTTCAGGCAACCCAATATTTAATTGTTGAAGGGCGCAGGCGCATTTTGCATTTTGCGGGGCCGCAAAATAGGCTAATTGGGCAGAACCGACTTAAGGGGTATATTGATGCCCATAAAAGGAATGGTGTTGTAATTGACGAGTCGCTTATATTACAATGCGATAATTTTGAAAATGCAATTATTGAGACCCAAAAAATTATAGATTCAGGCGTTAACTTTGATGCTGTTTTTACTGTAAATGATTTTACTGCTGCTGGTGTAATTAAAATTTTGGCAAGAAATAACATAAAAGTGCCCGAGGATGTTTCGGTAATAGGTTTTGGAAATGATTACATGTCCGAAATGGTAGAGCCAACCCTTACAACGGTTTCGCAACCAGGTTTTACTATGGGCGAAAAGGCTATGGAGATGCTTATTTCTCGTATAGATGCAGGTAAATCAATTGAACCGCGTATCGAGGTTTTACCAACAACTCTTATTGTTAGGGAAACAACCAAGAAGCGTTAATTCGCATTTACCTAAAAAGTATTCTTAAATTATTTTCTCATTACTTCGTCGGGGTTACCTATTCGTAACCCCTGTAACTTCTATTCTATATATTTAGGATAAGTTACTGTATTTATACGGGCTAGGTAAATGAGCATTTACACCGTTTTGTAAACCAACGAGTTTTATTGAAAAAAATAAAATAAATTACTTGAGCCGTAATCGATTGAAACAATGTTTTGCAGTATAATCAGCTAGTTTGAAGTAAATTCAAAGCAAAAAAAATTTGCAGAGAAAAGTTTTTCACCTTATATTTGACTAGCTACAAAGTTGTCTTTCCTAGTATTCCAGTTTCTCTGGAAGAGTATTTCTATATCATAATAACTAAAATATTATATCGTGATGACTAAACGACCTCGTTTATCATTTTGGCAGATATGGAATATGAGTTTTGGATTCCTTGGTATCCAGTTTGGGTACGCTCTGCAAAACGCTAATGTTAGCCGAATTTTCGAAACTCTTGGCGCAGACATCGATGCCATTCCCATACTTTGGATAGCTGCACCCGTTACAGGGCTTATTATACAGCCAATAATTGGCCATATGAGCGATAATACTTGGGGCCGACTGGGTAGGCGACGACCATTCTTTTTAGTTGGTGCAATTTTAGCATCATTGGGCTTGCTTTTTATGCCAAACTCACCCGTACTTTGGGTTGCTGCCGGTATGCTATGGATTTTAGACGCATCTATAAACATATCAATGGAGCCTTTTAGAGCATTCGTAGGCGATATGCTTCCCAGCGAACAGCGCACAAAAGGGTTCGCCATGCAAAGTTTCTTTATTGGTACTGGTGCTGTGGTAGCCTCGGCTTTGCCATATATCCTAACCGAATGGTTTGGTGTGGCTAACACTGCGCCTGAGGGGCATGTTCCGCCTTCGGTTAAGTGGTCGTTTTACTTGGGTGCAATTGCTTTTATTAGCTCGGTAGTTTGGACGGTTATTAAAACTAAGGAGTACTCGCCCCAGGAGCTAAAAGCCTTCGAAGAGGCTGAACAAGCAACGGTTAGAGAGAAAACAGGCTCCAACTCCATTATTAGCCACAAAGAACTCTCGGCAATCACTTTCCTTAAGCATAGCGTTATATGGCTTATAGCGGGCATTATTCTGTCGATTGGAGTTTGGTATTTCAGCTTAGATCCTAAACTTTTTATTGTAACTGTGGGCATTGTTGCCTTTGGTATTATACAGCTAATTGTTGGATTCTTAAAAAAATCGGGTAAACATAGCGGTGGTCTTGTAGTGGTTATAAACGACCTCTTTAATATGCCCAAAACTATGGGGCAACTTGCAGTGGTGCAGTTTTTTAGCTGGTTTGCGCTTTTTGCTATGTGGATTTACACCACCGCAGGGGTTACAAGCCATATTTACGATATGAAAATATCACAATCGGAGTTAAACCAGCTAAAAATTGAGCAACAACGACTTTTAACCGATTCCAATGCTAAAGCCGCTGATTTTAAATTCTCAGTCCTTGATCATGAAATTGATAAAGTTGAAAGAAGTTTTACTGACAAACGTGTTGAGGTTGCCGTTCCTTTGCGTTTAGTTACTCTTTTTCTGAAAGAAGGAAATGTTGACCCTGAAATCAAAGAAATTCACTACGAAAACATTTATGGCATTGATAGTGAACTGTTTGAACGTTTTATTGTTATCTCCAATGAGTATAATAAAGGAGCAAATTGGGTAGGTATTGCCTTTGCAACATACAATGGTTTTGCGGCAATAATGGCTTTTTTACTGGTGTTTATTGCAAAGTATACAAGCCGAAAAATTACCCACGCAATATCGTTGGTGGCAGGTGGAATTGGGCTAATCTCCATATTCTTTATTACAAACCCTACTATGCTTATCGTATCAATGCTGGGCGTTGGTTTAGCATGGGCAAGTATTCTGTCAATGCCGTATGCTATTCTTACAGGTTCTTTGCCATCAAACAAAATGGGAACGTATATGGGGATATTTAACTTCTTTATAGTAATTCCACAAATTTTAGCTGCTAGTATACTTGGTTTTTTTGTTGGAACAGTGTTTAATGGTGAGGCAATTTACTCGCTTATTCTCGGTGGCGTATCAATGATAATTGGAGCAATTATGGTAATGTTTGTAACCGATAAGGATGACGTAAAATAGTTCATTGCTCATACTTTTATTTAACAACCACATAATTATTCGTAAATAATAACTATATGAATTCATACCTAAAGCACGATGAGTGGTGCATAATTGAAGAAGGGTTTAGCCCTGAAAACGCTATGGTGTCGGAGAGCATTTTCAGCATTGGCAATGGCGCCACAGGGCAGCGTGCAAATTTTGAGGAGAAGTACAGCGGCTCATCATTACAAGGAAGCTATGTGGCTGGTGTGTACTATCCAGATAAAACTCGTGTGGGTTGGTGGAAGAATGGCTATCCCGAGTATTTTGCAAAGGTTATAAACTCTACTAACTGGATTGGAATAGACGTTGAGATTAATGGGGAACAACTTGATTTAGCCCTTTGCTCTATCGATGAATTTCGCAGAGTTTTAAATATGAGAGATGGGTTTCTTGAACGCTCATTTATTTGCGAAATGCCCTCGGGTATTAAAATAGCGGTTTCTGCTAAACGATTTTTAAGTATTGTTGATACTGAAATTGGGGCAATTCGATACAGTATCAAGTCGCTTTCGGCAAATGTAAACCTTACGATTAAACCATACCTCGATGCCGATGTAAGTAATCAGGATTCGAATTACGACGAAAAATTTTGGGTCGAGGTGGAGCAGAAATCAATATCCAATCAGGCCTATATTATTACTAAAACAAAAAAACTCGATTTTTATGTTGGGCACGCCATGCATTATGATATTTACCTAAATTCGCAAAGGCTAGATATTGACCCCAGCGTTAAGAGTCAAGATATGTACGTTGGCTCACAAGTGCAATGTAATATAAGTGCAGGTGATGAGCTAGTCGTATACAAATATGCCGCCATAGTGTCGAGCCTTAATTATACGCCAGGTACTTTTTCGAAGACTCTGCAAGAGTTACTAGTTAAGGCAACCGCAAAAGGGTTTGTTAAAATGCTCGAAGAGCAGGCTCACGCTTGGACTGATATTTGGGCGCATAGCGATATAACCATCGAAGGTGATGTGGCGGCTCAGCAGGCCATTCGATTCAATATCTTTCAACTTAGTCAAACATACACAGGGAAAGATGAGCGGTTAAATATTGGTCCCAAAGGGTTTACTGGCGAAAAATACGGTGGCTCAACCTATTGGGACACCGAGGCATACTGCTTACCGTTTTATATGAGTACCCACGGACAAAAAGTTGCCCGTCAGTTGCTTATATATAGGTATAAGCACCTAGCGAAAGCTATTGAAAACGCTGAGAAATTAGGATTTACAGATGGGGCTGCGCTTTTCCCTATGGTAACTATGAATGGCGAGGAGTGCCACAACGAGTGGGAGATTACATTTCAGGAAATTCATCGCAATGGTGCCATTGCTTTTGCCGTATACAACTATGTTCGTTATACTGGCGATAAGAACTACTTAGTGCACTTTGGGCTTGAGTTGCTAATAGCCATTGCTCGATTCTGGGCTCAACGAGTTAATTTTTCGGAAGAAAAGGGCAAATATGTGATGCTGGGCGTTACAGGTCCCAATGAGTACGAAAATAATATTAACAATAACTGGCATACCAATTTAATGGCTACGTGGTGCTTGGAATATAGCGATGAGGTGATTGGCTATGTAAAACAAACAGATCCTGATAGATACAAGGCTTTAGTTCAAAAAATATCGTTCAATGAGGAGGGAGAACTTGCCCAATGGAGAGAGATACGCGAGAAAATGTTTTTCCCAATTGATGAGAAGCTAGGTGTTTTCCTTCAGCAGGAAGGATATATGGACAAGGAGCAAATTCTTGTTAAAGACCTTGAGCCGAAGCACAGGCCAATTAACCAGAAATGGAGTTGGGATCGTATACTTCGCTCTTGCTTCATTAAACAAGCCGATGTTTTGCAGGGGTTGTATTTTCTTGAAGATAGATTTGATATTAATACCATTCGTCGTAACTTTGAGTTTTACGAACCTCGTACAGTGCATGAATCCTCTCTGTCGCCCTGTGTGCACTCTGTTCAGGCTGCTCTTATTGGCGACATAGAAAAGGCGTACGAAATGTACTTGCGAACCGCCCGTTTGGATTTGGACGACTACAACCATGAGGCGCGGGAAGGGCTTCATATTACCAGTATGGCTGGGACCTGGATGTCAATTGTTGAAGGGTTTGGCGGAATGAGGGTGCGAAACAATATGCTTGTTTTTAACCCATTAATTCCAAAGCAATGGAAATCGTATAGTTTCAAGGTTTGGTTTAGAGAAAATATTTTAAAGGTAATGGTTAACGATAGCGATATAGTTATTACAAATGAGTCGGGGCCCTCGCTTTCGGTTATCGTACATAATGAAACCCAAACCATAACCTCAAAATCGAACATTAAAATTGCAAAATAAGTTAAGTTCTGCCATAAGTAATACTTAGTTTTAAAATGATAAAAAAACCGGGGTTGTTCAAACACATTTATAGTAATAAAGAAGAAATAATTCTAAGAGATTATCTTGCGCTTGAACGAACAAAATTGGCCAATGAGCGAACTTTGCTATCTTATACCAGAACATCACTCTATATGTTACTTGGTGGAATTGCCTTTTTGCAACTTCAAGATTTTGCCCAATTACGATGGATTGGATACGTGGCCATATTTCTTAGCATAATTTTTGGTATTTTTGGCATACTAAGATATTTTCAGATTCGAATCCGTTTGAAGCGTTACTATAATCAGAAAATGGATGAGCCACCAGTAACACAGGATTAGAGTCTGTTGATTTGCGCTAATTTATTAATGTTTGAACCAACTACTAATACTATGAAAAGATTTAAAGCCGGAGTGCTAACCGGAAAACAGGTACAAGAAGTTTTTGCAGTTGCAAAAGCTGAAGGTTGGGCGTTACCAGCCGTAAACGTAACTGGAACCGACACCATTAACTCGGTATTAGAAACAGCCCGAGAAATGAAATCGCCAGTAATAATTCAACTATCAAATGGGGGTGCAGCATTTTATGCAGGTAAAGGGTTGTCAAATACCGACCAAAATGCAGCAATTCTTGGCGGTATCTCAGCAGCCAAACACGTTCAAATTATGGCCGAGGCATACGGTGTTCCAGTAATAATGCATACCGACCATGCTGCCAAAAAACTTTTACCATGGATTGATGGCCTTTTAGATGCGGGCGAAAAACATTTCGCAGAAACAGGTAAACCCCTATATAGCTCGCATATGCTCGACCTTTCCGAAGAAACTTTAAAGGAGAACATCGAGATATCAGCCAAATACCTTAAGCGTATGGCGAAAATAGGGATGACTCTAGAAATTGAATTGGGAGTAACGGGAGGCGAAGAGGATGGTGTTGATAACACGAATGTTGATACCTCAAAACTTTACACTAAGCCCGAAGAGGTTTCGTATGCTTATGAGCAACTAATGAAAATTAGTCCAAATTTCACCATTGCCGCCTCTTTTGGTAATGTACACGGGGTTTATAAACCCGGAAACGTTGTGCTTAGCCCCGATATTTTAAGAGATTCGCAGGAGTATATTCAAAAAAAGTTTAATACTGATAAGAAGCCAGTTAATTTTGTATTTCATGGTGGCAGCGGATCCGAGAAGGATAAAATTGAAAAGGCAATAAGCTATGGAGTTATCAAAATGAACCTTGATACCGATTTACAGTGGGCTTTTTGGGATGGCATTCGTAATTACTCTGCCAGTAAGTTCGATTTTCTTCAGGGACAAATTGGAAACCCCGAAGGTGACCATAATCCGAATAAAAAATATTATGACCCACGAGTATGGCTTCGTAAGGGAGGGGAGAGTATAATTGAGAGGTTAAAAATCTCATTTCACGATCTGAACTGCGTTAACAGGGGATAATCTTTTTACTAACCCTTCAGGAGCAAGTTATCTTATCCTGAAGGGTTTTTTTATATCTTTTTTATGAAGAATTTTTTTGTAACTATCATATTTTTAGCAATAATGAGTTGTGTTGGTGCGCAAACTGTAAATAGGGTAGAGCCTCCTTCGTGGTGGGTTGGGATGAAGAACCAACAACTCCAACTCATGGTTTATGGTGAGCAAATTGGCGAAGCAGTGGTTAGTATTTCGTACCCAGGAGTTATCCTAACTAGTTTTGATAGGGTGCAAAATCCAAACTATCTTTTTGTAAATTTAGAAATTAACGAAAATACAGCTCCGGGGATATTTGAGATTCTCTTTACACTTCCCAATAAAAAGACTTTAACATATTCTTATACATTAAATAGTAGGCACAACGAGTCGGCTCAGCGCAATGGGTTCGATGCCTCTGATGCTATGTACCTACTGTTTCCCGATCGGTTTGCCAATGGCGATCCTACTAACGACTCTTTTGAGGGCATGGAAGATAAACTCGATCGCAACGATCTTTATGCCCGCCACGGTGGCGATATACAGGGGATAATCAATAACCTTGATTATATAAAAGAGTTGGGAATGACCGCTATTTGGATAAACCCTGTGCTGGAGAGTAACCAGCCTTGGCAGTCGTATCATCAGTATGCCATTACCGATTTTTACAACGTTGATAGGCGGTTTGGTAGCAATAAGCTATACAAGCTATTGGTTGATATGGCACATGATAAAGGTTTGAAAATTATTAAGGATATGATTTTCAATCACTGTGGCAGCAAACATTGGTTTATTGAAGATCTTCCTATGGATGATTGGGTAAATCAGTGGCCCGAATTCACTCGTACAAACTATCGAATACCTGTTAGTTTCGACCCCCACGCATCCGATGCCGACAAAAAACTTATGTACGACGGCTGGTTCGATACCCATATGCCCGATTTAAACCAGCGAAATCCATACCTTGCTAAGTATCTAATTCAGAATAGTATATGGTGGGTTGAGTATGCAAACCTCGATGGCATTAGGATGGATACCCATCCGTACCCCGATAAGGAGTTTATGGCTCACTGGACACGCGCTGTTATGGATGAGTACCCAAACTTTAATATTGTTGCCGAAACGTGGATAAACTATCCGGCATGGGTTGCATACTGGCAAACTGGCGCATTAAACCACGATGGTTTTGATTCGGGCATCCCAACGGTTATGGATTTTCCGCTTTGCTACGCAATAAATAGTGCTTTTGATGAAAAAGAAGGCTGGGATACTGGCTTACATCGTCTTTACGAAATTTTGGCTCACGATTTTCTATATTCCAACTTGAGCAATATCTTGATTTTTTCTGATAACCATGACGTTTCCCGCTTTATGAAGCGTAAGGATATGGCCATTGGTCGTTATAAACTAGGTATGGCTTTCCTGCTTACAACCCGGGGTATTCCGCAAATATACTATGGAACAGAGATACTTATGGATGGTGACGATGCCAATGGGCATGGTGTTTTGCGACAGGAGTTTCTGGGCGGGTGGCCCGACCATAAGCGCTCGGCATATACTGCCGAAGGGCGTACAAAAAAGGAGAACGAAGCGTGGAATTATATGAGCACCTTGCTCCAGTGGCGCAAAACGGCCACCGCTGTGCACAATGGCAAGTTAGTTCAGTTCTTACCCGAGAACGAGGTATACGTGTACTTCCGTCAGAACGATGAGCAAACCGTAATGGTAATACTGCATAATGGATACCAGCCCAAGCTATTAAAGACCAGCCGATTCAACGAGTTTCTTTCGTCATTTAGTAGCGGAAAGGATATTGTTACTGGTAAGAAACTTGAGAACCTTGATAAAATTCAGCTTTCGCCTCGTTCGGCTATGATTATTGAACTGAATAAATAGCTTGTTTCTTCTGTAAAATGCTCAGGGTAACGACGGTCTGGCTAAGCCGACATTCTTAACTAAACGACATTAACATAAACTTTAATAATTATTTGAATGTTAGTTTATTACAGAAGAAAACTAAACCCAATAAATGCGGTAATCATTATCGACTGAATGTGTTAGAAATTGTTTGCCATACCCGTTGTTAGCGACAAGCTATGTTTTCATTCTAAAAAATAAAATACTATGAACCGTATACAATTAGTTTTTATTGCATTACTGTTTGCATCGTGTGGTAATAACGAGGTTATTCCATACTATACCAAAGCATCCGAGGTTTATGGGTTGGCATCGGTTATTCAACTTGCCGGTGATGAAACCGAAATAATTCTTGAGGATTACTTTATGGATGTTACGCGCATCGATTCGATTGTTGCCCCTTCAAATTTCGATGTGTTTATGTCGGCAGATAAGAAAAAGGTAAGGCTAATATCTCAAAATGAGACTATTGCAAAACTCTCTGAACTAAAGGTCTGGTCTAATGGGGGCTGCTACTCGTTACTAATGAGAAAAAGCCGTAAGCTACCCGTGGAAATTACCTTTAAACCACAGGGCAAGCAACCCAAAACGGTGCAGCTTGCTGGGCAAATAAACGATTGGAATCCAGCTAAAACTAATCTTCAGAATGAAAACGGTGAGTGGAAAACAAGCTTGCTGCTGAATCCGGGCAAATACCAATATCAGGTTGTGGTTGATGGTAAATGGATGCTTGATCCAGCTAATCCCGATACGGAAGATAATAATATAGGAGGTGTTAACTCAATTTTACGAGTAGGGGAGAGTAACCCTGACTTATTACCCTTTATCTATTCCGAGGGTTGTAATAAAGAGGAAATATTCATTGGTTTCGAGAAAAAGGTTGATGAGCTATTCGTGTTTTGGGAAAACTATCGTCTTAGCCATAATTTTGTTTTCTTAACCGATACGGGAGCAACCATTACCATTCCTGCCAATGCCAATGGTTTACAAGGTTCGTATATTCGTGTTTGGGCATATAACGGTGAGGGCGAATCGAACGATTTGCTTATTCCGCTTAAGGGGCGTTGTGCTGTTACATCTACCGCGCAATTAAATCGCACCAATTTGCATACGCAGATAATGTACTCGCTTATGGTTGACCGTTTTAATAATGCCAACCCAAACAACGATTTTCCTGTTGATGACCCAGAGATACTCCCAAAGGCTAACTATTATGGAGGCGATATTGAAGGTGTTACTCAAAAGATTATTGATGGATATTTTGATTCTTTAGGCATAAGTACCATTTGGATTTCGCCCATAATTCAAAACCCGTTGGGAGCCTATGGCTTATACCCCAATCCCCACACAAAATTTTCGGGTTACCACGGATACTGGCCAATATCCTCATCAAAAGTTGACTTTAGATTTGGTACCTCCGATGATGTGCATCGTTTGTTGACTGAGGCACATAAACACGATATGAATGTTATTCTCGATTATGTGGCCAACCACGTACATAAGGAGCATCCATTGTATCGCGATCATCCCGATTGGGCAACACCCCTTTATTTACCTGATGGTACAATGAATACCGAGAAATGGGATGAGCACAGGTTAACCACGTGGTTTGACACATTTATGCCTACGCTCGACTTGGAGCGCCCCGAGGTTTATGAACCAATGACCGACTCGGCGTTATTTTGGGTTACCCAGTATAAGTTTGATGGCTTCCGCCATGATGCGACCAAACATATCCCCGAAGTTTTTTGGCGCACTCTTACTCGAAAAATTAAGGAGAACGTAGAGCCTAATCGTACTATTTATCAAATAGGTGAAACCTATGGTAGCCACGAGCTTATTTCGAGCTACATTGGCAGTGGTATGCTTAACGCACAGTTTGATTTTAATGTTTTTGATGCGGCTTCAGCAACCTTTGCCCGTACCGATGCGCCGTTCGTTAATCTCAATAGCAAGCTTATTGAGGGTTTTAGCTATTACGGATGGAATAACCTAATGGGAATTATTAGTGGCAACCACGACAAAGGACGTTTTATCTCCTATGCTGGCGGTGCTATCTCTTTCGATGAGGATGCTAAGTTTGCTGGGTGGACCAGAGAGATTGGTGTGGGTAATGCCATTGGCTACAAAAAACTGCAAATGTTTAACGCATTTAACCTAACTATTCCGGGTGTTCCCACAATATATCAGGGTGATGAGTTTGGTCAGCCCGGCGGTAATGATCCCGATAATCGCAAGATGATGCAGTTCGACAACTTAAATCGTAATGAGCAGGAAACCATTGGTATTACAAAAAAACTTACCGCTCTACGCAGCTCAAATATGGCGCTGAATTATGGTGCTTTCGAGCCGCTTTTGGTGGATGAAAAACTTTACGCCTACGCCCGATGCTATATGGATAATGTGGTTGTGGTTGTTTTTAACAATTCAAGTGAAAAGGTTGAAATAAACATTCCCTTTCCAGAGCGTTTTTCAGTACTAAAGTTTATAGATAATTTTGGTGCAACCTACTCTGTTGACGATATGGCGATAAGTGTTGAACTCGAAGGGTTCTCGTTTGAGGTATTTACTGCAAATTAGCAAAAACTGCTACAAAGTTCCTATCCAAATAGGCTGCATAAATATTTAGTAATTACGAGAATCTAGTCTTATTAGAAACTTTGTTGATTGAATTTATCTATTCTAATTATAGTTAAATTTTAAAGAACAATAATACATCTTTTAGCTCAGCAGCTTGGTCAACCAAATTCTCAGAATTACTTGCCATTTTTACAGATGCACTCGCATTTTGCTGAGCTATAGAGTTTAGCTGCTGGATAGCTATATTCACTTGATTTGCACCATTGGTTTGTTCCAAGTTAGCAGCTGAAATTTCTTGAGTTAACCCTGCTGTCTTTTCAATTTCGGGTATAATACTTACCATTAATTTACCGGCATTTTCAGTAATAGATACGGTATTCTGGGCTAAATTTACTATTTCATCTGCGGCAATCTTGCTCTTTTCTGCCAACTTACGCACCTCTGCAGCCACCACGGCAAAACCTCTACCATGCTCGCCCGCCCGGGCAGCTTCAACGGCAGCATTTAGTGCCAAAATATTTGTTTGAAAGGCTATATCGTTAATAATTCCAATTTTATCGAATATATTACGCACCGAGGTTAAACTTTCTTGAGTAGTCGAACTTACTTGTTTTATGCTCGACGATGATGCATTTGCAATAACCTCTGTTTGCTTAGTATGAGCATTGTTGCTCTCAATATTCATAATAATTTGATCCATACTTGATGAAACTTCTTCTACCGATGCTGCTTGCTCGTTAGCGCCCTGAGATAATTCTTCGGAAGTTGCACTTAGACTTTGGGCCGAATCAGACAAGGCTTCTGTACTATCCTGCACTTTGTTGATGATATGGCTCAATTCCTTTATGAAGTTTTCTAATGCTCTGTTTAGCGCTCCAATCTCATTCTTTTTATGGGTATCCTCAATTGAAATATTCAAATTTCCTTTGGCCATCTCCTCAATTTTTCGAATGGATGCCTGAAAAGGTTTTCTAATGTCTCTGTTGGTAATGTATATTGCAATAATACCAATAGCTGTACTAATAATTAGACTGACATACTTGTTGATAAAACCTGCCTCTTCAATACGAACATTTATGCCAATGAGCAGAATGATTGCAACAATTATAATTCCAACTTTCATTATCAAAGAGTCCTTAAATAGTGCCCTTAGTATAAAGTATCCAAGAACAATTCCAAGAATAGTTCTTAAGCCTTGACTAATTAATATATCCATAAGGATTAGATGTTTAGATTATTTATATTTTAAGTAAAAGTAGGTAAATTTTGTTCATACTTACTTCATACTAAGCAATATCATCATTTGAGAAGGCTGCCCGAATATTGTTATGGGAATCGAAATAGTACTAAAATCTAATCCCAACCTCCCTTAAGACCTAGACTTTACGTTATTTTTTTGTTTAAGAGCGAAGGGTTTTTGGTGTATTCCCTTTACGGTTTGATAGTATTACAGATATGCTCAATAATATCTTTGTGTTCATCAGGGTGAAACCACGCAATTTCGTTATCACGACCCCACCAAGTAAGTTGTCGTTTGGCGTAGTGGCGTGAGTTGCGCTTAATAAGTTCAATGGCTTTTTCTTGAGATATTTTGCCATCAATGAAATCGAATATTTCGCGATAGCCCACTGTTTTTAGGGCATTTTGATGACGTTGGGGGTATAGTGATTTGGCCTCATCAATAAGACCATCACTTACCATTTGGTCAACCCGAGCATTAATTTGTAAATACAGCTCGTTGCGGGGGCGATTTAGTCCAATTTTTAGGGTTTTAAAGGGCCGCTCTTTCTGTGGATTAGTTCGGAAACTGCTATAGGTTCTACCCGTTTGCAAACACACCTCCAAAGCCTTTAGCATACGTTGCGAGTTTTTTAAATCAACCCTGTCGTAATGTTCTGGGTCGAGTAACTTTAGCTGCGCTCTAACACTTTCAATACCCTCATCTTTTAGCTGCTTTTCAAGCATTCTTCGCAGCTCTGGGTCGGGTGTGGGAAAATCGTCGATGCCTTTGCAAACCGCATCAATGTAGAGCATTGACCCGCCCACAAGCATAGCCACATCTTGGGTAAGGTAAATATCTTCGAGAATTTTAAGTGCCTCCGTTTCAAACATTCCGCAGCTGTACCTTTCCGAAATAGATTTATGTCCAATCAGGTGGTGCTGTGCTGCCGAAAGCTGGCTCTGAGTGGGGGCAGCAGTGCCAATACGCATCTCCTTAAAAAACTGTCGCGAATCGGCCGAAATTATGGGCGCATTAAAATGCTGCGATATAGAAAGGCTGGTGGCTGTTTTTCCAACTCCCGTTGGACCAATAAGGATTATGAGATACTTGTTTGGCAAGTTAAATGTGTTCTATTTAATAGTAATCTTCGTCTGCGTAATCTTCCGAATCAAGGCTCTCAATATCAATTTCGTTGGTTATTTCATCAAAGTTATCCTCGTCAAAATCATCAATAATTGATATGTCTCCTAACTCTAGCTGTTCGGGCGGAGCCCCCACCGATACTTTACAATAGGGGTAATCTTTGTCCTCAGCAGGCTCGGTTATTTCAGCTAGCTCAATAAAAAAACAACGGTCAGTAAAAATATCGAAAACGTAAAGGCATCTATCCTTCTTTTTCTTCAATAAATCGCTCAGTTTAACCGACTCCATTGGAATTGCAGCAAGTCCCGCATCGTTCTCCATATCAATAAGGGTTAGTTCAAGTCCCTTATTCCAATTCTCATCGGTTATAAAGAAAGAGGCTAGCTGGTCCGAATCAAAACCCAAATCGTCTTGTATGAATTTATGGAAACTAAAAAAGGTGTAACTGCTGGGTATTTCGTACTCGCGTAGAAACACTTTTTCGGCTCCCGAAATCATTCTAAATTTATAAATCATAGGCTTTTTGGTTTTGTGCAAAATAAGCAACATATTAAAAATAAAAAAAATGTTTTACCCAAAACTAAATATTTAAGCTTGCTAAAAAATTAATGGTGTCAATACCATCGGCATAATCTGTAAGTAATGGGTTTTGTGTTTGTCCAAAGCCAATGCTATTTGGTATGCTTAAATTCGACGAAACGATGCATTGCAGCTGCTCGTTATGCCTGTCAATGTATTCGTTTACAACGTTTATATCGCTGTAATGTTGATAGTAAATTACCCCAACGGGGCTACCCAAGCTCTCGTCGGGTTTTAAAAGGGCAAAACCCGAATCGAGGTGCTCAATCTGATTCATTAAAAATATTGCTCGGTAATACTCGTAGTTATTGGCGTATTTATGATGATTTACAAGGCTTTTAAATTCTAAAAAGTTGTCAATTAGCGGGGTTAAATCATAGTCCTTGGGTATTAATAATTTCGACACGTTACGACAGCCAAGCCCGAAATAGGAAAAGATATCGGAAGCTAAGCCTTTAAACTGCTCTGCGGTTTCATTACCCGTTATAATGGCAATACTTTGCCTATTTTTCCGAATTATGTTGGGATATTTTGCAAAGTAATAATCGAAGTATCGTGATGTATTATTACTGCCAGTCGCAATAACGGCATCAAAATTTTCAAGCCGTTCTTCGGTAATGGTTATGTAATCTTTAAAACGAGGCTCAATAGATAAAAGCAGTTTTAGTAGGATTTGCGTAAGCCCAGCATCTTTCGATGAGATTTTTCCTACAAGTTTATGCCCTGCCATTAGCACGCAAAGGATATCGTGAAAACCCACAAACGGAATATTACCCGCCATAACAATGCCAACTCTCTTTTCAAATTTTGGGTTAAAAGCACGCTTTGGATATAGCGCTACCCATTGGTTAAGGCTCTGCTCGGTTAGCCAGTGTGTGGCTATCGACTTAATTGCGTACTCGCAAAATGCTGGGGTAAACCAAGGGTTTTGTTGGTGCGCCATATTCACTGCCTCCCAAAACTCTATGGTTTCCGGTTTCTGTTCATCCGTTAGTATTTTGGTGCCCAGCTGGGTAAAAGCGAGAATTCTATCCTTAATATCCATTCTTTTTGATACAAAGTTAAACTATTTTGACTGCTAAAATAGGGGTTTGACTTGTTGTATTGGTTAAACTTTACCAATAGTTTTCATATCTCTTAACAGTTTGAAGTGCAATACAGCTTTAAAATTTATAGTATCTTTGGTCATACTTTTATAATACCCCATTTAATGAAAACATTTTCTCTATTTATTGAAAACCTCAAGGTAGCGTTTGCTGCAGTTCGGTCAAACAGACTTCGTTCAATACTTACTATTCTTATTATTGCTTTAGGAATTATGGCGCTTGTTGGAATACTAACGGCCATCGACTCAATTAAAATGAGTATAAATGATGAATTTACTATGATGGGTGCTAACACCTTTAGCATCGGGAGTCGTGGAATGAATGTTCAGATAGGTAATAAAAGACATAGAACACTTAATCATCAGCATATTAACTATAGGCAGGCGAAAGATTTTATTGAACAATTCAATTTTCCTGCTACCGTTTCGCTCTCAATTAGGGCTAGTGGCGGAGCAACCGCAAAGTACTTATCAAAGAAAACGAATCCAAATGTTTCGGTTAGTGGGGTTAGTATGGGGTATTTTGAAACTGCAGGGTTGGATATTGAGAAAGGTCGAACCTTCTCGGCCTACGAGGATGAGAACGGATGGCCTGTAGCGGTTATTGGTAAGAATGTTGTAAGTCAGCTTTTTGAGAAAAACGAGGACCCTTTGGATAAGCTTATTAGTGTGGGTAGCGGAAAATATAGAGTTATTGGCGTTATAAAATCGAAAGGCGATGCCTTTGGTGGCGGTCCGGACCAGTCAATTTTACTTCCTGTTCAGAATGTGGCAACGTATTTCTCTAGACCAAATATGGACTACACCATTAATATTAAGCCTCACAACTCTCTTCATCTCGAATACGCTGTTTCTGAGGCCGAAGGTGTTTTCCGAATTATTAGGAATTTGAATGCTCGCGATGAATCGGACTTTAACATAGAAAAAAGCGATTCGCTAGCTAAAATGCTTCTCGACAATATAAAGTTTGTTACCATTGCAGCCACCCTTATAGGTATAATTACCTTAATTGGTGCGGCAGTGGGTCTTGTAAATATTATGCTTGTTGCGGTATCCGAACGAACCCGTGAAATTGGCACCCGAAAGGCTATTGGGGCAAAATCATCGGCCATAAAGCAACAATTCCTATTCGAAGCTATTGTTATTTGCCAAATGGGTGGTGCTTTGGGTATTGTTTTAGGTATTTTAGTTGGCAACATTATTTCGTTAGCCTCACACAGCGCTTTTATTATTCCTTGGTTTTGGATTGCCACTGGGGTAATTCTTTGTTTTGTGGTTGGCGTAGTTTCAGGATATTTGCCAGCTGTTAAAGCCTCAAAACTTGACCCAATTGAGGCTTTGAGGTATGAATAGGTTTTTGCGTAAAAAAAATTATGTTAGACTTTTGTTTAAACTGCGATAAAACTCGTATCGGAACGAAAAAAATATGTCGCTGCAGGTTATTTGGGTGCAGGCAAAAAGCACCCCTGGTTTTCAAATAAATCATATTTTTGCCAATATATTTTTTAAGTCAAATTATGCAGGAGTTAAAAATTTATAGCATACGTGAAGAAAAGGCTAATTACTTAACCCATGCTATTGGAGTATTAATTGCGGCTTCGGCTACTGTTGTATTGCTGCATAAATCTATTGCGGCAAATAATGGGTGGGCGGTTTTGGCTTATTCAATTTATGGATTTGGTATGCTAGCCTGCATGCTATCTTCCACTATATATCATTACGTACAGAAACCAAAATTAAAATCTATTTTGCGTCATTTTGACCACGGAAATATCTATGTGCTTATTGCGGCAAGCTATTCACCTCTTACATTAATATTGTTACGAAATGAAGGTCTATGGGGTTATGGGCTTTTTGTCTTTATCTGGCTTTTTGCCATAATTGGTATAGGACTAAATTTTGGCAAACTCAAGGCTAATAATAACCTCAAAACGGCCTCATATGTCCTTATGGGTATGTGTGTCCTCATTGCCATTAAACCCCTGATTGATGTTTGTTTGGCAAAAGATTGCCTTTCTGTTTTGTATTGGGTGATAGCTGGTGGTGTATTTTATATTGCAGGTTCGTTCTTCTATGCTTTAGCCAAACATGAGTTTATACACGCTATATTCCATGTGTTCGTGCTGTTCGGTTTGATTTGTCATATCATATCAGCCTACCTAATTCCTGTCTGAATACCGAATTTAGGCCTAAACTAACAATATTTTAATTTGATTAGAGATAGCCAGTTTGCTTTTACTCATCTAAATCGATTTATTTGAAATTTTTTAGATTCTCTTCCTGTGCTTTAAACAGTTACTCTCTTGCACATATTGCTTTATATGGGCAGGTTCTGCATTTATCGGTATCGCAAGTTTGGGTAAACGGGATTGATATGTCAAAAATTTCTGTAATTAGGCTAGTTAACCCTTGCAGAAACTCCTCCTTGAAAATGTTGAAATCATTAACAGGAATATACTTGCGGTTTTGGGTTTGGTTTATGGAAAAGTCGTCGGCCGTTTTGGTGGCTTTAACAAACCAAAGGGCTGGCTTTATGGGAGTATTGAGGTAAATTTCACCCAGCGCAAGGCTATAGCAAAAGGTTTGAAAAACCTCCTTGCGTTTATCAACCATACTAGGGTTAAATAGCTCAGCAACCTCACTGAATTTGCCTTTACCCTGATGTCTACCCGTTTTGTAATCGATGCTCCAAATAGTACCCTCAATTTGCTCAATTCGGTCAATAAATCCTCCTAGTTTAACCTCGCTTACCGTGGAAGAATCTTCAAGTTTTAGGTTAATGTATACCTCTTGCTCGTGGCTAATTAACTTGAAAGGGGCTCTGTTTTCATCAACCTGCAACATTTTGCGAATGGTGTAAAGCAACGCATTGCGAGCCAGTAAGTTTCTGCCAGACAGATTCTCGGTTTTTGCTTTCTCATCTTTTAAAAATATTTCGCGAAAAACTTGGTCAAGGGTGTCCTCAATATTATTAGGTTTACTTGCAATGGATTTTACCATCTCGGCACTAACCATTTTTCCAGCAAACTCCCTGTACAGTTCTTCCATTGTATTGTGAATAATTTGCCCAAATTCCAGAGCACCAACCTCTTCGGTTATTTCATCGTCCTCGTTAATGCCCACAGCATACCTAAAGTAAAACCGTAGGGTACACGAAAGGTAGCTGGTTAGCCCGCTTGGCGACAGGGTTACGTTGTCATCTTTTCGGGTTAATCTTTTAAGAAGACTGCTAATAACATCGGTTGTTTTTTCAACGGTAATGGGTAGGGGTGGGGTTAGCGATAGGTTGTAGCCAACACTTATTGTTTTGGTTTGCCCCACCATTTGCTCCATTTCAAGCTGAAGGCCATAGCGGCTCTTTTCTCCGCTGGATAAGCCCTCGGCACGACTGCTATACACGAGGTAAATATTTTTCGCCCTAGTTAGCAGGCGGTAAAAGTAGTATGCGTAAACGGCATCGTGATGCTTAAAGTCGGGTAAACCAAACGCAACTCGCAACGAGGGCGTTATAAAAGATACAGGATGGTTACGCCCTGGCAGCACATCATCGTTGAACGACATAATAATGATATTCTCAAAATCGAGGGTTCGGGTTTCCAAAAAACCCATTATCTGAAGCCCCTCAAGTGGCTCGCCAGTAAACGATACCCGTTCTTGAGCAAAAACCTTACGAAGTAGCTGGATATAAACTTTAGGAGTAACCTCAAAACTAAAATCGGCTACAACGCTTCCCAAGCGTGTTAAACTTTTATGTAACGTATACAGAAACTCCAAATCCATCCTTTGTTTTTGGTTTTCAGTATCCTCAAGCTTGTTTGCCAGCGTTTTGGCAATACTCTGACAAATGTTTAGCAGGTATTCGGTTAAGCTGCTGTTAGGCTGATGCGCAGTAAATATTGTTTTAAACAGCTCCGATTTTCCAAGCTCGCCCTCATTGGGGTAAATTCTGTTTCTCTGTTTAATTGCCGATACGGTGCTAGCTGAATTCTCAGGGTCGCAAAGTCTTATGTATGGGTGGTTAAGCAGTGCAAGCACATCACGATGGTAAAAACGGAGCACCCCTTCGCTATTGCGATGTGCGTTAATTTGAAGTCTTACTAAAAACTCGGCAAGGTTAAATGCGGGGGTCTCTTTTATGGGGTAGCCCATTGTAATATTTAACGACTCAATTTCGGGTGGAATTGCTTGTAACGTGGGTAGTAGTATATTTTCTTTTGGGAAGATAATTGCTGTTGACACATCCATTTGAGCTCCCGTAATAGCCATCTCGTTTAGTATTTTAGGAACCAGTTTGGCTTGGGCAACAGAGGATGGGGCAGCTACCATTTTTACGGTTTTTACATCGCCCTTTGAAATTTCAAATAGTTCACGTGGCAGAGCGTTGGGAAAAGTTACAAGGTTTTCGCGGATGAATAGTCCCGCTTCGTGACGAGGATTATCAACAAAAGTTGGATTGTAATCCCAGTAAAACAGTGCACTACCATCGCGTTTACAACGACGAAACAGCGCTTTCTCGCACTCGTTTAGCGCGTTAAACCCAATAAAGACAATTGGTTTTGGTAGGTTTGGTAGTGAGTTTTCATCGGCGAGTATTTCAGCAGCCTTACGGTAAACCATACCCTCGTATGCAATGTTTTCGGAATTAAGCTGTGCCTTAAATTCTTGGTAAATATCCATTAGCATTCCCCAAACGCTAAGGTAGCTCTCGCGCAGTTCCGATACTTGCCCCTCGTGCATTACGCCTAAATAGTCGCGAAGCGCTTCGGTTTGCTCGGGAGTTAAGCCGCCAAACTGCTCCTCAATATCTTTTATATCCTTTATATTAGTAAAAATCTGCTTGGGGTCAACTAAATATTTGTCAATTTGGTCGAAATCCGATAGCATAACCTCGCCCCAAAAGTAAAACGTTTCAAAGGGTTCGTTTCCACCTTTTGCCTTGTTGTATATATGGTATAACTTGCTTACTAACTTAATTCTGTCGTCTACGGTTAGGTTGGCAACTTGCTGCATTAGCTCGTTTATTGTGCTAACGGTAGGCGACCAAATGGGGCTCTTTATTAGTTTAGCTAGGTGCGTATTAAAGAATAATCCAGCCCTACGACTAGGAAACACAAGCGTTACATTTGATATATCGTTGCCGTATCGTGTAATTAAGTCGTTGGCAACCATCTGCAAAAAGGGAGACATACGGAAGTTGTTAGGTTATTGCTGTCAATACCTACAAATATAGTAAAGGTTTTTTATGCTACCACAAAATTCCTGTTGTGTGAAAACCGAATTTTAAGTGGAACATTTTTTTGCATAAACGCCGCACGAGAGAACTCGTGGGACAGCAGTGATGTTAATTCATATATTGTAGAGAATATTTTTATTGACTAAAATAAACTTTGTATATTTATGGTGTTCTTATAACCAAACGATTAACGCTTTGGGTTTACTCTACGCCAACGTACAATTCCCATTTTGTTATAACTAAATTCAAAAACGCTAACTTTGACCTATGAGTTGTAACTAAAAACGCTCTAATTCGAGGGTGTTTTCTAGTTTATAAAAACCAAAATTAGATTCAACTTTTCATTAACACAAACAAATAATATGGATTTTAACAGCATAGAGGGTCTTAAGGAAGCTGGATTTAGTGGATTCGGCAGGATGCGAAAATTTTTATCCGACCATACTTTGATGCCTTCAAGTAGAGGTGTTTATATGGTGCTTTATACTTCTAATACACCTCCCCAGTTTCTCGAAAAGGGTAGTGGTGGCTATTTTAAGGGCAAAAACCCCAATTTACCCATTACCGAATTAGCAGACCACTGGGTTAACGACACTGTGGTGCTTTACATAGGCAAAGCAGGAAAAGAGGGCAGCTCGGCAACACTAAAATCTCGTCTAGGTCAGTTTTTTCAGTTCGGTCAGGGCGAAGATATTGGTCATTTTGGCGGTCGATTAATCTGGCAACTCGAAAACTCCAACGAGCTACTGTTTTGCTGGAAAGAACTACCAGAGGAAGACCCCAGAGAGCTTGAATATAGCTTACTAAAAGAGTTTGTTGATAAATACGGTAAGTTGCCGTTCGCTAATCTTGTGATGTAGTAGTAAGTGAAAGTTGGAAAGTTTAAAAATCCTCTTACAGAAATTACTTGTAAGAGGTTTTTGCTTTTGTAGCGAGAGGCGGGCTTGAACCGCCGACCTTCCCGATTGTAAATCGGGACGCTCTAACCCAATGCGCAACATCTATCTTTATCCATTACCCGCTATAAGTCGTTCTATGTACTGCCGACTTTTCATCCGCTTAATTTCGCGCTCCCGTTTGAGCGCATCTGTTTTGCTGTCGTGCTGCTCTACCCACACCACGCACCAGGGTCTATAGGGTTTTGTTGAGGGTGTTGCGCCGTCGTTATGCCGCTTAAGCCTAACAGCCACGTCCTCGCAGCTGCCCACGTAGTAACGACCATTCATTTGGCTTTCAAGTATGTATGTAAAGTAGGGCATACCTTAAAATGAAAAGTTGAGTGATAAATTAAATAGAAAGCAAAAAACCACTTACAAGTAATTTCTGTAAGTGGTTTTTGCTTTTGTAGCGAGAGGCGGGCTTGAACCGCCGACCTCGTGATTATGAATCACGCGCTCTAACCAGCTGAGCTACCTCGCCATTACATTTAGAACTTGATAACCTCAGCGCCGACCTTCCCGATTTACAATCGGGAAGCTCTAACCAGCTGAGCTACCTCGCCATTACATTTAGAACTTGATAACCTCAGCGCCGACCTTCCCGATTTACAATCGGGACGCTCTAACCAGCTGAGCTACCTCGCCATTACATTTAGAACTTGATAACCTCAGCGCCGACCTTCCCGATTTACAATCGGGACGCTCTAACCAGCTGAGCTACCTCGCCATTACATTTAGAACTTGAT